>NZ_VMHH01000003.1:0-292178 GCF_007559235.1 Corynebacterium gottingense | reverse complement strand
GAAGTCGGAGGAGTCTGAGGCTCCGAAGTCTGAGGAGGCTGCGGCTGCTGAGAAGTAGTTTGTAGCTCCGGTAACCGCCCGTGTTGGTTGGGCCCCGCTGAGGGGTCCACGGCCCGCACGGGCGGTTTTTCGTATGCCGGCTACCCCTCCCGCAGCACTCCGCGGACTACATCGTCGAGCCAGTCGACGGCGTAGTCGTACCCGGTTTGCCCGTCGACGTTGAACCCGCCGGGGCTGTCGGTATACCCGAGCTTGTAGTACGACATGTGGCGCGGCCCGAAGTCGCCGGCCTGGCTTGCCGACGCCAACAGGTTCGCGTTGGCGGGGTTGCGCCTCGCCGCCTGCAGCCCGGCGGCGCTCGCAACCTGGTCCATCAGCTGCGTCACCGCACCATGGGCCGCGACTTGTCTGCGCTCCGTCGGCGTCGGCACGCGCGGCACAACGCCGGCGCCAGCGAGCTGCAGGTAGAACCGCTCCGTGGCTTGCGTCGCCCGCATCGTCTCTAGCGCCACGTCGAACCACGCCTCGGGTCCGTCGCCAGCCTCGTCGCCCGCAGCACCGCCACCTGACGCCGCCGCGACCGCGCCGCGCAGCCCCTCGAGGGCCGGCAGCAGGTACGTCCAGGTCACGCCCTCCTTCGCCAGGTTCGGCAGCGCCGACAGCAGCGTCACCGCCACGAGCTGCTCCGGCGGGGTGACCGCCTGCTCCGACCGGGTGGCGCCGTCGGCCGCCTGGGCGAAGAGTGCGATCTCTCCGAGTATGAGGGCGGCGGCGGGGGCGTCGAGAAGCGATAGCCCAGACTCGCGCACCGCCTGCTGCAACGGCACGCCCGCGTCCATGCGGCGAGAAAACTCCAGCACGTGCGCGCCGGTCGCCGCGTTCGGCGGGCCCACGGCCTCCTCGCGCATCGCCACATCCGCCAGGTCGCGCAGCGCGGAATCCGGGTCCGTCGAGCACGCCATATCGGCAGGGTTGCACAGCGAGAGCACCTTGCCCTCCAGGCCGGCGAAGCTCAGCGCGCGCTCGCCGGCCAGGCCCACGCGCTCCGGAATCACCCCGGAACCGCCGCCGTTGATCAGCTCGCCGCCGCGCGCCAGGACCCCCTTCGGCGCGGGCGCGTACAGCTTGGCGGGCGGCAGGGCCCGTTGCCTATCGACGCTCGCCCGCCCCGGATCCGCAAACAACACCACCCCGGCAATCTGCTCCGGGCCCACCCCGCGCACCTGGCCGTGCGCCGCCCGCGCCGCCGCGTCGCCGATCAGGTGGGCGCCCTGCGAGTAGCCCACCATGATGAAACGGGTCTGCGGGCACGCACTCGCCACGGTCTCCATCTCGCGCACCGCGTCGTCCGTGCCCTGCGTGACGGACTCGCCGTAGGTTGCGGCCTCCGTGCCCTCGATGCCGCCGCTGGCGCTGCCGAGCGCGCTCAAGCGGCCCAACGAGGCGGGGTAGCGGACCTGGTAGGTGCGCACCGTGCGCGCGCCGAAGTGTTCGGTGAGGTCGGCGGCGGGGGACGAGCCGTCGTCGAAAAGCGTGTCGCGGGCTGACGGATCCCAGGAATGCGAAAACCCCGATCCCGCCGCTTGCACGACGTGGATCGGGGTACAGCTCGCCGCGAACGGCCGCAACGGCTGCGCTGTAGCAAAAGGGGTAGCCGCAGCGGCGAGCGCGAGCAGGGCGGCGAGGGCGGGGAGACGTTTCACGCGAAACATTTTAGTGCCGCGACCCCGTGCCCGCGCTTCCTTGCGCCTACTTGCGCGGCAGAGCCATGAGCGCGGCGCCGATGGCTACGAGCCAGGAGTCCTTCGACAGCGGCAGGCCCTCCTGGGACGGGCGGATGCCGTCGTCCTCGGTCATCGCGTCGTTGCCGAAGTACATGGTGAGCAGGCCCGCGCCGAACGTCGCGAGCGCGGCACCGGCGAGGCGGTTGGACACGAACGGGGTGAGCAGCGCTGCGCCGATGCCGGTCTCGGAGTAGGCGACGAACTTGGCAAAGGTTTCCTTGTCCATGTCCTTCAGCGCCGGGATACCGGTGACGGCCATGCCGTGGAGGAACTCGGCGGTGCCCTCGTCGGCACCAATCTTGCCGATGCCGGAGTTCAGGATATACAGGCCGGTGGGCACGCGCAGCGCGCCGGAGGCGAGGCGGGTCTTTGACTTCGCAGCCTTCTGTGCCTTGGCGGCCTTGGCGGCCTTCTGGTTAGCGGGGAGCAGGTTGAGCGGGTTGAACATGATGTGTCCTTCCGTGTGGGATGTCGTCCATCAAGATGATACGTCAACAATCCGCTCCCGGCAAGGGCTCTCGGTCTTAGACCGAAAGCTCGGGGTGTAGATCGCGCTCTGGGATCTGGCGCAGCCTGGTCAGGCCCAGGCAGGCGACCACCCACGAGCCTACCGCGATGCCCAACAGCACCAGCATCGCGCGCATCATGCGCGGATCGCCGCCGTCGGTGCCGAACAGGGCGTAGCGCATGAGGTCCACCGAGTAGCGCATCGGGTCCCAGCTGTGCACCCACTGGATGAACTTCGGCTGCACCTCGGGCGGGTACAGGCCGTTCGACGCCACCAGCTGCAGCGACATGAGCGCCATGGTGAGCAGGCGGCCAATCGACTTACCAAAGATGCAGTTGAGCATGTAGATGAAGGAGACGAACACCCACGACACGCCCACCAGCACCGCCAGCATCACGCCAGCGTGCGTCGGCTCGACGCGCAGGATGAACACCTGCATGATCCACAGGAAGACCGACTGCACGCCGGTGACCAGGAACGACGGCAGCAGCGTGTTGAGCGCCACGCGCACTGGCGACGTCCCCGAGTCGATCGCGCGACGCGAAATCGGCTCGAAGATCATGTACAGCACCAGGCCGCCGAACCACAGGGACAGCGACAGGAAGAACGGGGAGAGCCCCTTGCCAAAGAAGGTCAGCTCGTCGCCGGCCTGGTTGAGCACGACCGGGTTGGAGGCGGAGTCGACCGCCTTGTTCAGGCGCTCGCCTTCCCACGTCGGCGCCTGCTCCTGCGCGTCGTGGAGTTTGACGCTGAGCTCGCCGGTGCCGTCATCGAGCTGCACCAGGCCGTCGTTCAGCGCGCCGAGGCCCACGACGAGCTGGTTGGAGCCGTCGGCCAGCTTGGACGACGCGTCCGACGCCGTGTTCGCCGCCACGACCAGCTGCGACGTGCCGTCTTTCAGCTGCGCCACGCCGGCGACGAGCGTGCCGGAGCCGTCCTGCAGCTTGGCCAGGCCGGCCGCCAGCTGCTGGGCCGCGTCGGTGGCGCGGTTCACGCCGCCGCGGTACTGCGCGTTCGGGTCCTGCAGCTCGTTGGCCACCTGGTGCGCGCCGTTCTGCAGCAGCTGCAGCTGGCTCACCAGGTCCGAGTTCATCGCCGTGGCGAGCGGGCCGCCGTGCAGCTGCGCCTGCGTCTGGCGAGCCTGCGCCGCGATCTGCTCCGTGCCCGGGATCGGCGAGGCGTCCAGGTCCGCGATGACCTGGTTCAGGGATGCGTCGATGTCCGCGAACGCTGCCTGCGCCGCGCCGAGCTGGCCGGCCACGCCCGCGATCTTGTCCACGCCGCCCGCAACCTGTGACGCGCCCGCGCCGAGCTTGTCGGTGCCGCCCTGGAGCGTGAGCATGCCGTCGGAAAGCTGGCTCGCGCCGCTTGCCGCCGTGCCGATGCCGGTGTTGAGTTGCTGGGCGCCGTCCTGGAGGCGCGTCACTCCGTCGTCAAGCTGGTGTGCCGCGCTGGGCATCTGCTGCAGCTTGGAGTTGAACTCCTGCATGCCGTCATCCAGCTTCGTGGCGCCGTCGTCAAGCTTCTGCCCGCCCTCGCCGGCCTTCTTCGCGCCCTCGTTGAGCTGGCCCGCGCCGTCGGCGGCCTGGCCCATGCCATCGTTGATGGTGTTGAAGCCGACGAAGAGCTGGTCCACCACCTTCGATCCGACCGTGTTGGACACGGTATCCGTAATCACTCGCGTGGCCTGGCTGCCCAGCATCGTGGGGATGAAGCCGTTCGTCTCATTCAGCGTGACGTTGATCTTCGCCTGGTGCGGGTTGTCCTCCTTCACGCTGGTCACGGCCTCGGTGAAGTCCGTCGGGATCTCCATGCCCAGGTAGTAGGTGCCGTCCGCGATGCCCTGCCGGGCCTCGTCGGCGGAAACCACCTGGAAGTTCATGGGCTTTTCTTCGAGCAGCTTATCCACGACCTGCTGCCCATTCTCACCCTCATCCGAGTTCACCAACGCCACCGGCACCTTGTTCAAGTTGCCCAGCGGGTCCCAATAACTCCACACGAACAGGCCGCCGAACAGCAGCGGCAGCAGCGTGATTGCAATCAGCGCCAGCGGCGGCAGCTTGCCGTGTAGAAACTTGCGGAAATTCGATCCCAGGTGCAGTCCGCTCATCGGTCCTCCTCGTTCGCACTCGTCACCAACACCGGCACTTCCTCAGCGACCGCGTACAGGTTGTCCAGCAGCTTCGCGCGCAGCGACATGTCGCGGATCTGGTCCACGTCGTCCACGATGAGCAGCTCCGCCTTTGGCCGCGACACCAGCGCGAGCAGAATGCGGAAGCGGAAGCGGTCGAGGACGTTGAGTTCGCCTACCGACGTAGCGCTATCAAGCTCCTCAAGCCCCAGCGGCTCCAGCCAACGAGCCACGGTGTCGTGCTCGAGCGGGCGGCGCGGCGTCGGCTTGAAAAACGGCTGCGACCACGCGATCTGCTCGCGCAGCAAGTCGCGCAGCGGGAGCTGCCGGTCGAGCGAATCGATCATGTGCACGCCGGCTAGCGCCGTCTTCTTGAAGCCGGGGCCGTCGACCGTGCCCGAGTGCGGCTTGTAGCGGCCGGCGAGGGTCATCGCGAGCGTCGTGGCGCTTGACTCGCGCCCGACGTGCAGAAAGTTGAAGCCCTCGCTGGCGTCGACGCTCACCGGGTCGTCGCCTTTGCGCAGCACAAGGTCGGTTGCGCTGAGAATTTGTGTCATTGAAAAACTCCAAGTGGAGGGTTGGCTATCACTTAAGACTCCTGCTATGGTGCTCCGCAAGTAGCGCGATGTCAAGACGAAACCGTATCGCGCGGGAAGGAGATGCAGGTGCGATCAGATGCGCGCGCGAAACGCGACCAAATTATCACTGCCGCCACCGAGCAGTTCCGCACCCGCCCCAACTCCGCGGTGACGCTCGAGGGCGTGGCGAAGGACGCTGGCGTCGGCATTGCGACCCTCTACCGCCACTTCCCGTCGCGGGCGGAGCTGCGCCAGGCGTGCGCGCTCCGCTTCATCGAGGACCTGGACGGGTTTCTCGACGACACCCTCGCCGCCTTCGACGACGACCCCGAAGGCAGCTGGGAGCGCTTCGTGTGGCGGCTCGTGGACTACGGGGTGGGCATGCTCGTCGGCGCGCTCGCGTCCGAGCTGCCGGACGGCGTGGAGCCGGACGTGAAGTGCCGCCGCGACGAGTTCTTCGCCCGCGTGCAGGTGCTGCTGGACAAGGCCGCGCCCCACGGGCTCATCGCGCCGGACCAGACGCCGACCGAGCTCGCCTCCGAGCTCATCGTGGTCACCCGCCCCATGGACGCGACCCTCACGGCGCTGTTTCCCGACGTGCGCGAGCGCCTCGTGCGCAACCTCCTCATCGCCTGGCGCGCGGAAAACCCTTAACCAGTATTAGACGCAGGGAACGGGCCCGCGGTTCCCTTCGGTGGGTGTTTTGGGAGTCTTCTCACAAGTGCTTGTTTGCGCTGGTCACAGGCCCGTATGGTGCTGGGTATGGATGTGATTGCAGACCTTGTGGCCCACGACCGCGCCGGCGTTGACTACGTCGCCGCGGCCGTTGGCGTGTCTGCAGATTCGCTTATCGACGCCGGCGTCGCCCCCGACCGCGCCGCCCAGCTAGTCGTCGCCGCCCGCATGTTGTACGCGCCGACGTCGCATTCGCGCTACCAGGCCCGGGCGGTGGCAGGGGCCCGTGAGTGCGGGCATCGGGTGGATACGTTGGCCTATATTGCGCGTGCGTCGCGCTCGATTACAGATGCGACGAACCGGTGGCGGTTTATTGAAACGCTGTGTGCCACCAGTGGTGATTTGGCGTGTGTGCGCCGTGTTGCTGGGCAGTTGAAGCAGAAGTTGTCGCCGGCGCCTGCGCGCACGCCTGGGGTGCGGGTGCGCCAGCATGGTGATGGGATGGCCACGTTGAAGGTCACTGGTCCCTCGCTTGCGGTGCAGGGGTTGTTTGATGCGGCGAAAGATGATGTGGTCGGCTGGTTGTCTGATGAGTGTCCGCAGGCGGACTACACGGTGCGTGTAACTGCGAATTTGGACCTGGGGGAGTATGTGAAGGTCATCGCGGGGGCGGGTGATGACGTCCAGGTGCGGTTTGACAATGGTGTGGTGGTCTCCGGTGTGGAGTTTGTGCGGATGCGTTTGGCTGAGTTGGGGTCGGTGATTTTGGTGGGGGCGGCTGATGGGCCGGTGAATGCGTATGATGTGTGGTTTGCGCATCGGAAGCATCGGGAGATGATGTTGGCGGATTCGCTTACGTGTACGTGGAAGGATTGTGATGTGCCGGCGTCACAGTGCGATGCGCATCATATGGTGGAGCATCAGCATGGGGGTGAGACTGAGGTGGGGAATTTGGGGTGGTTGTGTCGGTATCACAATTATCAGGCCGGTAGGCCGTCGCGTGGGCGGACGCAGCGTCGTGGTGGGCGGATTGTGTGGGTCTCGCCGTCGGGTCGGGTCACACCGACTGGGGTGGATCATGCGGCGCGGGCGCCGTTTCGTAGCCCGGACCCGCCGGATGACGGGTAGCGTGCCGTCGCCCTCGTGTTAAAAGCGCCAGTGCCCCTGGCGCCAACACGCATGCCTGCCTGCGAAAACGGCCGCAGAAGACGGCGCCGGGTGTTAGCATCAAGGTATGAGCATTCGGTGTAACCACGACGACCGCAACCGCACGGCCGAGGTCCTGTCCACTGCGCTTGGCCAGGGGCAGATTGACGTGAACGAGTTCGAGGAGCGTTCCTCGAAGTGCGAGGCGGCCACGACTCGCGACGACCTCGTGGCCCTCATCGCCGACCTTGTCGATGACCCCCAGAACCGCCTCTTCGGCCACCGCGAGCCGGCGCAGATCCCGGGCGCCGAGCTCGCCCCGCCTGTTGAGGCTGCGCTCGCACAGGTGCAGGCGGTCGAGCGCGGTCGGAGCGTCTCGCTCGGCGTGTTCGGCGGGTCGAAAGTCCGCGGCGACGCCATCGCGGCCACGCACACGGCGGTGGGCGTCTTCGGCGGCGTAGACATTGACCTGCGCGGTGCGCAGTTGGCGCAGCCGGTGACCACCATCAATGCGGTCGGCGTCTTCGGCGGTGTCGACGTGTACGTGCCCGAGGGCTTCCGCGTGCGCGTCAACGGGGTCGGGCTCTTCGGCGGCCACGACATGCAACTGGCGCCCGGCGTGATCGACCCGGCGGACCTGCCGGATTCCGCGCCCGAGATCGTGGTGCGCTGCTTCAGCCTGTTTGGCGGCGTCGACGTCCACGTGGTCAGGCGCGGCGACCCGCGCCTTTAGTCCTCGCGCAGCGCGTGGCGGCTCTTGTGGGTGGAGGTGCCGCGGGTGGCCTTGCGCTGGTCGTCCTCGAGGGTGTCCAGGGTGGACAGGCCCTCACCGGTGCCCTCGGTGTGGTCGCGGGTGTCGTCGAGGCTGGTGGTCAGCACGGTCGAGCCAGTCGAGCCGGCGGAGTCCTTCGCGTGCGCGCCGGTGGCGGTGGCGGTGTCGGGGGAGTACACGCCGGTGCTCTCCTCGGCGTGCAGGTCGTCCTCCGTGGTGGTGGAATAGATCAGCTTCGCCTCGCCGGTGCTGGTGCGCGGCTGGGGGGCGGGCTCGGGGGCGTCGTTAAGCTTGTCCTTGAGCCAGAACTGCCAGCACGCCCAGCCGGCGCCGGCGAGCGCCGCGAGGCCGAAGATGCCGGCCGCGATCTTGCCGCCGTTGCCCTTGGCCTTCTTCTTGTGCTGCTTCGCCTCGGCCTTCCAAGCCTTGCGCTGCTCCTCGCGGGCCGGCAGCGCGGCGTTGAAGGCGGCGCGGCGGCGGTCCAGGCGTTTGTGGGCGGCGCGGGTGACGTCGCCGGCTTGGGTACGGGCGGCGTCGTAAAGCTCCTCGAGCTGCTCCTTGTCCGCAAGGTCGTGCAGGGAGTCGATGTTGTTGTTCTTCAGCGTGTCAACGAGCGAATCGTACAGCTCGCGCTTCTTCTTCTCGTCCTGGCCGCGCAGGTACTTCACGGTGTCGGAGATGCCGGTGAGCAGGACCTGGAAAATTTGCGTGTTCATTGTCGCTCCTCTGTGTAGGGGGTCGAGGTCGGTTCGCCCCAAGGCTACCCAAACCGCTGCCGCGCACGCGCGGACCAAGCGTTACGCAAAAACATACCAAGCTGTTCATTTCTGCGATTAATATTCACGCATTTAACGCGCGTGGCCTGCCCGGATGCGCCCCCTCGTTGTGCCCCGAAAAACCGGCCCCTAGATTCTTGGACACCGTTGAAAAACGGCCCAGACACAGAGAAAGGCGGAAACCAATGCGCGGCACTTTTGCACCGACGCGGCTGTCTGCCTCCGCGCCGATCGACCGCGTCGGCGAGGACACCACGCAGCAGCGGCGGCGCACGCGCACCGCGCTGAGCTTCGAGCTGATCCCGCCCCGCCACGGCGCGGACGAGGGCAAACTCGACGAACTCATCGCCGGCCTCGCGGCCTACCGCCCCGACTACGTCTCCGTGACCAGCTCACGGCGCAGCGACTGGCTCACCGGCACGGCCGCGCTCATCGCGCGCGTCGCCGAAACGACCAACCTGCGCCCGATCGCGCACCTCGCCTGCACCGCGGGCACGCGCGAGGAGCTGGTCACGTGGATTCGCACGCTCATCGACGCCGGCGTCCGCGGCTTCCTCGCCCTCCGGGGCGACCTGCCCGAGACCGGCATGCCAGCGGACCACCTCCAGCACGCCACGGACCTGCTCAACCTGATCCAGGACGTGGAGGACGAGGAGGCGTTCCGCCTGGCCGCCGGCAAGCTGGCGCTGTCGGTGGCGTGCTACCCGTCGGGGCACGCGGAGTCCAAGAACTTCGACGAAGACCTGGACGTGCTGCTGTCCAAGCAGCGGCTGGGCGCGGATTTCGCCATCACGCAGCTGTTTTTCAACGCGCAGGACTACCTCGACTTTGTTGAGGTGGCCCGACTCGCCGGGGTCCGCATCCCGCTCATCCCCGGCATTATGCCCATGACCAGCCTGAAGCGTGTGCAGCGGATGGGCGAGCTCTCCGGCATCGAGGTGCCGGAGTGCGTGGCCCGTACGCTCGCGCAGGCCACGACGCCTGAGGAGGAGTACGAGCTGGGCATGCAGATGTCCGCGCGGCTCGCCAACACCATCCTGGACGCCGGCACCGGCGGCCTGCACGTGTACACGCACAACAACCTCGCTGTGACCCAGGACCTGTTGTCCCGCATCGGGATTCCGCAGCGGGCAGACCACTCACCCCAATAAACCCGAATTACCCGACCCACCCGTTTCCATTGAAAGGACCTACTGTGTCATCCTCGTCACCGTTCCCCAAGGCCACAATCGAGGGCTACCCGCGCATCGGCGCGAACCGCGAGCTGAAGCGCGCGCTGGAGAGCTACTGGGCGGGCCGCATCGACGCGGACACGTTCCGCTCCACGACGCACGCGCTGCGCATTGACAATTACAACCACCTGCGCGACCTTGGGCTGACCGAGGATTACGCCATCGCCGCCGACGTGGCCTACTACGACCAGGTCCTGGAGACGGCGCTGACCGTCGGCCTGATCCCGGGCGGCACCGACCTGGACGAGGAGTTCGCCCTCGCCCGCGGCAACGACACCCGCGTCCCGCTCGAGATGACCAAGTGGTTCGACACCAACTACCACTACCTGGTGCCGGAGATCGCCGCTGGCCAGGACATCGCGCCCGCCGCGGAGCGCATCGTGCGCATCTTCGAGGAGGCCAAGGAGGCCGGCCATACGGTCCGCCCGTTCCTGGTCGGCCCCGTCACCCTGATTGCCCTGTCCAAGCCGGCCGAGTGGTCGCTGTTGCCCTCGCTTATCGACGCCTACGCCACCGTCCTCGCGGCCCTCAAGGACGCCGGTGCCGAGTGGGTCCAGCTGGCGGAGCCCGCCCTGGTCGCCGACCTGTCCACCCCGGACGCGGAGCTGGCGCAGCACCTGCGCGAGGCGTACACGACACTCCTCGGCGCCGAGAACCGCCCGGCCGTGTACCTGACCACCCCGTACGGCGCGACCCGCGAGGCGCTCCCCGTCCTGGCGGAGCTCGCCCCCGAGGCGCTGCACGTGGACCTGGCGCCGTGGACCCTTGACCAGGACGCCGACTACCCGCAGCGCGTGGCCAAGGCGATCCCGGCGGAGACCCACCTGGTGGCGGGCCTGGTCGACGGCCGCAACGTGTGGGCCGCGAACCTGCGCGAGCGCACCGAGGTCCTCGAGGCCGTGGCTGCCGGCCGCGACGCCGTCTCGGTCTCCACGTCCACCTCGCTGCAGCACGTGCCGCACACCCTGAAGGCGGAGAAGAACCTGCCCGTGGACGTCGCGACCTGGCTGTCGTTTGCCGACGAGAAGGTCGCCGAGATCCAGGCGCTCGTCGCCGGCCCCGAGGCCGCCGAGGAGGCGTTCGCCCAGTCGGATCGTGCGGTCCGGACGAGGGCTGAGAGCGAGAAGATCCACAACGCGGGCGTCGAGAAGCGTGTGCAGGCGCTCCCCGAGGGAGCCGTGCAGCGCCAGCCGGAGTTCTCCGCGCGCCAGGCCGCGCAGCGCGAGGCGCTCGGCCTGCCGACCCTGCCCACGACCACGATCGGCTCGTTCCCGCAGACCCCGGAGATCCGCAAGGCGCGCGCCGACCACAAGGCGGGCGAGCTCGACGACGCCGCCTACCAGGAGGCGCTGCGCACCGAGATCAAAAACGTCATCGAGCTGCAGGAAGAGATCGGCGTCGACGTGCTCGTCCACGGCGAGGCCGAGCGCAACGACATGGTGCAGTACTTCGCCGAGCTGCTCGACGGCTTCGTTGTCACCGAGAACGGCTGGGTCCAGTCCTACGGCTCCCGCTGCACCCGTCCGCCGATCGTCGTCGGCGACGTCTCCCGCGCCGCCGCGATGACGGTCGAGTGGGCGAAGTACGCGCAGTCGCTGTCCGACAAGCCGGTCAAGGGCATGCTCACCGGCCCGGTGACCATCCTGGCCTGGAGCTTCAAGCGCGACGACGTCCCGCTCGCCGTCTCCGCCGACCAGATCGCGCTCGCGCTTGCCGACGAAGTCCGCGACCTCGAGAACGCCGGCATCAAGGTCATCCAGATCGACGAGCCCGCGCTGCGCGAGCTTCTGCCGCTGCGCGCCGACGAGCGCGCCGCCTACCTCGACTGGGCCGTCCGCGCGTTCCGCCTGGTCGCCCTGGAGGCGCAGCCCGCAACCCAGATCCACACCCACCTCTGCTACTCCGAGTTCGGGCAGATCATCGACGCTGTCGCCGCCCTCGACGCCGACGTCACCTCCATCGAGGCTGCGCGCTCCAAGATGGAGCTGCTCGAGGACCTCGACGAGTCCTTCCACTCCGAGATCGGCCCGGGCGTGTGGGACATCCACTCGCCGCGCGTCCCGTCGCAGGAAGAGATCGCCGGGCTGCTGCGCGCCGCGCTCGAGAACGTGCCGACCGAGCGCCTCTGGGTCAACCCCGACTGCGGCCTGAAGACCCGCGGCTACGCCGAGGTCGAGCCGTCGCTGCGCAACCTGGTCGCCGCGCGCGATGAGGTCGTCGCTGGCCTGAAGTAGGCGCCGCGCCGAACACGCGACCCGGTGGTGTGGGAACGCACCCCGGGTCGCGTTCGTGTGCCACCCTCCGCCACCCGCGCGCGAAAATGCGTATCCTGGGACCCATGACTGATAAGACGCAGACGATGACCCTGCACACCAACCACGGCGACATCGTGATTGACCTGTTTGGCAACCACGCGCCGAAGACCGTGGAGATCATCACCGGCCTGGCCAAGGGCACCCAGGAGTACTCGGCGGCCAACGCCTCCGGCTCCAACGAGGGCCCGTTCTACGACGGCGCGATCTTCCACCGCATCATCCCCGGCTTCATGATCCAGGGCGGCGACCCGACCGGCACCGGCACCGGTGGCCCGGGCTTCAACTTCGCCGACGAGTTCCACCCGGAGCTCACCTTCGACCGCCCGTACCTGCTCGCCATGGCGAATGCGGGCCCGGGCACCAACGGCTCCCAGTTCTTCATCACCGTCGCCGAGACCCCGTGGCTGAACAACCGCCACACCATCTTCGGCGAGGTCACCGACGAGGCTTCGCGCAAGGTCGTCGACGAGCTGGCGAACGTGCAGACCGGCCGCATGGACCGCCCGGTCGAGGACGTCGTTATCAAGTCCGTCGAGGTCTCCGAGTAAGACCGCTTCGACCCTTGCCCCCGCTCAGTGCAGCGGGGGCACTTTTGTATTTGGAGGCCTGACATGCAGAAGATTGCCCAGCAGTTCTTCCGCGGCGCGCCCGTGAGCGTGGCCATTACTGCGCTGTGCACCCTCGTGTACGCGGTGATGGCGGTGCAGTCGCGCTCGCTGGACAGCGTGGTGTGGGATTCGGTGGGCGCCGAGCTCGTGCTGTGGGGGCCGGAGACGCGGGGCGCGGGGCTCGTGCGCGCGCTCACAGCCGGGTTCGTGCACTTAAGCGCCACGCACCTCGTGCTCAACATGCTCATGCTCGCCGTGATCGGCACCGAGGTCGAGCGCGCCGTGGGCAGCGGCCCGTACGCGGTGGCGTACGCGGCGGGGATCCTGGGGTCCTCCGCCGCGGTGCTCCAGTTCGCGTTCCTCACCCCGACCGCGGGGGCGTCGGGCGCGCTCTACGCCCTCATGGCGGTGTTCGTTGCCATCGCCTATCGACGCCACGTCGACCCCCGCCCCGCCCTCATCCTCCTCGCGGGCAACGTGGTGTACACGCTCGTCGCCTCGGACGTGAGCGTGTGGGGGCACGCCGGCGGGCTGGTTGCGGGGGCGCTAATGGCGTGGCCGGTGACGTCGCCAAGCGTGCGTACGCGGTGGGTGGCGGCGTGGGTCGCGCTGGCGGTGTGCACAGTGTGCACAGTGAGCGCGGGGTACGCGGGGTAGCTGACTTGGGGATTGTGGAGAAGTGCGGCGTGTTGTCCACCGGTTATCCCCATGGGGAGTTTTCCACAGATCTATTCACATTGTGGATAGTTACGGGCGTGTAATTCCTCGAACTGGGGGCGGGGTGGCGTCGATTAGCGAGGGCAAAGAGCGTTCGAACAGCCACTTTGTTCGGGTTGTGGAAGTAGTGCACAGGTTTA
Organism: Corynebacterium gottingense; assembly: GCF_007559235.1. Taxonomy (NCBI): domain Bacteria; kingdom Bacillati; phylum Actinomycetota; class Actinomycetes; order Mycobacteriales; family Corynebacteriaceae; genus Corynebacterium; species Corynebacterium gottingense. Next base: position 278,796 of record NZ_VMHH01000003.1, on the reverse strand, counting down.
TCCACAGGCTGTGGAATGTGGGGTATGCACAGAGGGATCCACAGCCTGTGGATAACTTCGCCGTTGTGGGCGCAGTAAGAAGCCCGGGCCTCCGTGGTGGAGAGCCCGGGCGGGAGAAAGAATTTCGAAGCGGAACCGCTTAGGCGGTCAGCTTAGAAGGTGCCGTCCAGCTTGCGGCCGAAGTCGGTGACGGTTGCCTCGCGGGAGTCGACGTCCTGGTCGTTGTCGTCGGACTCGTCGCCATCGAGACGGCCGGTCTGGGTCGCGGTGATGTAGTTGTGGATGCGGCCCTCGGAGGTGTTGCCGTCGCCGAAGTTGAAGGAAGCAACCGCAACCTCCTCGCCGGACTTGATCGGGTTAGCCAGGGTGACCTCGAAGGTGCGGACGCCCTTCTTACGGTCGAAGCCCAGGTCGCGGACGTGAGCGCCCTTGTGGCTGTTGGCGGTGATCAGGCGGTCGACGCCCTCCGGGCCCTCAGCGGTCTTGACGTCAACGCGGAAGGTGACAGCCGGGAACTCGCCGTAGTAGCGGTCCTTGCCAACGTTCTTGATGCGCAGCGCAGCGGTGCCAGCGAAGCCGGAGGACTTCCAGGAGGAGGAGGTGAAGTACGGCTCGAGGTCCAGGTCCTGCTGCTCGCGGTTAGCAGCGTCCTCGGCGGTCTCGCCCTCGGTCTCGGTCTCCTCGATGGTCTCCTCGACCTCGGTGTTCTCCTTGTCAGCAGCCTCGGTAGCCTCGTCGTCCTCGACGACCTCGGTGCCCTCGTCGGTGATGTCCTTGTTGGTGACGTCAGCGGCCTCGTCGTCGTTGACCTTGGTCACGTCCTCGAGGTCCTCGCCCTCGCGGAGCTTGTTGAGCTCGTCCTCGAAGTTCGGGTTTGCGTCGTCGACAGGCTTGGTGACCTGTGCGCCCTTGTTCGGAGCCCAGGAAGCAGCCGGGGTGTCGTAGTTCTTGACGCGGACCTCGTTCTTGACCGGCATGTTTGCGATCCACGCGGTCGGGGTCGCCCAGGTGCCGTTCGGGCGGCAGCGCTGCTGGGTACCGGTCATGGTGACGGTGCGGAAGCCGTAGGTAGCCTCGCCGGTGTTGCCGGCCGGAACCTTGTACGGGCCGATCTTCTGGCCGACGGACCAGGACAGGGAGCCGGAGACGTCCCAGCCGAGGGACTTGGCCAGGGTGTAGCCGATGGTGCCCTGCAGGCCGTCCTTGGAGCCGGTGCCGCCGATGTTCAGGGTCTCGGTCTTGGAGCCGTTGACGGAAGCGGAGATCTGCTGGGTGCGGGACAGGTCCTGGGTCAGGTCAACCGGCGTGTCCGACAGGTTGGTGGTGGAGACGGTGCCGACCGGCAGGAAGTTGTCGGTGACCTTGTAGACGACCGTGCGGTAGTCCTCGGTGGAGTTGCAGACCGGGCGCGGGTTGAGCACGTTGGCCTTGATGTGATCGGAGCCACGGTAGGTGTGGATGATCGGGAGGGAGTCGTTGGTTGCCGGGGTCTCCGGGCGGGACTCCTCGTTGGTCATTGCGTGAGCGGGGGCGGTCAGTGCGCCACCAGCGATGGCGACGGTAGCCACTGCGGCGAAGGCGGTACGGAAGGCGCGCATGTGGTTTTCCTTTCTGAGATTCGAAGTAAGTGCGATTTCGACGCGGTTGACGTCCTGGTAAGTATTTATAGCGACTAAACTGAGATTGCGCTTAATATAGTACGAATATACCCCCAACCGGGGGTGGCGAGGACTTGTAGAAACATCCATAGGAATACTAACTGTGCAGGTCAAGGGATTTTCGGAAGAATCCGCGAATATTAATGATTACCGCGTTTGCCTACCTATCAACTACTCAAATTCTCAGGTTCGTGCTGACGGCGAGCAAAAAAGAAGCGGATACCCGCGAGGGGTATCCGCCTGCAGCGTGGCGTCGATTAGCGCCAGCCCATTGTCATGAGCAAACCGACGATCATCCCGGCGAAGCCGATGGCGTAATTCCACGGGCCCAGCTCCGCGAGGAACGGGATCTGGTCCGCGGCAAGGTAGAAGACGATCAGCCAGGCCAGGCCCAGGATCATCAGGCCAAACATGATGACCTTGTACCACATCGGGGTACCGCCGGTGTTGATCTTGACCGGGGTGCGGGTGGCGCCGGAGGAAGCGGTAGTGACCGGCTTCGCATCCTTGGTGACTTTTGCTTTCGGCATATTCTTGCTCCTTACAGGCCGAGCCCGCGGATTGCGTCGCCCAGCTGGTTCCCGTTGGCGTTCTGGGGCGATACCTTACCAGGCGTCCGCGAGGCGGCACTATTGTTCAGCGGGTTGAGCTGGGCCGCGTCGAACTCCCACAGGTTGTAGCCGATGGCCTGGTCCTTGCGGATCGTCTCGCCCGCGCCCACGCCCTGGTGGCCGATCATGCCGGCGTCCACCATCGCGCCCGTGGGCACCGGCGGGCCGGCGACGAGACGGCCGTTCCAGCCGGCCTCGCGCAGCTTCTCATCCGCAGCGTTGACGTCCAGGCGCGTGATCTCCGGCATGGTCATCAGCATCCCGTTGGACACGCGCAGCTCCACGGTCGTGCCCGCGTTGACCTCAGTGTTCTCGCCGGCCACGGCGAGGACCTCGCCGTCGGGGCGCTCCGAGTCGATCTTGGTTACCGTTGCGCGCAAGTCTAACGACGACAGCGTCGCCGTCGCCTGGTTCACGTCCAAGCCCACCAGCGACGGGATCTCCACCTGCTTCGGGCCCGAGGACACGGTGATGGTGACCTTGCTGCCCTTGGACAGCTGCGTGCCCGCGGCCGGGTGCTGGGAGATGATCGCACCCTCCGGGACGTCCTCGGACGCCTCGTGGCGGATCTCCTCGTTCAGCTCCAGGCCGCTCTCCTCCAGCAGCGCCTGCGCCTCCTGCGGCGCCATGTCGGTGAGGTCCGGCACGTCCGTGACCTCCTTGCCCGTGGACACGCTCACCGTGATCAGGGTGCCGCGCTGCAGCTCGGAGCCGGCGGTCGGGTTGGTGCCAATCACGTCGCCGCGCGCGAAGTCCGGGCTCGGCTCGTCGCTCACAGCAACCTGGAAGCCCAGGCCCTCGAGCTCGGAGACGGCCTCGTCGCGGTGCTTGCCGGTCACGTCCGGGACCTGCACCATCGACTCCTCCACCGGAGTGTCGGACGAGGTGTCGGGCGTGGAGAAGTACTCGTACGCCAGCCAGGACGCGGCGCCGAGCAGGATGAGGCCCAGCAGGGCGGCGATCCACTTCATCCAGGAGATGCGGCGCTTCTCGTGGGAGCGGCGGTGGTCCTCGTAGCGGGTCGTGCCCTGCGGGCGTGGCACTGCGCCCTGAGGGCCCTGCGGCGCCTGGGGAGCGTGCGGGCCGGGCACGGCAGTCGCGCCGACGACGGTCGCGTCGGCGGCGTGCGCGCCAGGCTGCTGCTGGCCCAGGTCGTGCTCGGCCGCCGCCAGGTGGGTGCGCGCGGCGTGCGTGACACTGCCGCGCTCGAGGAGCGTGAGGTCCTCGCACATCTGGGTGGCGGACTGGTAGCGGTCGGCCGGGTGCTTCGCCATCGCGGTGAGGATGACGGAGTCGAGGTTCACGGCTTCGTCGTCAGTCAGCGCGTTCGCGGCGTCGGCAGCATTGGCCACGGTGCCGTGCGCGCCGTTGGTGCGGCCCAGCGCGGCGAGGCGCTCGCTCGGCGGCTCCGGGTCCTCCTGGACGTGCATGTACGCCACGCCGAACGGGGACTCGTTCTCAAACGGCGGGGTGCCGGTCACGGCCTCGTACATCACGCAGCCGAGCGCGTAGATGTCGGAGCGGGCGTCCACCGGTTTCCCGCGCGCCTGCTCGGGGGAGAGGTACTGGGCGGTGCCGATCACCGCGGAAGTCTGCGTGTGGACGGAGGAGGAATCGTCCACCGCGCGCGCGATGCCAAAGTCCATCACCTTCACCTCGCCGGTGTTGGTGACCATGATGTTGGCCGGCTTGATGTCGCGGTGGATAATGCCCGCGTCGTGGCTGGCCTGCAGGGCGCGCGCCACCGGGATCAGCAGCGACGCCGCCCGATTCGGCGGCAGCGGCCCGTCCTCGCGCACGATGTCGCGCAGGTTCCGGCCGTTGACCCGCTCCATCACGATGAAGGGGACGGCCACGCCGTCGACGTTTTCCGCGCCCGTGTCGTACACCGCCACGATATTCGGGTGGTTCAGGCGCGCGGAGTTCTGCGCCTCCAGGCGGAAGCGCTCGCGGAAGCTCTCGTCCCGCGCCATGTCCATCTTCAGCATTTTGACCGCTACGCCGCGGCCCAGCACCGTGTCGGTCGCCGCGTAGACATCGCTCATGCCGCCGGTGCCAATTACGTCACCGAGCTCGTAGCGATCCGCGATCATCATTGCGCATTACCTCCGAGGATGGAATCAAGGTCAGGCAATTCTATCTCACCTGCGCCGCTGTCCGTTCCAGTGTCGGCGCCTGCGGACGGGGCGGCGGGTGCCGACGGCGCCGGCGTCGCCACGCTCGGCACCTCCTGGGCGCTCGTCGGCGCGCCGGCCGTCTTCGAGCCCTGCGGCACCGACGGGCGCGCCGCCGAGGTCGGGGCCTCCCGAGAGTGCTTCGGCTGCGTGGGCTCGTCGCTAATGGTCAGCGTCTCGGGGCTCCGCTCGTGGCGCGTCACGGTCTCGCGCTCGCGCGTCGTCGTGTCAGTCTCCGTGTCCTCGTCCTCGCTGGGCGACGGCGTGGATTCCACCGTCTCCGTCTGCGTGACCACGGTCGGGGCCGTGGAAGAGCTCGACGACGCGCCACCGCCGATGCCGTCGAGGACGCCGCTGGTCATCGCCCACGCCGCCGCGCCGCCGACGAGCATCAGGCCGAGGATGCCGGCCACGATCGGGCCGGCCTTGGAGGACTTCTCCGGCTCGCGCGCCGGGGCGGGCGCCTCCCGGTAGGTGCCGGCGCGGGAGGAGGCGGGGGCAGGGGGGCGTCGAGAAGCGACTGCTCGAGCGGCGGAAGGCGGGTACGCGCCCGCGGGACGGGTGGTGCGCTCCTCCGCCACGTCGGCGAGCATCTGGGTCGAGGCGGTGGGGGAGGGCTCCGTGGCGATCACCGCGGTCTGGCCGCCCGGCTGTGCGGGGCGCAGGCCCTGGCGGACCTGCTCGACGGCCAGCTGCATCTCGTTGCCGTCGCGGAAACGCTGGCGCGGGTCCTTGCGCAGCGCGATCTCGATGAGCTCGCGCGCCGGGGCGGAGACGGCAATCGGCAGCGCGGGCGGCTCCGCGGACACGTGCGCGAGCGCGACGGACACGGAGGAATCGCCGGTGAACGGGCGGTTGCCCGAGAGCATCTCGTAGCCCACCACGCCCAGCGAATACACGTCGGAAGCCGCGGTGACCTTCATACCCTGGGCCTGCTCGGGCGAGACGTACTGCGCGGTGCCGACCACCATGCCGGTGCGGGTCAGCGGCACGGCGGCCGCGGCCTTGGCGATCCCGAAATCCGTGATCTTGATCTGCCCGTTCTGGGTGATCATGAGGTTGCCCGGCTTGATGTCGCGGTGGACCAGCCCCATGCGGTGGATCACGGCCAGGCCGTGCGCGGCCTGCTCGAGCACGTCGAGCGCCAGCTCCTCGCTGAGCGCGCCCTCGCGCTTGATCAGGTCGGCGAGCGACTCGCCGCGGATGTACTCCATGACGATGAAGCACATCGCCGCCCCGGAAGGCGACTCCAGCTCGCGGTAGTCATAGGTGGCCACCACGTTGGGCGAGTTGATGCCCTCGGCGGCGAGCGCCTCGTTGCGGAAGCGGGCGAGGAATTCGTCGTTGGAGCTGAACTCGGGGCGCAGCACCTTGAGCGCGACTTCCCGGTCGTTTTCCGGGTCGTCCGCGAGCCACACGGTGGACATGCCGCCGTGCCCGATCACCCATTGCAGCTGGTAATCGTCGCCGATGAGCTTCTGTAGTTCTTCGCGGTTCTCAGTGTTCATCGTTCGTGTCCTTCGTCTGCTTCATGCTTGTCGACGCCCCGTGTTCCCATCATTGTGCCGACTCCCCATCCGCCGGCGCAGCCGGCGCCGCGCGCAAGACCGCGCGACCCAGACTGCCGGAGACCTGCCCGCCGGTGGCCCAGTAACCAGAGTGCCCGCCATTTTTCACCACCACGCCCACGGCCACGTCCTTGGCCGGGTCGAAAGCGACGTACCACACGTGCGGGTCCGCGCCCTCGGCGTGCTCGGCGGTGCCCGTCTTGGAGGCAAAGCCGTTGCCGTCGTAGCCCCAGGTAGCGCGCTCGGAGGCGAACATGAGGTTGGTCAGCGTGTCGGCCTCCTCCGGGGTGAGCGCTTCCGCGAGCTGCTTCGGCTTGGTCTCTTTGACCGTGCGCAGGTCCGAGGTGACCACGCGGTTGACCACGTATGGGCGCATGCGCTTGCCCTCGTTGGCCACCACGCCCGCCATGACGGCGGCCTGCAGCGCGGTCATGGTGACGTCGCGCTGGCCGATCGCGGACTGGCCCAGCTCGGCCGCGCCCGGGATATCGCCAAGTGAGCCGGCGGCGTTGGGCACGCCGAGCTCCATGAGGTCGTAGCGCTCGCCGACGCCGAAGTCCGCGGCCGCCTTGCGCAGCGGGTCAGCACCCATGTTCAGCGCCATCTGCACGAACGCGGTGTTGCAAGACAGGGCGAACGCCGTAGTGAGCGTGACCTGCCCGCCGCCCGCGCAGGCCTGGCCGCCGAAGTTGGTCAGCGGTACGTTCGTGCCGGGCAGTATGATCTGCGCGTCCCCGGTCAGCGGGGAGTCCGGCGTGTAGCCGCTGCGCAAGCCCGCCACGGTGGTGATGATCTTGAAGATCGAGCCGGGCGGCAGCTGGTCCTGCGCCGCGTGGTTGAGCAGCGGCTGCCGCGGGTCGTTGTTCAGCTGCCCCCAGGCCTCGGCTGCGGTGGCGGGCGCGGAGATGCTGTTCGGGTCGAAAGACGGCGTCGATGCCATGGCCAGCACCTGGCCGGTCGAGGGCCGCAGCGCCACGATCGCGCCGTTGTAGCCGTTGTTAGACAGCTGCTCGTAGGCGAAGGCCTGCAGATTGGGGTCCATGGACAGCTCGACGGAGTTGCCCACGGCGTCCTCCTCGTGGCCGGTGCGCATGAAGCGGGAGTTGCCCTGGCCGTCGCCGGTCAGCGCGCCGTTGTAGGCGGACTCGACCTGCGAGGTGCCGTAGGTGTCGGACACGTAGCCCACGATCGGGCCGAACGAGTACGGCATGTTGGGGTAGGTGCGCTGGTAGAAGCCGTTGTCGTCGCGGTGGGACTCGGCGAGCACCTGCCCGCCCGCGCTGATCTGGCCGCGGTTGATCTGCTTCAGCTCCAGGAACGTGCGGGAGTTGTGCGGGCTCTGCGCGTACTCGTCCTCGCGGAAGTTCTGGACCACCGTGAAGTTGACCAGCAGCGCCACGGTGAGCAGGAGCGAGAGGATCGCCCCGTATTTCAGCGACTTGTTCATCGCGCGCTCACCGCCTCGGCCACGCCGGTGCCCGGGTGGGAGGCCACCGCGGAGGCGTCGTACTCGGTGGGCGTGTTCGCGCTGTTGGAGATGCGCAGCAGCAGCCCGACCAGGATGTAGTTGGCCATAATGGACGACCCGCCCGCCGACATGAACGGCGTGGTCAGACCGGTCATGGGCAGCATCGCGGAGATGCCGCCCGCCACCACGAAGATCTGGATAGCCAGGGTGAGCGCGAGCCCGGAGGCGAGCAGCTTGCCGTAGGAGTCGCGCAGCTGCATCGCGGCGCGGAACCCGCGGGTGACCAGCACGGCGAACAGGCACAGCACGGCGGCGATGCCCACGAAGCCGAGCTCCTCGCCCAGCGCGGCGAGGATGTAGTCCGAGTGCGCGACGGGGACGAGCTCGGGGTGGCCGTAGCCCAGGCCGGTGCCGGTCATGCCGCCCCAGCTCAGGCCGATGAGCGCGTTGGCCGGCTGGTTGCCGGCGCCGTCGAAGTCCTCGAACGGGTTGATGAAGTTGGTAAAGCGCGTCTGGATCTTCTCGCTGACCTGGTAGACGGCGTAGCCGCCCACGGCCACCAGCCCCAGGCCGATGACCAGCCAGGACGTGCGTCCGGTGGCAAAGTACACCATGCCCAGCACGGTAGCGAACAGCAGCAGCGCCGGGCCGAAGTCGTTGGACACGCCCATGATGAGGATGGCGATGGCCCACACCGCCAGAATCGGCGCGAGGTCGCGCAGGCGCGGGAACGTCATGCCCAGGAAGCGCTTGCCCGCCACGGTGAACAGGGCGCGCTTCTGAGCGAGCAGCTGCGCGAAGAAGATGAGCAGCAGGATCTTGGAAAACTCGCCCGGCTGGATGGAGAAGGGGCCCAGCCACAGCCAGATGCGCGCGTCCGCGTAGCCCTCCGGCTGCGGCCACACGAGCGGCAGCGCGAGCAGGATCAGCCCGGCCAGGCCGAGCAGGTAGGAGTAGCGCGACAGCGACTTGTGGTCGCGCACGATCGCCAGCGTCAGCACCATGAGCACGACGCCGACCAGTGACCACAGCACCTGCCGCTCCGCCAGTGGCCCGTAGCCGGGTCGTTCCGCCAGGTCGAGGCGGTAGATGATGACCAGGCCGAGCGCGTTGAGCAGCGAGACCACCGGCAGCATCACTTGGTCGGCGCGCGGCGCGAGCAGCGTGAGCGCGACGTGCGCGATCGCGTACACGCCGACGAAGCCGCCGACCAGGTACAGCATGTCCTTCGACAGCGTCCGCCCCTGGCTCATCTCCAGCCCGAACACCATGAGCAGCAAAAGCCCCGCCGAGCACAGCAGCAGGAGGAGCTCGAGGTTTCGCGAGAATAGCCGCTTCACGTCAGCTCACCGTCCTGCAGGTCTCGGGGTCTTCATGCTTATCGACGCACACCGGCAACGCCTCACCCGCCATGCGGTAGAGCAGGCCGAGGACGTCGTCGTAGGTGCCGCCGCCAAAGTTCTCCGGCACGGAGCGCTGGCTCTCGGGCAGGTCGGATTGGTTGAACACGTGGCAGTCCTCCGGCGTCGAGTCGGCCGAGACGATGCGCAGCCGGTTCCGGTTGTCCAGGCAGGCCTGCTGGATCGGCGTCCGGTCGTCGCGGGAGCCGTGCTCGATGACGTAGTGGCCGTCGCTCGCCGCGGAGACGAAGTACTGGTCAGACGCGCGGTGCTGCACGAACATCAGCCCGGCAGCCACGAGCGCGATCGCCAGCACGAGCGCGCCGACTACCCACGGCCAGACGGTTCGTTTGCCTCGAGGATGATCCTCCTCGTCGGCATCTTCGGCACCGTCGGAGCCGCCAGCGCCGCCGCGGTCGCCCGCGCTGCCGGCCATCTTGGTGGCCTCGCGGTGCTGGTTCGGCGGGATGGTCTCGGACTTGCGCATGATCGCCGCGGCGCGGCTCGCGGACGAGTCCGGGTGCGACTGCTCGAAGTCCGGCGCCAGCGCGCCGGCCTGCACGGGCGCGGTCGGCAGCTCGGGCGCGTCCTTGTCGTCGGCCGCGACGACGTCCGCGACAACCACGGTGATGTTGTCCGGGCCGCCGGAGCGCAGCGCTAGCTCGATGAGCCGCTGCGACGCGACCTCCGGGGTGCCCTGCCCGAGGGCCACCGCGATGGTCTCCGGGGTGACCGGGTCGGACAGGCCGTCGGAGCACAGCAGGACGCGGTCGCCCGGCTGGGTGTTGATCATCTCCAGGTGCGGCTCTACCGGGCGCCCGGTGTACGCCTTCAAGATCAGCGACTTCTGCGGGTGGCTCGACACGTCGGCCGGGTTGAGCTTGCCCTCGTTGACCAACGACTGGACGAATGTATCGTCTTCGGTGATTTGGGTCAGCGTGCCGTCGCGAAGCAAATAGCCTCGGGAGTCGCCCACGTGGATCATGCCGAAGCCGAGGCCGTTGAACATGAGCGCGGTGAGCGTCGTGCCCATGCCCGCCTGCTCCGGGTGGTGCTTCACGGACTCGGCGATCGACGCGTTCGCGTCCTCCGCCGCCGCCCCGAGCAGGGCGAGCATGTCCGCGTCGCCGGGGTCGCGGTCCAGGTGCTCCATGTGCTCGACCATGAGCTGGGAGGCGACCTCGCCGGCTGCGTGGCCACCCATGCCGTCGGCAAGCACGAGCAGCTGCGGGCCCGCGTATGCCGAATCCTCGTTATTGCCCCTGACCAGGCCGCGGTCGGACGCGGCGACGTAGTTTAAGCGCAAACTCATGGCATCAGCCTCACAATCGTGCGTCCCATCTTTATATCCGTGCCCACAGACACCCTTTCCGGCTGGTCAATGCGCGTGCCGTTGACAAACGTGCCGTTGCGCGAATCCATGTCCTCGATGAACCACTCGCTGCCGCGGCGGAACAGGCGCGCGTGCGTGGAGGACGCGAAATCGTCGCCGAGCTGGAAGTCGTTGTCACCGGCCCGCCCGATAGTTAAGTCCTCCAGGCTGGCAATTTCCATGTGGGAGCCTTTGAGGGGCCCCTCAACTACCGCAAGCTCTCGTGCCTTCTCGCGGCGGATGGGGGCGGAACTCTTCGCTTGTCGACGCACCGCCCCCGCAGCCCGCACTACATCCTTCCGCTGCACCCACAGGACGAGCAGGATGAACACCCACAGCAGTGCGAGCAGGCCGAAGCGGGCGCTGAGAATCACAGCGGAATCCATGGGGCTCCTTTACGGGGTTGCGGTCTTAGGGGCGGAAGAACTCGGTGCTCGGGTGGGCGTCCACCTGGGCCTCCGGGACGTCCTGGTGTGCGTCCGCGACGGCCGCAGCCTGCGCGAGCGGCTCCACGATGCGCACCTCGATGTGCGAGTGGCCCAGCGTAATCACGTCGCCGTCCGCGAGCATCCAGTTTTCCACCGGCTCCTCGTTGACGGTGGTGCCGTTGGTGGACTGCAGGTCCACCAGGACGGCGACCTCGCCGTCCCACGTGATCTCCGCGTGCTGGCGGGACACCCCGGTGTCCGGCAGGCGGAAGTCCGCGTCGTTGGAGCGGCCCAGGATGTTGGAGCCCTCGTGCACGAGGTAGGTGCGCGAAGACCCGTCCTGCAGCAGCAGACTCACCGTCGGGGTGCCGCCGGTGGCGGCGGCATCTGTCGTCGGCTCATTCATGTGATCCTCCTGATGGTTGTGATCCGTGGGAACCTGGCTGGCTGCGTGGCGGCGCCGCTTCTTTTTCGGTTCCGCCACGATCGCGTCGAAGCCGCTGACCACGTCGGGCTCCTGGTCGATGTAGGACGACACGCGCAGCTGGCCAGTCCGCAGCCCAGACTCCTCGGCGATACGCACGACGGCGGGCCCGTCCAAAAACCAGCCCAGGTTGCGCACGTACCGCATGAGTTGCTCTGCGAGGTCCGCGGGCAGGTCGCGCTGCTGCGACAGGTTCTCCAGGTCCTTCGACGACACGCCCACCGCAAACACGTTGGGGGAGACGTACTCGTCGCGGTCCGTGACCACGACGGAGTCCTGCGCCTCCTGCTTCACCAGCTCTTCAATCTCGGCCGGCACGACCTTGCCGCCAAACAGCGCGGCCATGGAATTGTCCAGGCCACGCTGCATTGATGAGTCCAGCTTGGCCAAACGATCCATGACACCCATACTGCCCGCACCTCCTTCCCAGCGGCTCTCATTTTGTTCTCACTGATGTCCTATAACCAAGCAAGTATAAGTGCGCAGCGCCCGCAGACCTAGTTCAAAACGCGAAAATGCGGTGTGAACTGGCGATTTGGAGGTATGTTGGGGCGTGGTGTTATATTAATCAAGTCGCCCGCCCGGGTGGCGGAATTGGCAGACGCGCTGGCTTCAGGTGCCAGTGTTCGATAAGGACGTGCGGGTTCAAGTCCCGCCCCGGGCACAACCGGAAGGCCCCGCGAAAGCGGGGCCTTCTTGCATGTGTGGCGATTCCGGACACACTTTTCGGCCCCGAGCCCGTAATGTCAGAACAATGACTACCTACCCGCGCCCCCTGCAGGCAGGCGACACCATCCGCGTTGTCGCCCCGTCGCGTTCGTTGACCTACGTGGAGCAGGGGGAGGCGGGGCGCTTCGTCGAAAAGCTTGCGAACGAGCGCCTGGCAACACTGGGCATCAGCGTGACCTTCGGCGACAACGTGCGCGAATCGGACATGTTCTGGTCGTCCTCGGCGGAATCGCGCGCCGCGGACCTGCACGACGCGTTTGCGGACCCCGAGGTTGCGGGCATCATGAGCGTGATCGGCGGGTTTACCAGTAATGAGGTCCTGCCACACCTGGATTTCGACCTCATCGCGGCGAACCCGAAGTTCATGTGCGGCAACTCGGACATCTCCGCCATCGCCAACGCGGTCTACGCGCGCACCGGCGTGGCCACCTACATCGGCCCGCACTGGTCCACGCTGGGCATGCGCGACCACTCCGAGGTCACGCGCGCCGCGTTCCAGCACGCTGCGTTCAGCCTGGACCCCATCGAGTGGGAGACCGGCGACTGGTTCACCGATGACGACTGGTTTATCAACCAGGACGGCCGCGCCCGCGAACCCGACGACGGCTGGTGGCCCATCCAGGCCGGCACGGCGCACGGTGTGGCCCTCGGCGCGAACCTGGGCACGCTCGGCCTGCTCGCCGGCACCGAGTTCATGCCTTCGCTCGAACGCGCCATCCTCTTCGCCGAGGTGACGGGCAAGTACAGCGTGATGGATTTCCGTCGCGAGCTGGTCGCGCTGCTGCAGATGCCGGACGGCGAGGGCATCGAGGGCGTGGTGATTGGCCGCTTCCAAACCGCCAGCCGCGTCACGCGTGCGATGCTCGAGGAAACGATCGCGTCGATCCCCGAGCTGGAAGGCAAGCCCGTGGTGGCCAACGCGAGCTTCGGCCACACGAACCCGCTGCTCACGTTCCCCGTGGGCGGGGAGGCGCAGGTGCAGGTGCTTGACGACGCCTCCATACGCTTCCCCCGCCTTGAAACCTAAACGGACGGTCATTACAGTTTCGGCGCGTGACACATTCCGCCTCCGCCCAACGCTGGACCTTCTTCGCCGTCGTCTCCACGGGCCTGCTCATGATCGGCCTGGACAATTCGATCCTGTACACCGCGCTGCCGGCCTTGAGCGCTCAGCTGCACGCCACGCCCGCGCAGTCCCTGTGGATCATTAACGCGTACCCGCTGGTGCTCTCCGGGCTGCTGCTGGGCACCGGCACGCTTGGCGACAAAATCGGCCACCGTCTCATGTGGCTCATCGGCCTGGGCATCTTCGGGGTGGCGTCGCTGGCCGCGGCGTTCGCGCCGGGCGCGTGGTGGCTCGTCGCGGCGCGCGGCCTCCTCGGCTTCGGCGCCGCAGTGATGATGCCCGCCACGCTCGCGCTGATCCGCCTCACCTTCCCCAACGAGCGGGAGCGCAACACCGCCATCGGCATCTGGGCCTCCGTCGCGGTCGTCGGTGCCGCGCTCGGCCCCCTGGTCGGCGGCGCGCTGCTCGAACACTTCTGGTGGGGCTCCGTCTTCCTCATCAACGTGCCGATCGTGGTCGTCGCGCTCATCGCCACGTTCGCCCTCGCGCCGGAGAACGTGCCCAACCCGGCGAAGCACTGGGACATCATCTCCTCCATCTACGCCCTGTTCGCGCTCTCCGGCCTGACCATGACCATCAAGGGAGTGGCCAACCCGGACCGCTCGGCGACGCTGGTCGGGGGCGCGGTCGTCGTGTGCCTGCTCGCGGGCTGGCTGTTCGCGCGCCGGCAGCGCCGGCTGGCGGACCCGCTGCTCACCTTCGACATCTTCCGGTCCCGCCTGTTCTCCGGCGGCGTCGTCGCGGCGGCCGGCGCGATGTTCGTCCTCGCGGGCGTGGAGCTGATGACCTCGCAGAAACTGCAGCTGGTCAGCGGTTTTTCCCCGCTGCACGCGGGCGCGGTGATCACGGCGATGGCCGTCGCGGCGATCCCCGCCTCCGTGGTCGGCGGCGCGAACCTGCACCGCATCGGCTTCCTCCCGCTCATCGGCGGCGGCTTCCTTGGCGCGGCGGCGGGCACCGCGCTGCTCATCGCCGGCGACTCCGCCGACGGCCTCGCCCTCGAGCTCGCCGCGCTCATCCTCCTCGGGTTCTCCGCCGGCTCGGTGATGTCGGTGAGCTCGATCGCCATCCTCGGCGCCGCGCCGCCGCACCGCTCGGGCATGGCCGCGGGCGTCGAGGAGGTCTCGTACGAGTTCGGCACCCTGCTCACCGTCGCCGTCACCGGCTCGCTCCTCCCGCTGTGGCTCGAGCGCCGCTTCCCGCAGGGCATGGAGGCGCTGTATAGCGGCCCACCCAGCCCCACAGCCGCCACCGCCTACGCGGACGCCTACCACGCGGTCCTGCTCCTCCTCGCCGCCGCGGCCCTGGCGTTCGCCGCAGCGACTTGGTGGTGCTTCCGCGACAACCCGAAGTCTGGAGAACTCCATGCCGCGTAAAAGCAAGCGCGCCGAGATCCTGCGCGCCGCCTACGCCATCGTCGCTGGACCGGGCGGCATCGAGGCGGTCACCTACGACCGGCTCGCCGCCGAGACGGACCTGTCCAAGTCCGGCCTGCTCTACCACTTCCCGTCGCGCCACGAGCTCCTCGTCGGGCTGCACGAGTACACCGCGGGCCTGTGGGAGGACAAGGTGCGCGCCCGCGCCGGCGGGGATGCCGCCGACCTCGTGCCGCGCGAGCGCTACCGGGCGATGCTGGTGACTATGAGCGAGCACGAGCCGCTCGCCGAGCTACTGGTCACCCTCCACGCCCACACCCACCCCGACTACACGCGCCCGTGGCTGGAGGTGGAGGACCGGTGGCTGCCGCGCCCCGACGACACGGCCACGGACCCGGACCTCCTGGCGGCGTCGGTGCTGGCGTCGGGGCTCTGGGCGCACGACCACATCTACGCGAGGCCGCTGGCGGAGGGGAACCGGGCGGTGATCGTCGAGAAGCTGCTCCAGCTCCTCAATTAAATACAACTTTAGTTGGAGTAAATGTTAGGTTAGTGCCATGCCGAAGAAATGGAGCCCGCACGCCTGGCACCGGCGCGCGTCCAGGCCGGTGATGGTCTGGATGGTCGTGTTCATCGTGATCGGGCTTGCGCACCCGCTCGTGCCCGAGCCGCGGTGGCTGCTCATCCACGTGTTCACGCTGGGCATTCTGACCAACTCGGTGGTGCTGTGGTCGCAAAACCTCACCGAACGGTTCCTGCAGCAGCGGCTCCCCGACAGCGCCCGGCCCGCGCAGCTGCGCCGCACCTGGGCGCTCAATGCGGGCGTCGTGTGCGTGCTGGTGGGGCAGTTCCTCGCCAGGTGGTGGCGCGGGCACTACGCGCTGACCTGGGTCGGCGCCGCGCTCGTCGCGGGAGTGCTGGGCTGGCACTCGTGGCAGCTGTACGCGCAGGTACGGCGCGCCGGGCGCGACAAGCGGCTCCGGCCGGTGGTGCTCGGCTACGTGGCCAGCGCGGTGTTTTTGCCCGTCGGCGTGGCGTTCGGCTCCGCGCTGTCGTTCGGGCTGCCCGGCGACTGGCAGGAGCGCGTCCGGCTCGCGCACCTGGTCACCAACGTCGGCGGGTTCGTAGGGCTGGCGGCGCTGGCGTCGCTGACCGTGCTATTCCCCAGCATGTGGCGCGTCAATGGGATGCACGACCGGGCGGGGGTCTCGGTGCCGCTGGCGGTCGCGGGCGTGATCGTGGCCAGCTGCGGCGCGCTCGCGGGGCTGGACCTCCTGGCCAGCGCGGGCACGGGCCTGTACGTCGCCGCGTGGCTGTGGACGTTCCACGGCTTCCTGGTCAACGTCCTCGACGTGCTTCGCGACCCCCGCGGCCGCGTCACCTACGCCGGCCTGAGCGTCTTCGCGTCGCTGATCTGGCTGATCGTCACGCTCATCTGGTTCGCCGTCCGCCTCACCACGCCGGACCTGCCGACGCTCGCGCTCATGCTCGGCTTCGCCGCCCAGCTCCTGATCGGCACGATGAGCTACCTGCTGCCCACGACGATGGGCGGCGGGCCGCGCGCAGTCCGCGCCGGGCTCGCGGAGCTGTCGCGCTCCGCGTTCTTCCGCGTCGTCTTGTTTAACGGCTCGCTCGCGTGCTGGCTGGCCACGGACAATTCGTGGCTGCGCGTGGCGATGAGCGTCCTCTGCTTCGGCGTGCTCGTCGCGTTTTTGCCGCTCATGGGCCGCGCGATCCGCGCGCAGGTTGGGGTGCTCAAGGGCAAGGATTCGCTTATCGACGCCACACCCACCCAACACCCCACCACCCAATCCGCCGCCGCGCTCGTCGTGTTGGGCGTGCTCATCGCCGTGCTGAGCTGAAAAACCCCAAACCGTATTAGACGCAGCAACCCGGCCCCCGGTTCCATTTTTGCGGGAACTGGGGGACTTCTCACATTTCCCCATTTTCGCTGCCGTTTCGGATATTGTTGCTGCCATGAACGCACTCGCACAGCTCGCCCGGTTTGACCGCAGCAGTTTCGACTTCGTCGCCGCTGCGGCGGGCAAGTCTGCCCGCGAGGTGCGCGACGAGGGGGTCCAGTACGACCGCGCGAAGCAGCTGGTCGCGGCGGCGCGCACGCTGTGCGGCCGGACGTCCCACTCGCGCTACCAGCAGCGCGCGCACGACGGGGCGCGGGAGCACGGGCACCGGATCGAGACGCTCGCGTACATCGCGCGCACGGCGAACGGGATCAAGGACGCGACGAAGCGGTGGCGCTACATCGACACGCTGTGCAACACGCCGGGGGACCTGTCGCTGATCCGGAAGCGCGCGACGGAGCTGAAGGAGGAGCTGCAGCCGCGCGCGCCGCGCACCGCGTGCGCGCGCGTCACCCACCACGGCGACGGCCAGGCCACCCTGCGCGTGACCGGCCCCGCGCTGGACGTGCAGGCGGCCTACGACGCCGCGAAGAACGACGTCGCCGCCTGGCTCGACCAGGACTGCCCGCGGGCCGACTACCTGCTCAAGCTCAGCGTGAACCTGGACCTTGGCGACTACGTCCGGATCGTCTCCGGCGCCGGCGACGACGTGCAGGTCCGCTTCGCCAACGGGGTGGTCATGTCCGGCGAGGAGTTCGTGCGGCAGCGGCTCTCGCAGTTCGGGCACATCATCCTCGTCGGCGCGATGGACGGGCCCGTCAACGCCTACGACATGCGCCTGGCCACGCCGAAGCACCGCGAGATGATGCTTGCGGACTCAGCGACGTGCACGTGGAAGGACTGCGACGTGCCGGCCTCGCGCTGCGACGCCCACCACATGACCGAGCACCAGCACGGCGGCGAGACCGCGGTCCACAACCTGGGCTGGCTGTGCCGGTACCACAACTACCAGGCGGGCCGCGCCTCCCGCGGGCGAACGGAGCGGCGGGGCGGGCGGATTGTGTACGTCTCGCCGTCGGGAAGCGTCACACCCACCGGCGCGGACCACGTGGCCCGCGCGCCGCACCGCACGGTCACGGACGGACCACAAACTGGCCGCGCTGGCCCTTCTCCGCATCCGTCATCTGGTGGTTGACAAAGCTGTAGGTGCCCGGCTCGTCGAAGGTGAACTCCACGAACCCGCCCTGTGCGGCGAGGAGGTCGAGGGCCTGGGAGCCGGTGTCGTGGGCGTCGCGAAGCGAATAGGCGCCTTCCTTGTACACGGTGTCGAAGATTTCTCCGACGACGTGGAAGCTGACCGGGTTGTCGGGCCCGACGTCGAGGACCCAGACGCGGACCGTGTCGCCGACGTGCGCCTCAATCGGGTGCTCGACGTACTGGTTCGGCGTGCCGTTGAACGCGGGGGCGTCGTAGTTTCCGGCGGGGATGCTGTCGTCGTCGTGGTAGATCTCGTGCGCGACCAGCGCGTACTCCGCGTCGACGGGGCTGAGGTCCGGCGGGTCGATGATGAGGGCGCCGGCCATCCCCTTCGCAATGTGCAGGCTCATCGGCATCGTGCCGCAGTGGTACATCCAGATGCCGGAGCGCCGCGCGGTGAACTCGTAGACCACCTTGTCGCCCGGCGGGATCTCGCGCATCACCTCGTCGGGGCTGACTTCGCCGGCGTGGAAGTCGATCGAGTGGCTCATCTGCCCGTGGTTTTCCACGGTGATGCGGAACCGGTCGCCCACCTTGCCGCGCAGCGTCGGACCGGGCGCTTGGTCGGCGAAGGTCCAGGAGTCGCCGTCGTCGTGTACCACCCAGGTCTCCTCGTGGAGTTCGCCGCTCGCGGGCTGCAGCGTGGCGTCGCGGGCAGTGCCTATCGACGCCTCCTCTTCCCCCTTCCCGCTCGTCACCACATCAAAGGTCATGCCCATGGCTTTGTGGCCCGCGATCGTGCACCAGCCCTGGGTGTCCTCGGTGAAGACGCCGAAGTCGTGGGTGACGGTCTCGCCGGGGTCGATGCGGCCGCTGTGCTCGCCGCCGAGCTTCAGGTCGTGCTGCTGTGTGTCCGAGTTGGTGATGTTGAGGACCAGCCGGGTGCCAGGCTCCACCGCGACGCTCGCGGGGACGAACGACATGCCCTGGATGTCCACGTCGACGGTGGTGGCGTCCTCGCTGCTCACCGCCTGCGTGCTGGGCGTGTCTGAGCCGCTGAACGCGAGCGTGAGCCCGACGACGACGGCGACCACGAGGGCGATGAGCCCCCAGGCCAGGGATTCGGTTCGTTTCATGGGACAGCTACCTTTCTTGCGTGGAGCGCGAGCCCTACTCCCAGTATGGCAAGCCCGATCCGCGGGCTGACCAGGGCGACGAGCGCGCCGCCGTTGACCACGCCGACTTTGATGAAGCCGTTGTCGGGCTCGCGCGTGCCGCGGGCAAGGACCGGCAGCAGGTGGCCGATCGCGCCCGCGATGACCTGGGCGAGCCCGGCGGCGAGGAGGAACGTGAGCAGGTTTGCGGGGAAGCGGACGGCGCCGGTGGCGAGTGTTGCGGCGTCGGCAAACATGGCGCCGAGCAGCCACAGCAGCCCGGCGGCGACGCTCACCGCGGGGGCCGACAGCCCGGGCGTGAACAGCGCGCCGGCGAGGACGGGCTGCAGCGCGTAGGACCACGCGAGCGCGCACACCGCGAGCGCCACCGCGGCGAGCTGCGGGCTGGCCAGAGCCGCGGCGGCTGCGGCCGGCAGCGCGATGCAGTGGGCGAGCAGCGCTCGGGGGAGGCGGGCGCGGGCGGTGGCGGAGGCCCGGTTGCCCGTCATGGTGGGGAGCAGGGTGATGGCGGTGCCGGCGATGGTGGTCCACGCGAAGCCCCAGACGGCGAGGCGGGAGTGGGCGGCGATGGTGGCGTCGATAAGCGAGGGCCCCACGTGCCGCGACCCCACGGCGACGGCGGCGGCGAGGGTGAAGAACGCGGCGGCGACGACGTAGCAGCGGGCGGTGCTGGCGAACGGGCTGGTGAGGCCGCGGCGCAGCTTGCGGGCGATGGACACCCCGTGCCAGCACAGCGCGGCCGCAGCGACGGCGGCCGGAATGGCCCGCGGCGCGCCCAGCAGCAGCGCGACGAGCGCCAGGTTGACCGCCGCGATGCGCACGGCCAGCCCGGCGGGGCGGGAGGCGGTGCGCGTGAGCGCGTCGGCGAAGTGGGTGGAGTAGGCCTGGATGGCGGTCGTGACCACGCCGAGCGTGAGCGGGTGGATCACCGTCCAGCGCGACGCGCCGGCGAGCGCAGCCGCGAGCGAGACGGCGGCCCAGCATGCCACGAGCACGCCCACTACTTTTTGCACAGTAATAATCGTACTAAGCTGGGAGGGGTCAAACAAGGCGGTCAGGGCGTGGTTCATATAATGAACGCACGCAACTGTCCAAGAAAGGTGCGAAGCATGGACCGACACCGGACGCCGCGCCCCACTTCCGATCTCACCACCGCGGCCGCGGAGCTGAGCGCGAAGCAGCGCGAGGTCTTCGGCGCGCTGCAGCAGTTCCCGCAGGGCGCGCAGGTGACGGAGCTGGCGAAGGAACTGGGCATGCACATCAACACGGTCCGCGGGCACCTTGACGAGCTCATCGCCCACGGGCTCGTGGTGCGCAGGCAGGCGCGCACGACCGGGCGGGGGCGGCCGTCGCACATCTTTACCGCGCGCGTGGCGCGGAACGCGGACGTGACCAGCGAGTACGTCGAGCTGGTTGACATGCTGGCCACCGCGATCGCCGGCGACGACCTGGAGCGGGCGCGCGAGGTGGGGCGGCAGTGGGCGAAGGAGGCGTCGTCGAGGCACGGCGGCACGCCGCGGGATCTGGACGAGGCGACCGAGAAGGTCGCCCGGATCCTGCGAGATATGGGGTTCGACCCAGCGCTTCGCGACGATGCCGCCACCGACACCTCACGCGAACTCTCCCTCAAGGCGTGCCCGTTTGTCACCGACCCCGGCAGGGCGCCGAGCCCGGCGGTGTGCGCGCTGCACGCCGGCTACGTGGACGGCAAGGCGGGCCGCATGCAGGTGGAACTTCTGCCGTTCGACCGGCCCCACGAGTGCGGGGCCCGCATCACCGAGGTGGAGTAGCTAGTTGATCAGCCAGTCGTTCGGGCTGAACAGCTCGAAGTAGACGTTGGCGGGCGCCTTGTCGGCGGGCAGCGCCGCGATGTCGTCGCGGATGCCCTGGAGGAAGTTCGCGCCGCCGCAGAGGTAGACGTCCGCGCCAGCGAGGTCGGCCTCGGCGATGTTGACGCGCTGGTCCTGGCTGCGGAAGGTGGCGGTGACGTTGGCGTCGGCAAGCGCTTCCGCGAGGGCGCGGGTCTCGGCCTGCTGTGCCCAGGAATCTTCGGAGTTGTCGGCGTGGAGGTAGGTCACCTTGCGGTCCGAGTGGGTGCGTGAGAGGTGGCCCAGGATGCCAACCATCGGGGTGGAGCCGATGCCGCTGGAGATGAGCACGACCGGGTTGTCGCTGTCCTGGAGGACCAGGTCGCCGGCGGCGAGGGTGGCGTCGACCGTGTCGCCGATGGCCACGTGGTCGCGCAGGAAGGTCGAGACCTCGCCGTCGGTCTCCACGGCGATGCGGTAGGAGTGCTCGTCGCCCTCGATGATGGAGTACTGGCGGAGCTGGCGGGCGCCGTCGTCAAGCGTGACGCCCACGGACGTGTACTGGCCGGGGCGCGGCGCGGTGAAGTCGCCGGTGAGCGTGTACGCGAAGACGGACTCAGTGAGCTGCTCCTTCGCGGTGACCTCCGCGCGGCGGAACACGTCGCCGTCGGTCACGCCGTCGGAGGCGTAGAGCTTCGCCTCGTGCTTAATCAGCACGTCGGCCATGAGCCAGTAGACGGCGTCCCAGGCTTCGGCGACTTCGGGGGTGACGGCGTCGCCGAGCACCTCCGCGATCGCGGCCATGAGGTTGTCGTGCACGATCTGGTACTGGTCCTTTCGGATGCCCAGCGAGACGTGCTTGTGGGCGATGCGGTCCAGCATCATGACCGGGTCCGGCGCGTTCGGGTCCACGAGCTGGGTGGCGAAGGTCGCCACCGAGGCCGCGAGCGCCTTCTGCTGCGCGCCCTGCTTCTGGTTGCCGCGGTTGAAGGTGTTGGCGATGAGCTCCGGGTGCGCGGTGAACATCTTGTTGTAGAACGTCTTCGTGATGGTCTCGATGTTCTCACCCACCGGCGGGAGCGTGGCCTTGATGATCTCGGCGTGCTCCTCGCTGAGGTAGTTGAGCTTCGGGTCCGGTTTTTCCTGCAGGTACATGCGGTGTCCTTTCGTGTCGCTGAACAATTAACACCGACTGTACCCGTCAAAACTAGTCCTCGAGGTCCGTGGCGAGGCGCTCCTCGTCGTCGCGGCGCTTGCGGCGCTGGAAGCGCGGGGCGAAGATGGCCGCCGCGCTGCCACCGATGAGTGCGCCGATGACCATGCCGATGGTGCCGCTGCGGTCGCCGTCGAAGTCGGTGAAGGCGATGCCGGCGAGGGCGATCGCGAAGAAGAGCAAGACGGGCAGGGTGGACAGGGTGAACATCTTGGGCGGGCGGGGCCGCGGGGCGTAGTTCTGCATCCACAGCGCGCCGGCAGTCTGCGCGAGCGTGCCGGGCAGCAGGGCCAGCAGCGAGTAGATTGCGGCGCCGCTGGGCAAGGTCCAGGCGAGGATCGCCATGATGAACGTGGTCGTGTACATGAGCGTCTCCGAGGTCACAGTGCTGGACTGGTGGAGGATCTGCTGCTGGTATTCGTCGTCGGTGCCTTGGTTGGCGAGTGCGACTTTCTTGTCGCCGTACTGCTTCAGCATGGGGTTATCCTTCCTGTTCGTCGCCGAAGAGGGCTTCGACGGTCTTGCCGAGGGCGTGTGCGATGTCGAGTGCGAGGTGGACGGAGGGGGAGTAGTTGCCTTTTTCGATGTTGGCGATGGTCTGGCGGGACACTCCCACCTGCGCGGCGAGGTCGGCTTGGGAGAGTTCCTGCCACCGCCGCCATTTGCGGACCATGTTTTCGTGTGTGTCTGGCATCAGCGCTCCTTTCGTGTCTCGTAAGCGCCTACGACAAACTATAAACCAAACACGCCACGATGTAAAGGAAACTAGACAAAAAGGAAATGGGGGAGCGTCGATAAGCGAAAGGCTCTAGACTGGCGCGCATGCCGACGCCAGTGCCTGCCTACCTTGACCGCATCCTTGAGCTCGTCCGCGACGACGACAGCGGTGAGGTCGCCAATTACATCGAGGAGCTGGCCGCCGCGGACCCCGACAAGCTGGGCGTGGCGCTGTGCACGACCTCGGGAAACCTGTACTCGGTGGGCGATGACGACTACGAGTTCACCATCCAGTCGATCTCCAAGCCGTTCGTGTACGCGCTCGCGCTGGAGGAGCTCGGCGCCGCGGAGGTGCACAAGTACGTGGGCGTGGAGCCGTCGGGCGAGGCGTTCAACGCGATCTCGCTGGAGGAGGGCACGCACCGCCCCGCCAACCCCATGATCAACGCGGGGGCGATCGCGGTGAACCAGATGATCAACGGCGCCGACTCCTCGGTGGAGGAGCGGGTGGAGAAGATCCGGGCGTTTTTATCCAAGCTCGCGGGCAGGGAGCTGCGTATCGACGAGTCGCTGGTCCAGTCCGAACTCGGCACCGCCCACCGCAACCTGGCCATTGCGCACCTGCTGCGGGAGTTCGGCATGGTGCAGGACCAGGCGCACGACGCGATCGACTCGTACACGCAGCAGTGCTCGGTGCTGGTCACGGTGCGCGACCTGGCCACCATGGCGGCGACGCTGGCCAACGGCGGCGTGCAGCCGATTACTGGCGAGCGCGTCCTGTCCGCCGGCTCGTGCCGGATCACGCAGGCGGTGATGACGTCGGCCGGCATGTACGACGGGTCGGGGCAGTGGATGGTCAACGTGGGGATCCCGGCGAAATCCGGCGTCGCCGGCGGGTTGATTGGGACGATGCCGGGGCAGTTGGGGTTGGCGTCGTTAAGCCCGCGGCTCAACGAGCAGGGCAACTCGGTGCGCGGGGTGCGGATCTTCCGCGAGATGTCCGACTCGCTCGGGCTGAACCTGATGGGCGCGGACTTCTACGCCGCGCCGGGCATTCGGTCGGTGGAGCGGCGCGAGGACTGCACCGTGGTGGAGCTGCAGGGCATGATCAACTTCACCGCCGCGGAGAACATCCTGCACGACCTGGCCAGCGAGCGCATCGTGGGCGGCACGCTGGTGCTCGACGTGTCCAACGTGACCAGCTTTAACAAGGCCGGGCGCCTGCTGATCAAGGAGGGGATGCGCCATCTGCGCGACACCGGCCTGGACGTGCGCATCTACGACCCCGACGGCGCGATGCCGGACTACGAGTTTTCCGACGGCACGAAGGTCCCCGCCATCAAGGACTTCTCCACCACCTTTACCGTGCCGGGGTCGCGCACCGAGGTCTTCCGGGCGATCTCCGCCCCGCAGGAGTGGTGGGACGAGCACGTCGACCACATCGAGGGCTCGGCCTCCGAGCAGGGCGGCGAGTTCCACTTCGACACCGACGACCAGTACGCGGAATTCCGCGTCGAGGAGTCCGAGGTGGGCGACCGCCTGGTCTGGCACACCGAGACCACGGGCAAGGACAAGGAGGACCGCGACTGGGACGACACCTCGCTCATCTTCGAGCTCAGCGACAGCGAGCAGGAGGACGGCGAAACCCAGGTCACGTTTACCCACCGAGGCATGCACCCGCACGGCGAGGGCTACAAGGAGGCCGTGGAGGCGTGGCGGGAGCGCATCCAGGAGCGGCTCGAGCCGCTGATCCGGCGCCGCGGCGAGCGGTAGCGCGCTAGAGCGCCGCGAGGAAGGCAGCGGAGGCGACGTTGATGAGCAGTTCGCGCTGCTCGGCGGGGCAGCCGTCGTCGACCCAGTCCAGCGCGATGGCGTCGATAAAGCCGATGAGCCCCGAGACGGCGATGCGCGCGCGGTCGTCACTGCGGCCGAGGAAGTCGCACAGCGTCTGCACAGAGGTGTCGTGGCGCTCGATGCGCAGGTGGATCGCCTCGATCGGCTCCTCGCCGCCGCGCTTGCCGGTGGACCACACGAACGGGTGCGTCTCGATGTAGTTGAGGTAGATGTCCAGCCCGCGGCGCACGATCTCCTCAGTGTCGGAGGCCTCGAGCCCCTCGGCCGCGGCGATCTGGGCGTTGTGCAGGTTGATAGCCGTGCGCTCGAGGAAGGCGGTGTACAGGCCGGCCTTGGAGTCGAAGTAGTGGAACACCAAGCCTTGCGACACGCCGCAGTGATCGGCGATACGCTGGGTGGGGACCTCGCTGTAGGGCGTGGTGGAGAAGATCTCCGTGGCAGCGTCGAGAATTTCCTGGCGCCGCTCCTCCACGCTCAGGCGCCGCTGTGGCGCGTACGTCGTGTGGCGTTCTGTCATGCGCTACATCGTACACACGCACAAGTTTTATATGCATTGAATATCAATATAATTCTGAACGTTGTCCGCTGACGAAAGGGAAATACCGTGAAACAGCAGCTCGTAGACGCCATCTGGTGGCACGTCTACCCCCTTGGCGCGACGGGTGCCCCCATTCGCGACGCAAAGGATGCCGCGCACCGCCTCCCCCGCCTCGAGGCGTGGCTGGACTACCTCATCGAGCTCGGCTGCAACGGCATCCTCCTCGGCCCCATTTTCGAGTCCGTCGCGCACGGCTACGACACGCTCGACCACTTCCGCATCGACGCCAGGCTTGGCGACGACGCCGACTTCGACCACTTCGTCGCCGCGTGCCACGAGCGCGGCATCCAGGTCATGCTCGACGGCGTGTTCAACCACGTCGCGCGCACCCACCCGTGGGTGGCCGAGGGCCTCGCCGGCGGCACCGACTGGGAGGGCCACGAGGAGCTGGCCACCCTGCACCACGACGACCCCAGGGTCCAGGACGCGGTAACCGACATCATGCTGCACTGGCTGCGCCGCGGCATCCAAGGCTGGCGCCTCGACGTCGCCTACTCCGTGCCCGCCGAGTTCTGGCGCACAGTGCTTGGGCGGGTACGCGAGGAGTTCCCCGACGTGTGCATCCTCGGCGAGGTCATCCACGGCGACTACGCCGAGATCGCCGAGGCGGGCACGCTCGACTCCGTCACGCAGTACGAGCTGTGGAAGGCGCTCTGGTCCTCCATCTCAGACACCAACTTCTGGGAGCTCGACCACGCGCTGGGCCGCCACCGCGACATTGCTAAGCGGACGCTGCCCAACATCTTCATTGGCAACCACGACGTCGACCGCATCGCCTCCAAGGTGGGCCAGGACGGGGAGATCGTCGCGCTCGCCCTGCTCATGAGCCTGCCCGGCATGCCCAGCATCTACTACGGCGACGAGCAGGGCTTCGAGGGGGTGCGCGGCGAGGGCTTCGCGGCTGACGACGCCATCCGCCCTCCCCTCCCAGCCTCCCCAGTAGAACTCTCCGAGCTGGGCCAGTGGGTCTTCGAGGAACACAAGAAGCTGATCGGAGTGCGCCGCCGCAACCAGTGGCTCACCCACGCCGACGTGGAGGTGCTGGACAAGGAAAACGCCACGATCTCCGTGCGGAGTCGTGGCGAAAACGGCGAGGAGATCCAGACCGACGCGTGGCTCGAGCCCGCGCCGGGCGTGCGCATCCGCGCAGGCGCCGAGGTCCTCTACGAGTGGGGGAGTTAGCGCGGCAGGGAGGAACCCTGCGCGTACTGCGCGAGCAGCTGCTGGACGATCGCGCCCAGGTCCGGCAGTCGCACGGTCGCGACGTTGGCCACCGGCACGTCGATGGTCGGCGCGCCCTGCGGGGCGAGCACGATCACGTTCTGGGGGTTCTGCTGCGCGGCCGGTGCGGGCTGGGCGGGCTGCGTGGCCGGCGCGGGCTGTGCCGGCTGGGCCGGCTGGGCCGGTTGCGCCGGCGCAGCGTTGCTGGTGCCGCCGTTGGTGCCCTTGAGGCCGCAGCGGTTCGCCGCGTTCTCTACGCGGGCGAGGGCGTCGAGGATCTGCGGGCCGCGGCTGTCAAAGCGGGCGATGGTCTGGGCCTGGCGGACCTTGGCGTTGTAGTCGGCGTCGTTGGTCCAGTACTTCTCGGCCTGGGCGCAAGAGATTTCGCCGGCGGGGAGCTTGGCAAGGGCGTCGTCAATCGCGTCGGCGTGGGCGGCGGCCGGGGCCGCGGCGAGCGTGCCCGCGACGGCGGCGGTCATGGCAAGGGAGCGGAGTTTCATGACCGCCAGTATGTCACGGATGTGACGCATGTGAAAGGGGAGCGCGCAAATTACGCGTTCACCATGCGGCGGATCAGGCTGCGGTAGGCCTGCGTCGTGAGCTCCACGTCGGTCAGGTCGACGTACTCGTCGTGGCTGTGCAGGAGGTCGAGCACCTTACCCAGCGTGTTCTCGCGCTTGTGCATGGCAAAGCCGTAGCCCACGCCGCCCTTGCGGCGGGCAAAGCGCAGGTCGGAGCCGCCCGCGGCGAGCGTGGGGACCACGGCCGCTTCGGGGAAGAACTCGGCGAAGGTGTCCACGATGGCGTCGTAAAGCGGGCCCTCGGTGGGGGAGACGGTGGCGTCCTCGGTGATGAGGTGGGTGATCTCCACTTCAGCGGCCAGGTCGCCGAGCGCCTCGCGCAGCAGGTCGTCGATGTCTTCTTGGCTCTGGCCCGGCAGCTGGCGGATGTCCAGCTCGATCGAGGCCTCGGACGGCAGGACGTTGATCGCGCCGCCCGCGCGCAGGACCGTCGGCGCCACGGTGAGGTGGCTCATCGCGTGCGAGTAGCGCTGCAGCTCGCCGAACGCCTCGTAGCCCTCGCCGCGCAGCAGCGCCTGCTCGGTCTCGGGGTCGAACTTCCAGGCGCGCACGTAGCCGGGCCACGGCTCCGCGGAGCTGACCTCGGGCGTCAGGGCGGCGATGCGCTCGGCCACCTTGCCAATCTTGGCAATGGTCAGTTCGCGCCCGTGCGGCGTGGAGCCGTGCCCGGCGTCGCCGTGCACGGTGAGGCGTCGCTGCGCCGCGCCCTTTTCGCCAATAACGACGACCACCGCATCCGACCCGTCCTGCACCGGCAGGTGGGAGCCGCCTTCCTCGGACAGGCAGTTCTTCCAGGAGAACGCGTCCGGTGCGTGCTCCGCCAGCCAGCCCACGCCCAGGCCGCCGCGGGCCTCCTCGTCGGCGCAGCCCACGAAGGTGAGGGTGCCGGTGGGCTGGGTGCCGGACAGGGCCACGTCGCGCACGGTGGCCGCCATCGCGGCGGTGATGTAGAGCATGTCGGTGGCGCCGCGGCCGTACAGGTGGCCGTCGATAATCTGCGCCCCGAACGGGTCCTTGGTCCACTTCGCCTCGTCGACCGGGGCCACGTCGGTGTGGCCGAGGAGGGTGAGCGGCTCGGCGGAGGGGTCCGAGCCCTCGATGGTAAACGCGATGGAGGTGCGGCCTGGGTGGGGCTCGAAGCGCTCGACGCGCACGTTCGGCGCGTCCGCGAAGAAGCGCTCGAGGACGTCTGCGGCCTTGGATTCCTGCCCGGAATCGGGGGTGAGATCGTTCACGCAAGAAATTTGGACGAGTTCTTTGAGCAGCGTAACGGTAGTGTCCGCTAAAGTCATACAAATCAACTTTCTTAAATTTGGCGGATGCGGTAATTTACATCTGTTGCGGTCTAATGTGAAGACTGAACGATATTGAGCAGCGCTGAACCGCACGGTACGGCGCAATATTTGAGGATAACGCGAGACCTGGCCTCACTGAAGAAATCAGGAAAGCTGAGAATTTAAATCAGAACCTGAGTGATCCTGAGGGCGAGGCGAGCAGAAACCCGGGAAGAGGTGGAAGCGGTGGCCCGTAGAGAAGGCAGCATGGACCCGAGGGCGATTCGTACGCGCAACGCCTTCCTGGACGCGGCGGAGACGCTTCAGCGCGAAAAGAAGACCGAGGACATCACGGTGTCCGCGATCGTGGGCCTGGCGGGCATGAGCCGGCAGGTGTTCTACGAGCACTTCGACGGCCGCGACGCCGTCGTCGGCGCGCTCATGGAGCGCACGATTCGGCCGCTGCTTCAGGAATACGTGAAGACCTACGAGCGCACCGGCGACCCGGAACAGGCCATCGAGGGTCTCGTGGCCGGCATGTACAAGGAGCGCGACCTGCTGCTCAACGTCGTCGGCGGCCCGGCGCTCACCTATACCCTCAAGCTCTTTACTACCCCGGAGCAGCCGATGCTGCGCGGAGTGGTGGACGCGATCCTGGAGCGCCAGGGCGAGCTCGAGCCGAGCCTGCTGGAAGGCGTGGAGGACTTCCTCCGCGCCGGCGCCTTCCGCCTCCTGGTTGCCTCGGTGCGCGAGGCGGATTCGGCAGAAGACGCGGCGAAGCACGCCAATAGCGTGCTTGGACTCTTGCGCGCGTCGATCGTGGGCAGCTAGCTCCGAAGGAAGATGAATTGTTATGGCACGTCGTGAATCGAGCTCCGACCCCCGCGCGGTACGCACCCGCGAGGCGTTGATCTCCGCCACCATCGCGTTGCTGGTTGACCACAAGGTGGAAGACCTGTCTGTCTCCGGCATCGTGAAGGCGGCGCAGGTGAGCCGCCAGGTGTTCTACGAGCACTTCCAGGACCGCGACAGCGTGGTCATCGCCGCGGGCGAGGCGGTCCTCGGGCCGGCGTACCGCGACTTTGCCTACAACTTCGACGGCGACACGGACTACGCCACGCAGGTGCACAAGCTCGCCGAGATGCTCGAGCCGCACGAGTGCATGATCCGTCACCTCATCGACTCGCCCGTGCACGGCAAGCTCAACCAGACGATCTGCGAGCTCATGTTCCCGCCGATCCGTGCGAACCTGTGGAAGTCGCTGGAGCGCGGCGGCATCCAGGCCACCGACGAGGTCATCGATGATGCAGCGATGTTCATCGTGGCGGGCACCCAGCACCTCTTCGTCACCGCGTACCGCGATGAGATCGCCGTCGGCGTGACCGCCGAACGCGTCGACCGGGTGCACGACCTGATGGGGCAGCTGCTTACTCGGAAGCGGGGCTAACGCTGGCGAGTGCCTCGGCGAGCTCGTCCAGCGCGTCGGTGGTGTCCTCGAAGGAGCCGTCCTCGCTGATCGCGGCCATGGAGATGCCGTAGCGCTTGTCGGCGAACTGCCCGAAGCCCAGCTGCCGAGACTGCCAGGAGCCGTCGGTGTCGTCGCTCCAACCGCCCTTGAACGGGATGCCCAGGGCGCCGAGGCCCCAGGACTGCGACTTATCCACGTGCACCATCTTGTCCAGGACCGCGTTGTCGGGCTTCCGGTCGGAAAGTTCCGCGAGGTAGTGGGCGTAGCGGGCCTGGGAGTTCAGCGACCACTCGCTCGTGCCCCAGGCCTCCTCGAGCGTGGCCGTCGCGCCCGCCTTGGCCAGCTCGTCGGCGACCAGCTTCTTCGCGCCGCCCGCGGCCGCCAGGCACATCCAGAGCTGGTCCGCCGACCCGTTGTCGGAGACCTCGATCGTGGAGGTGATGAGGGTGTCCAGCACTTCCTCGCTCGCGTCGCAGTGTTCCGTGGCGGCCATTGCGACCGGCACCTTGATCGTGGACCACGCCGCGAGGCTGGTGACGTCGCCTGCGGTGACGGCGGCGTCATCGTCGTCGATAAGCACGATGCCAATGCTCGTGTCCGTGTCCGCCTCGATCCTTTCCACCTCCGCCTCGAGCCAGTCGGGGTCGACGCCGACGGTGTCGTCCACCTCGGTGAGTCGGCGCGAGAGCGCGTCCGAGTCGGGCTCGGCGGGGGTGTGCGCGATGCGCACGAACGACGCCGCGACCAGCAGGATCACGACGCCGGCGAAGGCGAGGGCGAACGGTTTGCGGCTCACAGGTGCCGGTATTCCTCGAGCAAGTCAAAGCCGGTGTGGCCGTGGATCGACTTAATGGTGCGGTAGTTGCCCGGCTGCGAGATCGTGGTGGTGGTGCCGTGGGCCAGCATGTGCTCGGAGCGGCTGAGCTCGCGGATGGCCACGAGCCGCACGCGGTCGGGGTGCTCCTGCACCAGGTCGGAGTAGAGCATCGGGTCGTGCTGGCCGTCGTCGCCCACCAGCGTCCAGCGGATGTTGGGGAAGTCCACGATGAGGTTACGCAGCGCCACCCGCTTGTGCTCCTTGCCGCTGCGGAACAGACCAGTCGGGGTGGGGCCCCAGTCCGTGAGCAGCAGCGGGCCGCGCGGCAGCTTCTCGCGCGCGATGAAGTCGGTGAGCGTGTCGTAGGTGTTCCAGGCGCCCGTAGAGACGTAGAAGGTGGGCTCGTCGGGGCCGAGGACGGCGCTGTAGAAGTCGTCCATGCCCGCGATCGGCTGGCGGGTGTTCGTCTTTTTCACCCACGAGTTCCAGGCGGCGAGCATGGCGCGCGGCAGCATGGTCACCATGATCGTGTCATCCACATCGGAGATCAGGCCGTGGGTGACGTCGTCCGAAATGATCTGCACCTGCGCTTCGCTCGGCTCCGCGCTCAGCGGTGTGCGCACCGTGGCGGTGTGCCAGCCGGGCTCAAGCCCGTGGTCCAGGATGAGTACCTCGAGGTAGCCGTTGCCGTTCGTCTGCGCAGTCACTGTCTGCGCGCCCAGCGTGACCGTGACCTCAATGTCGGGAACCTGGGTGGTGAAGAACTGGCGGTAGCCGCGCTCCACCTCCGTTTTCGGTTCCCGCTCGGGGTCCGCCATGAGCACGCGCCCAAGCACGCGGGCGCGCTCGGAGTTGCCGTAGCCGGTAAAACCCGTGACCTGTGGCGCCCAGCCCCGGCGGGCCTTCGCTTTCACGTCCGCGTTGTTGATGCGGTGCTCCGCCCAGCGGACCACGTCTGAAAATCCCATAAGCCAGTAGTCTAGGCGCTATGGACAGAGTCGAGAGTGCGCACGTGGCCGTCGAGAAGCTCATTGAGCTCTACACCGCATCGTGTGAGCTCGCGCGAGACGCGCTCACCAGCGGCGACTACGCGCGCTACAAGGACGTGTACTACCCCAAGCTCTCCGTGGAGATCGGGCAATGGGTGCCAGTGGACCGCTCCGAGCCCTTCGGCTACGTCGACGAGGCCGGCACCTACTCGGCGGTGCTGTCGCGGCCCGACCTCATGGCGCAGTACCTGCGCTCGCAGCTCGAGGCGCTGACCGCCAACTACGAGTGCGAGATCCGCGTCGGCTACTCGGAGACCCGCATCCCGCCCGAGTACATCCGCGGCACTGGACCCCGCCCCGCGAACACGGAGAACACAGTGTTCGTGCCTCGCCCCACCCTCGACGAGGTGCACGACGCAATTATCGACGGCCACTGGGACGCCTTCCACGGCGCCGAGAAGCCCCTCTTCCACTTCGGTCCGCAGCGCTTCGACCTCGCGCTGGCCCGGCTGGAGCACTACACGGGCATCCAGGTGGAGTCGCTGCAGAAATTCATCCTGTTTACCAACTACGCCATGCACGTCACCGAGTTTGTGCGCTTCGGCGTCGCGGAGCTGGCGCGCGAGGGCTCGCGCTACACGCGCCTCGTGCTGCCCAGCGGCGAGACCATCTCCGACACGGTGGCGGTGGAGAACCTGGAGCTGGGCTCGAAGTTCCAGATGCCGCGCTACGACCTGGTCACCGAGGACGGCGACGGCATCACCATGATCAACATCGGCGTCGGCCCGTCGAACGCAAAAACCATCACGGACTCGCTGGCGGTGTTGCGCCCCGAGGCGTGGATCATGATCGGCCACTGCGCCGGCATGGACGCGCGCATGCGCATCGGCGACCTCATCCTGGGCAACGCCTACGAGCGCAAGGACAACGTGCTTGACGAGCACATCCGCCCCGACTCGCCCATCCCCGCCGTTCCGGAGATCCAGCGCACCCTGGAGAAGGCGGTGGCGAAGATCTACGGCGACGACACCTCGCTCATGCGCACCGGCACCGTCCTTTCCACCAGCGACCGCAACTGGGAATGGAAGGCGCCGCGCGACCTGTGGGAGTGGCTGCGCGGCTCCACCGCGGCGGCCGTGGACATGGAGTCGTGCACCATCGCGGCCAACGGCTACCGCTACCGCGTGCCCTACGGCGCGCTGCTCGCGGTCTCCGACCTGCCGCTGCACGCCGTGCCGAAACTACCCGCCGCCGCCCAGACCTTTTACTCCAATTCCAAGGAGGCGCACGTGATGTGCGCGGTGCGCGCGATGGAGAAGCTGGCCAAGAACCCGCAGCGCCTGCGCACCCGCAAGCTGCGCCGCACGATCGGAGAGCTCCCATTCCGTTGAGCTCCTTCGACGATCCGGCCGTGCAGATGGCGCACCGCAGCGCCGTGCGCTCCATCGAGCGAGTCGTCCACGAAACCACCGCGCCCACCGACCCGGACGTCGCCCTCGAGCGCGTCGTGGCGCAGCTGCGCCGCGGCAACGTCCTGGTCATCACCGGCGCGGGCGTGTCTACCGACTCCGGCATCCCCGACTACCGCAGCGCCGGCGGCCGCCTGACCAAGGGCCGCCCGATGACGTACCAGGAGTTCGCGCACTCGCCCGCCCAGGTCCACCGCTACTGGGCGCGCGCCTTCGTGGGCATGCAATTCATGCGCGCCGCCGCACCCAACCGCACCCACTTCGCCTTGGTCGAGCTCGAGCGCGCCGGGTTGCTCACCGGTATTGTCACCCAGAATGTCGACGGCCTCCACCTCGCCGCCGGCTCCCACGACGTCATCGCCCTGCACGGGGATATGGAGCACGTCGTGTGCCTGGACTGCGGGGCGCGCCACGCTCGTTCGCTTATCGACGCCATGCTCACCCACGCCAACCCCAACTTTTTCAATTCCGTGGAAGTCACCGGCAACATGATCAACCCGGACGGCGACGTGGAGCTGCGCGCCAGCGACGTGGAGCGGTTCCACATGATCGCCTGCCCCGTGTGCGGCGGCCAACGGCTGAAGCCGGACGTGGTGTACTTCGGTGAGAATGTGCCGACGGGGCGCAGACAAGCAGCCCGGGCGTGGCTGGACGAGTCCGCTTCGGTCCTGGCGCTGGGCACGTCGCTGGCTGTGATGAGCGGGTACCGATTCGTCCTGGACGCCCGCAAACAGGGAAAGCCCGTCGCGGTGGTCAACGGCGGGCCGGGGCGCGCCGACCCGAAGGCCACGACACTGTGGCGCACCGGGGTCGCCGACGCGATGGACGCAATTCTGGACGAGCTGGATCTCTAGGAGTTGTAGGGTGAAGGGGTAACTTTTGCCCGAAAACTTGCTGAAAGGCCCCTGACATGCGTTTTCGTTCCCTCGCAATCGCAGCATGCGCCGCGACCGCCCTTGCCGTCGCGCCTGCTGCTTCCGCCGACCCCGCTCCGGTTACCGGCGTGGAGCTGAACCAGCCCGCCGACCAGGTCGTCACTTTTGAGGCAAAGTTTGACCTCACCCGCGACAACGAGATCGCCTTGCAGAAGGTGCGCGAGCTGCGCGCCGACATGTGGGACCGCAACGTTCCCTTCAAGGGCGAAACGCTGCAGTACGCGGCAAAGGTGAACGGTCTCAGGACGAAGGAGGCGTACGTCAACGACGTGAAGATCGACCCCGGCTACGCGCTCATCGCCCTGCAGCGCGCGGTGGAGGAGGCCGGCGGGATCGACCATGATCGCCCGTACAACGAGACGTGCAGCAATGAGTGCGGTTCGCTGTGGACCGCGACGATTCAGGGCAAGCAGCCGTTCGGCGAGAACCTTTCCGGCGAAGAAGACATGGCGAAAGCCATGCGCGGCTGGGGCTACGACGAGCTGGACGCCCTCTACGACTCGAATGGCCAGTTCAACAATGCGAACGGCCACCTCTACAACCTGATTAACCCGGACCGCACGTGGTTCGGCGTGGCGTCGGTGCGTACGGCCGAGGGCACCGCTAGCGCGTGGGAGGCCGCGGGCAAGGCCTCCGGCGTGACCGCGTTCCCCGAGGGCGCGCGCACCGAGGCGCTGGCGCGCCCGGCGAACAACGGCGAGACGCCGTCGACGAAGGCGGTTCCGCTGCCGAAGAAGAGCACTCCGAGCAGGGGGCAGGGCACTGTGTCGCTCGGCGGTGGTACCGAAACCGAGAAGATCATCGGCATCATTTTCGCCATCATCGGCGTCCTGGCCGGCATCTACTCCTTTGTGAAGCAGTACCTGCCGGACGCGCTGCCGAAGTAGGGGCTACGCCGCTGCGGGCGCGGCCTCCTTGCCCGCGTCCCAGACGTCCTTGTCCAGGATCTTCTCGCGCGTGGACACCACGGCGGCCACGACGGCCTGGCCGGTGACGTTGACGGCGGTGCGGCCCATGTCGATGATCGGCTCGATG
Organism: Corynebacterium gottingense; assembly: GCF_007559235.1. Lineage (NCBI taxonomy): Bacteria > Bacillati > Actinomycetota > Actinomycetes > Mycobacteriales > Corynebacteriaceae > Corynebacterium > Corynebacterium gottingense. The sequence goes on along the minus strand of NZ_VMHH01000003.1, from coordinate 244,189 downwards.
GCCAGCAGCAGGCCGACGCCCGCCAGCGGCAGGCCGAGGGTGGACAGGGTGAGCGTCAGCATGACGGTCGCACCGGTGGTGCCCGCGGTGGCCGCGGAACCCAGCACGGAGACGATGACGATGAGCAGGTAGTCCATCATGCCCAGGTCAACGCCGTAGAACTGCGCGACGAACAGGGCGGCGATGGCGGGGTAGATGGAGGCGCAGCCGTCCATCTTGGTCGCCGCGCCCAGCGGCATGGCAAAGGACGCGTACTCAGAGGGCACGCCCATGGACTGCTCGACGGTGCGCTGGTTCACCGGCATCACGCCCATGGAGGAGCGGGTGACAAAGCCCAGTGCGGTGACGGGCCAGACGCGCTGGAAGAACTCGACCACGTTGATCTTGTTCGCGGCCAGCACGATCGGGTAGAGCACGAAGATGACCAGGGCGAGGCCGATGTAGATGGCCAGGACGAACTGGCCCAGGTTGCTCAGGGCCTCCCAGCCGTAGGTGGCGACTGCGTTGCCGATCAGGGCCGCAGTGCCGATCGGAGCGAGGCGGATGACCCACCACAGCACGACCTGAACCACCTTCAGCAGCGACTCGGAGAACTTGATAAACGGCTCGGCGGACTTGCCCGCCTTCACGGCGGCGACGCCGATGAGCAGGGAGACCACGAGGATCTGCAGCACGTTGAAGTTCACCGACGCGCCCGACTCGGTGACCTTGGCGGTCAGACCAAGAAAGTTCGACGGGACGACGGAATCCAGGAAGCCCATCCAGGAACCGGTGGTCGACGGCTCGGCGGCCTCGGCCGCGTCCACGGTGGAGTTCGCGCCGGGCTTGAGCACGGCGCCGACGACGATGCCGATGATGACGGAGAAGAACGCGGTGATGGCGAACCACACCAGCGTTTGCACGGCCAGGCGGGCCGCGTTGGAGACCTGGCGAAGGTTGGCAATCGAGGTCACCACAGCGGTGAACACCAGCGGCGGGATGAGCAGCTTGAGCAGCTGGACGTAGGTGCCGCCGACCCAGTCGAGCAGCCCGGAGAGCCACTCGACGTCGCTACCTGCGGCGATGAAGCCGAGGATGAGGCCGATAATCAGGCCGTAAATCACTTGGGCGCCAAATCCGGTCGCCCACTTTGGAAGAGACATGCGCACTCCAATGCGTTGAAAGAATCTATACAGATCTGTACTTACTCAAGGCAGAGTAGCAGCGTGTCACCTAAAAACTAATTCGCTCAACAGACAGACAGGACGGTCTACCTGGGCGTTTTGGCTACGCTCGGAGGGCACACCCAACACAGTGAGGAGCACCAATGTCCGGTATCTACTCGTTCGAGGGGAAGACCCCGCGCATCCACCCCAGCGCCTACATCGCCCCCGGGGCCACCATCATCGGCGACGTCACTATCGCCGAGGACGTCAATATCTGGCCGGGCGCGGTGCTGCGTGGCGACGTCGGCGCTATCGAGATCGGGGCGCGCTCCAACGTCCAGGACGGCTCGGTCATCCACGTGGAGACGGGAAGCACGACCGTCCTCGGGGAGGACGTCACGGTCGGGCACATGGCAATGGTCCACGGCTGCACCGTGGAGTCGGCCTGCCTGATCGGGATGAGCGCGACGGTGCTCTCCGGTGCGCGCGTGGGCGCGGGCAGCATCGTCGGCGGCGGGGCAGTGGTCCTGGAGGGGCAGGTCGTCCCGCCATTCTCCGTGGCGGCCGGGGTGCCGGCGAAGGTGCGCAAGCAGCTTGACCCGGAAACCCGCGAGCAGCGGGTGCGCCACGCCGCGGGCTACGTGGAGCTAGCTCGCCGCTACCGTGAGGGGCTCGCGGAGCACGAGGTCTAGCGCGGCGGCGCGGGCGATGTCGCGCACCACCTCGGCGTGGGTGGGGATCATGCGCAGCTCGGGCGCCTGCTCCATTTCGGCGCGCACGGTGCGGGCGAAGGGGGCGGGGGCGTGGGGGTCGTCGATAAACGCGCTCCCCGCGATGACCACCGTGGACGGCGCGTGCTCGGTGCTGAGCTTGGCCACCAGGCTGCCCAGGTCGCGGGCGCGCTCGTCCAGCGCGGTGCGGGTGTCGGGGCTGGAATCCTGGACGGCGTCGAGCAGCGTGGCCAGCCCCGGCTTGTGAATGCGCTCGAGCAGGCCGCGCGTGGTCAGCTCGTGCCGCTTCACGCGGATCGGCTGCACGCCGTCGCCGGTGGACACCGCGCAGCCGATCGAGTCGTCCGCGAATAGCGCCATGATCGGCCCGTCGCCAAGGTCCAGGTTCGACTGCATCTCGGAGCCGATGATCGCAGCGCTAATCGACGTCACCTCAACCGGCACAGAAAACTGCTCCCGCAACTGCCCGGCGAGGTCCACGCCGTCCCAGCCCAGGTTCACGGCGATGACGGTGCCGTCCTCCGTCACGGTGCCCGACGTGGTCACGCCGAGGGCGGCGAGGCGCCGCTGCATGCCCGCGGTGAGACGGTTGAGTGCCGCCATGAGGTGCTGGATGACGTCGTCGGGCGTCATGCTGGCGACGGGCAGCTCGAGGTCGACGCAGCGCAGGGTGCGACCGCGCAGGTCAAAGACGGCGACGTAGGTGAAGTCGGTGCCCACGGCGATGCCGCCGTAGACGGGGTCGGGCTCGGCGAGCTCCAGGGGGATCGTCGGCCGGCCGCGCCCGGTGGAGCGGGTGAGGTCGGTGCGCTCGTTGACCAGCCCGGCCTCCGTGAGCGCGGCGATGGCGCGTGTGACGGTCGGCTGGGAGAGCCCGGTGGCTTGCACGAGTTCACTGCGGGACGTGAGGTCCTGCAGGCGAATGAGGTGGAGACACTTCGCCGCGGGGGTCGTCGGGCGAGTGAACGGCAATGTTGTGCAAGTCATGTGAATATATTTACTCACTGGCAGACTGCTTTGTCCAGTCAGGGCCCTGAAAATGGCCGAAAAATGCCGTCTCACCATATGAAAACCTGTGCCCTGAGCAGGACAGACAGCTTGGTTCAAAAAATTTCCGATGGCAGGAAAATTCGCAGGTGGGTTAGAATCCCCAATCATGACGTCAGTTCTCCCGACCGAGCCCACACCCGAGCACGCGCCAGGTGCGATGCCTGGCCGAGAGCCATCGCTTCTCGACGCCACGTGTGAGGACTTCGTCTACGACTACGCCCAGCTCACGCCCACCCTGGGCACGCAGATCGGGCTCGAAGGCTTCGACGCCGACCTCCAGGACTTCAGTCCCGAGTACTGGGACGCGACGGCGGACCGCATCCGTGACCTCATCGCGGACGTCGACGCGCTCAATGACTCCACCGACGCCTCCGACGACGAGGACGACTTCGACGAGGTGGACAGCCTCACCGCCACGATCCTGCGCGACCGGCTGGCCTACCACCTGGAGCTGCACCACCAGGGCGAGTTCCTGCGCCGGCTGAACAACATCGAGTCGCCCGTCCAGACGATCCGCGACTCCTTCCTGCTCATGCCCAAGGTGACGGAAGAGGACTTTGACAACGTCGCGGCCCGCCTGAGCAAGGTGCCCGACGCGCTGTGCGGCTACACCGAATCCCTCTCCGAGGCGGCGAACAACGGCAACGTGGCGTCGCACCGCCAGATCGACGCGGTGATCAACCAGTGCGAGACGCTCGGTGAGTCCGGCTCAACCCTGGACTACCTGGGCCTGCCGCCGGAGTCGAAGGTGGTAGAGGAAGCCAAGGAGGCGTTTGCCAAGTTCGCGGACTGGCTCTCCACCGAGCTGTCGCCGCAGGCCAACCACGAGGACGGGGTGGGCCGCGACCGCTACGAGCTGTTCTCCGAGTACTTCTTGGGCCGCGAAGTGGACCTCGATGAGGCGTACGCGTGGGCGGAAGACGAGTTGCGGGTGACCGTCGATAAGCAACAAGCCCTGGCGCGACAGCTGTACGGCGCGGAGACGAGCGTGCCGGCGGCGTACCGGCGCCTCAACGAGGATGACCGGTACACGCTGCACGGCACCGACGCGCTGCTGGAGTGGCTGGACAAGGTGAACGCGGAGGTCGTCGAGTGCTTCGCCGGCAGCGAGCTCGACATCCCGGAGGACATGCCCGGGGTGAACACCGCGATCGACCGGGCCGGGTCCGGTGGCGTCTTCTACACCCCGCCGAGCGACGACATGCTGCGCCCCGGCACCATGTGGTGGTCCGTGCCGGAGGGGCAGGAGACCTTCCACACCTGGCAGGAGCTGTCCACCGTGTTCCACGAGGGCATCCCCGGCCACCACCTGCAGCACGGCGCTGCGCTGCTCAACCGCAACGAGCTCAACCTGTGGCGGCGCTCCGTGTGCTTCAACTCCGCGCACGGCGAGGGGTGGGCGCTCTACGCCGAGCACCTCATGGAGAACTTCGGCTGGTTCGAGGACCCCGGCTACCTGATGGGGCTGCTGGACTCGCGGCGCCTGCGCCTGGCCCGCGTGATGGTGGACATCGGCGTCCACCTGAAGAAGCTCTCGCCGGACGGCAGCGGCACCTGGGACGCCCAGTACGCGAAGGCGTTCCTGCGCGACAACTGCGCCATGCCGGAGACGCGCATCTCGTTCGAGCTGGACCGCTACATGGGGTGGCCGGGGCAGGCGCCGTCGTACGCCATCGGCTACCGCGATTGGTGCACGCTGCGCGAACGCGCGCTGGCCCAGGGGATGACGGCGGCCCAGTTCCACACCAAGGCGCTCGGCCTCGGGTCAATGCCCATGGACATGCTCGCCCACGAGGTGCTCAACCACTAGCGCGAAAGCTTCCGCAGCAGGTTGGGCAGGTAGCCGGCGACGATGAGGATGCACACCAGCCGGATGATCTGCAGCGACACCACGGCCGGCCCCGCGCCGCCCTCCGCGGACAGCGCGAGCGCAGTCTCCAGCGCGCCGGGCGTGGTGGCCAGGTAGCCCTCGTAGAGCGAGAGCCCGAGCCACTTAGACATCACCCAGCCGGACGCCGCGCACGCCGCCATGAGCAGCACGATGTAGGCGAGCGTGGCCGGCAGCAGCCGGCTGAACTGCCGCAGCGCCGGCACGGAGAGCCCGCCGCCGCACATCCAGCCGAGGCAGAGGAACGCCCCGACCATGAGCGGCTGCGGCGGGATGATCTGGAACGGGGTGAGCGAACCGAGGAGCGCGGTGAGCAGCATCGGGCCGAACACGCTGGAGTTGGGCAGGTGCAACAGCTTGCCCAGCGGCTGGCCCACCAGCACGAGCGTCGGCACGAGCAGCCACATCCACCAGTACGGGTCCGTTTCCTCCGGGGCGTGCGTCTGCGGTGCGCTGAGCAGCCCCGCCACCAGCGGCAGGGTCATGGAGACGACGAGCAGGCGGAGGTATTGCGTGAGCGTCACGTAGCGCACGTCGGCCCCGACGTCCTTTGCAATCGCGGGCATTAACGACGCCCCACCCGCCAGCAATGACAGCACCCCGGTCTCCCGCGACACACCGTGGTTGGCCAGCACGAAGCCGCCGGCGAACGCCAGCACGATCACGAACGCGGCGGCGGCGACGCCGGGAAGGAGAAACGGCAGCAGCTCCCTCGGCGGGATGCCCACCAGCGGCAACGCCGCCATCACGCCGACTGCACCGCGGGCGAGCCGGAACACGCGGTCGTCCAGCGGCAGGTCGCTGCCGGTGATCAGCGCCGCGGCACCGGAGGCGATGATGGCGCCGAGGATCCAGGCGGCGGGCACGTGAAGCGCGGAGAGCACCCAGCCCAGCAACACCGAAGCCGGGGCCACAAACATCCAACGCTGCATAGGACCTCATAGTAGCGTTTACTGCCATGGGCACACTTCTCCTGCTCGCGGTGGCGTCGGCGGCGGCCGGGTGGATCGACGCCGTCGCCGGCGGCGAGCGTGCTGGCCACCAACAAGGTCGCGGCGGTGACCGGCACCGCCTCCGCCGCGGCGACGCTGGTGCGCAAGGTTGGCGTCCCGCGGGTGACCTGGGGGTACGCGGTGGCGGCGGGGTGTGCGTCGGCAGGCGGGGCCCTGGCGGTTGCCCTGATCAGCGATTCCGTCATCCGCCCCGCGATCATCGCCCTGCTGCTGGCCGTGGGCGTCTTCATCACGCTGAAGCCCGAGTTCGGGGCGGAGGGGAACCGGCTGATCACCCGGCGGCGCGCGCTCATCGGGCTGGCCATCGCGGCCCCGGCACCGGCATGTTCCTCATCATGGGGTTCACGGCCGTGTTCACCCAGTCGTTCCTGCAGTCCGCCGCGATGGCGAAGGTGATCAACACCGCGACGAACACCGGGGCGCTCGCCGTGTTCATCGCGGGCGGCTTTGTTGAGTGGAAGTTAGCAGTCGTGCTTGCTGCGGCGAACGTGGTGGGCGCCCAATTGGGGGCAAGGACCGTATTGAGCGGCGGTTCAAAACTCGTGCGTATCGCGCTTTTGGTGCTCGTTGTGGTGCTCTGCCTGCGCCTCGGGTGGCAGGAACTGCTGACACGCTCCTAGGGATATGCCAGAATAATGACGTATGGCACACATTGATCGTGACGCAAAAGGAAACGGTTCCGCCAAGAAGCTCACCACCGAGGAGCGGATCTACGCATCCGTGCTCCGCATCGCGCAGCGCGAGGGGTTTAGCGCAACCTCCATCGACGCGGTCGTCGCCGATTCCGGTGTGGCCAAAACGACCATCTACCGTCGCTACGCGGACCGCAAAGAGATGCTGGTCGACGCGCTGGACAACATTGCCATCTCCATCCCCAACATCGTGGACTACTACTCCGAGGATGACGCGCTGACCAAGGAGGCGTTCCGCGAGTACATCACGGAGCTCGGTTCCTTCATCGAGGACAATGTGGGCACCCGCGTCTTCGGCTCGCTCATCGCCTCTGCCGACCCGCTCGTGGTCGCGTGGCGCGAGCGCTTCGAAGAGGCGTTCTACGACAGGTTCATCGAGGACATCGAGGACGCCCAGACGAAGGGCACCCTGCGCCCCGAGGCCGACCCGGGCGTCGTCGGCGCAATGGTCGTCGGTGCTGTGATTCTGCGCTCCACTTTTAACGTGGGCAGCGCGAAGCTGCAGGCCAAGCGCATCACCGAGGTGTTGTGGCCGGTGATTGGCGTTAGCTGAGGGTGAGTGTGCCGTCGATAAGCCTGAGCACCGCGAACGCGGCGCCGACGACAACGATGGCGACGACAACCCACTCGAACGCATTGAACAGGCGCTCCTTGTTGTGCACGCGCGTCCACACGTACGGCACGATGCACGGCAGGACCGCGAGCGCGCCCAGCAGCACGTAGACCGGGTCCGCGGCGTAGACGAGCCACAGCGAGTAGACGAACCCGACCACGCCGATGATGAGGCTGCGGCGGTCGTCCGCGCGGGTGGTGGCCGGCCCGGAGTCGTCGAAACGCTCGCCCGCGTGCGGGTGGCTCAGGCCCTTGCCGCGCGAGGCCAGCAGGATCAGGTACAGCGAGGAGAAGATGTAGGGCAGCAGGTACATGATGGTGGCCAGCTGCACCATCGCGTTGTAGGAGGCCTCGTTGGAAAAGAAGATGATGACAAAGAGCTGGATCACCACCGTGGAGATGAGCTGCGCGCGGAACGGGGATCCCTCGTTGTTCGTCTTGCCCAGGGCCTTGGGCAGCAGGCCGTCGTTGGCCATGAGCACGATCGGCTCCGCGCACAGCATCTGCCACGACACGTAGGCGCCGAGCACCGACAGGCACAGGCCGATGGAGATGAACACGCCGCCCCACGGGCCGACGACCGCCTCGAGGACCGCGCCCATCGAGTTTTCCGGCAGCGCCGCCAGCTCCGGCTGGGTGAGCACGCCGTAGGACAGCGTCGACACCGCGACCAGCAGCAGGAGGACGGAGAGGAAGCCGATGATGGTGGCGCGGCCGACGTCCGTGCGCGTGCGTGCCTGCTTGGAGTACACCGAGGCGCCCTCGATACCGATGAACACCCACACCGTGTACAGCATGATGCCCTGCAGCTGCTGGGAAAACGGGATCGAAGAACTTTCGCCCCAAAAGTCCAACGTGAACTTGTCCCACGAGAAGCCCAAGAAGGCGACGAGGACCACGAAGCACAAAATCGGCACCAGCTTGGCCACCGTGGTGATCACGTTCATCACCGCGGCCTGCTTCACCCCGCGCGTGAGCATGGCAAAGATCGTCCAGGTCAGGACGGTCACCGCGCCGGCCAGCACCCAGTCGTTCTGAAACGCGGGCACGTAGTAGCCGATGGTGGAGAAGAACAGGGTGGCGTACCCCACCTGCGCCATCACGGAGCCCAGCCAGTACCCTAACCCGCTGGTAAAGCCGATGAAGTCGCCCAGCCCCGCGCGCACGTAGGAGTACACGCCGGAGTCCAGGTGCGGCTTGCGACGCGCCAGGATCTGGAACACAAACGCGACAGAGAGCATGCCCACACCGGCGATCACCCAGCCGATCAGCATCGCCCCGGGGCTGGCCACCGAGCCGATGTTTTGCGGCAGGGCGAAGATGCCGGAGCCGATGGTGGAGCCGATGATCAGGGAGACCAAAGTCCACATAGTTACAGTGTGGGCGCGGGTAGTCATGGCGAATAAGTTACCCGGCCGGAACAGGAAACTGTTAGTTTTGGTGCTTTTTTGTGCGCGCAGTCGGCGTCGCGCTCCAAGGGTCCTCCGGCCACGGATGCTTGGGGTAGCGGCCGCGCATCTCCTTGCGCACGTCCTGGTACGGCCCGTCCCAGAAGCTGCGGAGGTCGTCGGTGACGGCAAGCTCGCGCCCGGCCGGCGACAGCAGATGGAACAGGAGCTTCCGCCCCGCGATCACCGGCGAGTCCGCCAGCCCGAACGCCAGCTGCAGCTTCACCCGCACGAGCGGTCGCCCCGTGGAGTAATCTACCCTGCCGATCGGCAGCCGCTCCGGCGCGAGCTCGTCCAGCTTCGCGGCCTCGGGCCACGGCAGCTGCCGCATGAGTGCGTTGCGCATGTTGAGCTCGCTTATCGACGCCCCACCCGCCAGCTCGCCAACCTCCACCGAATAGTCGCCACGCGACACATCGGGCCACGGACTGCCAAGCGCCTCGTGCAGGAAGTCCAGCCGTTGCTTGAGCTTCTGCGCCGCGTCGTCGAGTTGGAGATCCTCCAGGGAGATCCCTTCGAGCGCCCCCTGCGCCTCTTCCGGCGATAGTTTCACGGGCGTCGACGACAGCTCGATCGCGCCGACCGCCCGAACTTTCCTGCCGCGAACCTTCCCGTTGTGCAAGGTTGCGCGGACGGTCTCCTCGATCCGCGCTTCCGGCAGGTGGTACGGCGCGGCCTCGCGGATGATGGCGCCGCGGGACGTCCTCTGCACCTCGGCGGCGGCGATCCACTCTTCTTTTCCCGCAAAAGTTGCACGGGTGCCGCTGGCCAGCAAGTATTCGTCGCCGACCCGCTTTGCCACCCACTGCGGGAACGCGGTCGCAATCACGTCGCCGTCGGGGACCTTTGGGGTTTTCGGCACGAGGCGGGCGAGTCGCTTCGCGTCCATGTCGCCGAGCCTGGCGACGCACTCGGCCGCCCCCGAGCCGTACTCCAGCAGTGCCGCCCCGAGCCGGGGGTCCAGCGGCAGGCCCACAAGTTTTCGGCCAAAAGTGGTGATGGCGTTGTCGGCGTCGAGGGCTCCGAGTTGGCGGAGGGTGGTGTGGGCGTCGGCAAGCGACTGCTCCGGCGGCGGGTCGAGCAGCGGCAGGTCGGGGGAGCCCCACGCGGCGATGGCGAGCGCGGCGCCGGTGAGGTCGCTGGTGGCAATTTCGGGCGAAATGTCCGCCGCGAATTTTTGGAAGTCTTCGCGGGAAAATGCTCGAATGACGTGCCCCGGACCGAGCCTTCCCGCGCGGCCCGCCCGTTGCTCCGCACTCGTGACGGCCTCTGAGACCGTGACCAGCCCCGTCATGCCGCGGTTGTCGCGCTTGGGCACGCGGGAGAGCCCCGCGTCGACCACGCGGCGCACGCCCGGCACCGTGATCGAGGACTCCGCAATACTCGTCGCGACGACGACTTGGGAGCTTCCGTTCAGCGCGTCGTCCTGCTCGGCGGACGACAACCTTCCGTGCAGGGGTTTTGCGTCAGCACATGCGCCGCACACCAGGTCTACTTCGCGCGCGCCGGGGACGAACACGAGGGTGCGCGTCGTGCTGGCCTGCGCCAACTGCGCGACGTGGCGGTAGAAGTCGCGTGTGCCCTGGACGCGCTCCGGGTGCGGTGCGTACTCGATGTCCAGCGGGTGGGTCACCGCCTCAGTGGCCATGACGCGCGCGCCCATGTGCTGGGCAAACGTGCCCGCGTCGAGGGTGGCGGACATGGCGGCGAGGTAGAGATCGTCGCGAAGCACTGCGACCTCCATGCACATGGCGAGCACCAGGTCGGTGTCCAGCTGGCGCTCGTGGACCTCGTCGAGGATGACTGCATTGACTCCCTCAAGCCCCGGATCCTTGAGCAGGCGGTTGAGGAGTACGCCCGGGGTGACGAACTCGACGAGACTGCCGTCGGCGTGCTCGCCGCGGATGGAGTAGCCAACTTTTTGGCCCAAAGCTGAACCGTCCAGGTGCGCCAGCCTTCTCGCCGCCGAACGCACCGCGACTCGCCTCGGCGCGGTGACGATGGTCTTGCCAACCTTGTTTGCAATCGCCGGCGGCAGCAGCGTCGTCTTACCCGTTCCGGGCGGGGCTTGTACGACGAGCGGGCCGGAATCGGGCAGCTGGTCCAGGGAATCCGCTACTGGCAGACCCTTTCCGATTTTCGCAAGGTCAAACATGAGTTTCCAGGGTAGCGTGAGGGGCATGAGACGTCTCTTCGCAGCGATCGTCCCACCGGCCGAGGTCACGGAGCACCTCATCACTGCCCTGCGCCCGATCCGGGAGTTCTCCGGCACGGAGGTGCGCTGGACGGACCCAGACAACTGGCACATCACGTGCGCGTTCTACGGCAGCCAGCCGAACGACGCCGCCGCGGTGAGCGACCACCTTTCGCAGGCGACGGCGTTTACCCGCCCACTGCGCCTTCACCTGCGCGGCGCCGGCTGCTTCGACCGCCGCACGCTGTGGATCGGCGTCGGCGGGGACAAGGCGCCGCTCAAGGATCTCATGGCGGACTGCCAGCTCGACCCGGAACAGTGGCGGCGTCAGCGCGCCCACCTGTCCGTCGCCCGCAGGGGGACGAGGACGCGGGACATGCTGCTTCTCGACGACCACGCCCACGCCCTCTCCATCTACTCCGGCCCCGACTTCACCGTCGACGAGGTGCTCCTCATGGAGTCGCACCGTGGGCAAGGTCGAAGCGGCGGCCCGAAGTACGAGGTCGTGGACCGGTTCTACCTGCGGTAGGAGAAGATGAGCATCTCTGTGTCGTCCGGCTTGCCGCGGTAGCGGCCGTCGTTGCCCGGGAAGTTGTTGTCCAGGGCAGTGAGGTAGCGGCCGTCCTTGAGCTGGACGATGGTTTCCACGCTGACCAGCGGGAAGGAGAAGGGGTCGCCGACGCCGTACGCTCGGGCGTCGGACACCATGCCGATCTTGCCCGGGTTTGCAATGTTGAGCAGGTCCACCATCAGGTCCTTCTCCAGGGTGCTGCCCGGCTCCGCATCCTTGAAGCTCTTGACCTCGAAGACCTTTTTCAGTGCGGCGTCGGAGCCCAGGTTGTCGTCGCGCTCGAGAACGAGGAGGCGGCCGTCCTCTGTGAGGAAGGCGTCGCCCAGGTTCGCGTCCTCGGTGTCGGCGACGTAGTTCCAGGTCTTGCCGGTGTACTTGCCTTCCTCGGTGTCGAACTGGGAGATGACGCGGACGTGCTTGTCGGTGGCGTCGTCAAGATAGCCCTCGAAGATGGGGTAGAGGTAGCGCCCGTCGGTGGCCATGGACTCGAAACCCTTGGAGTTACGCAGGTTGGGGGTTTCCCCGTCCTTCAGGGTCGGGTTGGACGGGCTGGTGACGCCGGGGTAGGGGAACGGGGCGTCGAGAAGCGTGCCGTCCTTGTCAAGGTGCAGGATGTACGGGCCGAACTCCTCGCCGACCCAGAAGGTGCCGTCCTCGGCCTGGACGAAGGATTCGGGGTCGAAATCCGCGCCGGTGAGGAGGCGGTCCTCCGTGTCATTGTTGACGATCTCCCACGGGATCTTGTGGTTCGGGTCCTTCATCCCGGCGAAGTCAAGCACCTCGACGCCGCCAACGCCCTGCGGGTCCTTGGCGGTTTCCGCGGTCTCCCAGTTTGGCTTGACGTGGTAGATGCGCAGCAGGAAGTCGGAGGAGTTGTCCTTCGCGCCGAAGCCGTTATCGGGCAGGGCGTAGAAAGAGCCGTCGCCGATCTCGATCATGCCGGAGAAGCCGGGGATGACCTGGCCCTTGAACGGGTGGGTCTGGCCGTTGCCGTCGAACGCGTCCTTACCGGAGTCCGGACCCGGCGCCTGGTAGAGGGCGTCGAGCTTCGCGCGGGCTTCCAGGGTCGGGCCGGTGGTGGTTTCGGTGGTCTCGGTGGTCTGGGTGGCGATCGCGCTGATCGCGCCGCCGACGAGGCCGCCGGCGACGAACACGCCGGCGATGGCGGCGATGACCTGTTCGAGCGTGGCGTCCTTGACCATCTGGTTTAGGGGTGCGGGGAGTTGCATGTGGTGCTACCTCGTTTTTCGTTGCATGGTGGGTCGTGCCCAGCGAAGTTTAGGGCGCGTATCCACTTCGCGCTCGGTGAAAGGACTAGCTCGGGAATGTCATTCCGTACTCCCGCTCGAGCGCCGCGATCCGCGCGTTGGCCTTCTCCTCGTCGTGGTCGCGGTCGAGCTCGTCCAGGATCGCGTGGCCCTTGGCGGCGAACTCGGCGGCGCGTGCCCGATTCCTTCGCACGCTGTCCAAGCTGGACTTCCATCGCGGGTGCGTCGGCACGGCTTCCTGGTTGAGAAGCCCCTCGGACTCGGCGAACTCGTACGTCCCGTCGGCGAACAGCCAGACCACCTCACCGGTCGCCCGGTCGACCAGGTACGTGGCCCGCTTATCGGTTTTCAGATTGTGATGGTGCTGGCAGAGCGCGAAGAGGTTGTCCGGTGTCGTCGTGCCACCCCGGTCGAAGGGGATGCGGTGGTCCAGTTGGCAGTCCGCCGCCGACCGGTGGCACCCCGGGAAAATACATGTGCCGTCGCGCGCCACGACGTAGCTGCGCATCTCCGCGGTCGGCGTGTAGCTCTCGGTACTTTTCCGCGAAGTCTCGTCCAGGTCCACCTCGCGCGCACCGGCCCGTGCGATCCACTCGTCCAGCGCCGCCGTCGCCTCCGGCCCCGTCCACCCGCTCCCGGGCAGCTGCACCGGGTCGCCCGCTGAGCGCCCCTTCGGCGCGTAGACGTGGAGCACCGGGCTTACCGACGCCACCACCTCCCCCGTCAACAGCCGCACTACCGTCTCGGCCAACGTCAGCTTCTGCTCGCGCGCCACACGGAGAATGCTCTTCTTGCACCGGGCCGCGGTCACCTCGTCCGTGTTGAGCTGGACCACGGACTGCGACACCCCGGCCAAGACGAAGTCTGCGAACGTGACCGATGGCCCCGCAGCGGCTCGCTCCCGGCGGCGCTTCGGGTCGTAGGCGCGCTCCGGGTCGATCTGGCGGATGAGCTCGCGAATGCGTCTGGTGACGGTGTGTCTCCGGGGCATGTGCTGATCGGTTTTGGACGGCGTGAAGAGGGCGGCCAAGGTGTCGTCGATAAGCGCGAAAGCCTCAGGGTCGACCTCCTCCCCGAGCTCGGCGAGCACTCGCTCGATGGCGGTGAGGTGCGACATGTCGAGCAGCTTCGTGCGGCAGTGGAGCTCCTGGAGCTGGGGGAGGTGCCGCAGCGTGGCGTAGGCGAAGATGCCGTGTTCGACGAAGCCCTTGGACCACCCGGTGGCCTGCTGGATCTGGGTGACGCGCAGGTCGAAGTCCTCGATGTCGCCGTCGATGTACGGGGCGAAGACGGCAAAGTGGGCCTCGCGAGTGGCCTGGGCGGCGGAACTGAGTGGGTCGTCTGGTCGTTGGGTGCGGAAGTAGGTCGGTGGCGATGCGGTTGCGGTGGTCATGGTGTACCCCCATCGAAGTGAAGTTTTCTTCATGCTACCGAACACACATACTATGTGCAAGGGTTCTAGTGTGGCGACTCTGGCGACCAGGCAATATAGTGTTCGAAAGAGTGTGGATTAGATGTTGCGGTTAACCGTTGCGGGCACGCCCGCGACGAGGGAGTCCGCGGGGATGTCCTTGGTCACCACCGCACCAGCGGCGATCACGCAACGGTCGCCGATGGTCACGCCCGGCATGACCATCGCTCCTGCACCGAACCAGCAGTCGTCGCCGATGGTGATCGGCTGCGTGCGCTCCCAGCCCTCAGCGCGGTCCTTGGCGTCCAGCGGGTGACCCACGGTGATGAGCTGGCAGCCGGGACCGAACAGGGTGCGCGCCCCGATGGTGACGTCCGCGATGTCCAGGATGGTGCAGTTGAAGTTCATGTAGCAGTCCGGTCCGAAGTGCGTGTTCGTGCCGTACTCCAGGTGGATCGGGGCCCACACGCTGGTGGTTTCGCCGTTAGGGAACATTTCGGCCAAAAGTTCGCGGGCGCGCTTTGGGTCGGTATTGCTCGGCGCATTAAAGTCGCGGACCAGCGCCCAACCTGGCCCGTGGTCGGGCATATCTTTGGGGGGTGGTGCCAGTCTGGATCGCGGCGATTGCCAGCCCTGTTCCAGCGCATCCGGGTGGGGACGAAGAATCGGTGCGCTGGGAGTCATGGCGGGCAACACGGCGCGTACCTCGCGTGGATGATTTTCAGTGGGGCGCAATCGGTCCTGTTAGGCTGATCACATGGGAGAGCAACGGGTGGCAGTAGTTACTGGCGGTTCCGCGGGTATTGGCGCGGCGGCGGCCCGCGCGCTGGCGAAGGACGGGTGGCACGTGGTCGTCGCGGCGCGCCGGCTGGACCGGTGCCGAGCGGTCGCCGAGGAGATCGGCGGGGTGGCGGCGGAGTTGGATGTGACGGATCAAGGGAGCGTCGATAGGCTTGCGGCCCAGCTGGAACGCGTTGACCTGGTAGTCAACAACGCGGGCGGCGCGAAGCAGCTGGACTATCTCCGGGACGCGAGCGATGCTGACTGGGAATGGATGTTTGCCACCAACGTGATGGGCACGATGCGCGTCATCCGCGCGCTGTATCCGCAGCTCAAGGAGTCGCAGGGGCTGGTGATCAACATCGGGTCGGTCGCGGGCACGGACGCCTACAAGGGCGGCGCCGGCTATAACGCGGCGAAGTACGGCCTGCGCGGCGCCACTCGCGCGTTCCGGCGCGAGGAGGCCGACCAGCGCATCCGCGTGACCGAGATCGACCCCGGCCGGGTGAAGACGGACTTTTCGCTCAACCGATTCGCCGGTGACCAGGAGAAAGCCGACGCGGTGTACGAGGGCAAACTCAATCTGTCCGCCGAGGATGTCGCGGAGGCGATCCGCTGGGTGGCCAGCTTGCCGCCGCACGTGAACATCGACAGTCTCAACATCATGCCGGTGGATCAGGCCGAGCGCTGACCTCGGCTAGAATGACTGCATGATCTTGACTACGACTCCGACCGTTGAAGGTCGCACCATCAGTGAATACATGCGCGTTATTGGCGGCGAGACCGTCATTGGCATCAACCTCTACCGCAGCATGAGCGCCGGCTACAACCGCCCCGTGGAGATCGCGCAGGCCCGCGACGCCGCGCTCAACGAGCTGTGGAAGCGCGGCGAGGAGCTCGGCGCCGACGGCGTCATCTCCGTGGCCATCGACTACGAGCCGCTCGGCCCGGACGGCGGCGCCATGCTCGTCTCCGCGACCGGCACCGCGGTGAAGCTTGCCTAGTATGGACGTTTCCATCTCCGGCGACTCCATCCGCCTCGGCCAGTTCCTCAAGCTGGCCAACCTCGTCGAGTCCGGCGGCCACGCCAAGGAGGCCATCGCTGCGGGTGGCGTCGCCGTCAACGGGGAGGTGGTGACGTCGAGAAGCCATTTGCTTTACGACGCCGACGTGGTCTCCCTCGACTCCACCACCGCCACCGTCGTCTGCGGCGGGGAGGACGACGACTACTTCGATGAACGCACCGCCAACGACGACTTCGACCCGGAGAAATGGCGCAACCTCCCCTAACCCAAACCTGCAAAGGAGCCTTGCATGCCCGCTTTCAGCGCGGAACCCGGTATGCCGTACTGGCAGGACCTGCTCACGCCTGACGTGCAGAAATCCACCTATTTTTACTCCAAACTCCTCGGCTGGGAGACCTCCGGCGAGGACTACCTGGTGGCCAAGAAGGAGGGGCTACCGGTCGCGGGCATTGTGCCGGGCGAGAAGCCCGCGTGGGTGACCTATTTCCTGGACGGGGCCCCGGTGGAAAAGTTTGGCGGAAAAGTTGTGGCGTCCTCCGAGGTCTCCCTGGGCCGGATGCAGGTGTGCCAGGACCCGGCGGGCGGCCTGTTCGGTCTGATCGACCCGGCCGGTGAGGAGCAGTTCGTCGCGGCCGGCGAGCCGGGCGTGCCGGTCTGGTACGAGTACAGCGCCCCGAATCTCGCGGCGATCGACTTCTACGGCGACTTGTTTGACTGGGAGATCAAGGAGTCGGACGGCTACTACCTGGCGCTCGCGGAGGGCGCGCCGTTTCTGGGCATGCGCGTGCAGGAGCAGCACGCGGGCTGGCAGAGCTTCTTCGGCGTGGCGAACATTTCGCAGGCGCGCCAGGAGGTCGGCATGCTGGGCGGGGAGGTGCTCGCCGGACCTGGCGATAGCCCCTTCGGGCCGATGCTGGCCATGCGCGACTCCGCCGGCGCCGCTTTCTTCCTCGTCGAGGCCCCCGCGCCTGCCCCGGAGGACTTCAGCGAGGCCGACTCGGTCCTAGAGCTCTAGAGCTCTCAAGAACTCCGCGAGGTCCCGGACGCGACGCCGGGCCTCAGCCGGTGTCTGGATGTAGTGCGTGGAGTGGTACTCGTGGGCGTCGGAAATCTTTGCCCCGAGCTCGTCCTTCGTCCCCACCTGGATAAACGTGGGCACGCCCAGGTTCGCAACTTTTGTGGGAAAAGTGAGGGCTACGGCGTCGACGTCGCGCGGCAGCCGCTCGCTGCCCGTGGAAAACGCCCACACCGCGACCGTTTCCGCTCCCTGCTCGCGGGCGAATGCCACCGCGTCGTCAGGCCGGTCCGACACCAGCACGGTAGCGCCCGACAGCTGCGCCACCGCCGCCGCCTCCGGCCGGAACCAGTGCTCCATCGCGCTGTCCGGCCCGTCCCACAGCGCGATCACCCAGGTCGCGGCGTCGTCGCCGTACAGCTCGCCGAGCGGGCAGCTTCTCGACGCCACCTCGCCCGTATACGCAACGCCCGGCATCGTATGGTCCACCGCCGACCCCAGCATGAGCATGGCTGCGTGCGTGATCCTGTCCGGCAGCAGCGCCAGGTACTGGGGCGAGTCCGGGTCGTACGTCGCCTCGATGTAGGAGACGAGCTGCTCCAACTGCAGCGCGTCCGGCAGCGGGCGGTCCACGCCGCCGACGTTGAAGTCCGGGTCGCCCTGGACGTTTTCCGGGTACTCGTCTACCAAATCTTCACCCTGTCCTCGGGGGCGATCCACATGGCGGAGCCCTCCTCGACGTCGAAGGCCTGGTATAGCTCGTCGATATTTGCGGCGATCACGTTGCAGCGGAACTCGTTCGGGGCGTGCGGGTCGATGGCCAGCAGCTGCGCGGCCATCTCCGGGCGGGTCTTGGAGCGCCACACGCGCGCCCACGCCTTGAACAGCGCCTCGAAGTCGGGGTTCTGCTCGTAGTTGCGGTACGCCACGACGGCGATGCCGAGCCCGCCGAGGTCACCAATGTTCTCGCCGAGGGTGAACTCGCCGTTGACGCCCTGGGACCCCTCGTCGAGCACGGACGGTACGAGGCCGTTGAACTGCTCGACTAGCTTGGCGGTCAGGGCCTCGAAGGCCTCACGGTCCTCGTCGGTCCACCAGGAGTTGAGGTTGCCCGCGCCGTCGTAACGCGAGCCCTGGTCATCAAAGCCGTGGCCGATCTCGTGGCCGATCACCGCGCCGATCGCGCCGAAGTTCTCGGCCGCGCTGGCGTCCGGGTCGAAGAAGGGCGGCTGCAGGATCGCGGCCGGGAAGGTGATGTCATTGACCACCGGGTTGTAGAACGCGTTGACGGTCTGCGGGGTGGTGACCCACTCGTCGCGGTCCGCCGGCTTGCCAATCTTGCCCAGCTGGTAGTCGTGCTCGAAGGCGGAGCCGCGGCGCACGTTGGTCACCAGGTCGGCGCCGCTGGTGGAGAACTCGAGCCCGTCGAAGCTGCGCCAGTTGTCGGGGTAGCCGATCTTGGCGGTGAACTGGTCCAGCTTTTCCAGCGCGCGCTCGCGGGTGCCGTCCGTCATCCAATCCAGCGCCGAGATCCGCTCGCGGTACGCGGCGACCAGGTAGTCCACCAGCTTGAGCATGTGCTCCTTGCTGGAGGGAGGGAAGTGCTTCTCCACGTAGCGCTGCCCAATCTCCTCGCCCACGAGGGACTCGGCCAGGCCGACGGCGCGCTTCCAGCGGTCCCGCTGCTCGGTCGCGCCGGACAGCGTGGTGCCGTAGAACTCGAAGTTCGCGGCGCCGATCTCCTCAGTGAGGAGGCCAGCGCGGGTGCGCAGGATGTTCCAGACAGCCCACAGCTGCCAATCGGCGAGCGTTTCCGGGCGCAGCATGCCCTCGAGGTCCTCGGTGTAGGACGGCATCATGTTGATCACGGTGCCGTCGGGAAGCCCGGAGGCGCGCAGCAGCGCCTGCACGTTGGCGGGCAAGGCGTCGAGCGTGGTCGGGTTGTAGGTGGCCATGGCGTCGCGGGAGCGCACCACATCCCAGTGGCTGCCCGCCAGCTGCGTTTCCAGGTTGAGGATGCGCTCGGCCGCCAGCTCCGGCGTCAGGCCGAGCAGGTACTTCGGGTCCAGCACGCCGAGCATACGCGCCACGTGCTCCTTGTACGCGGCGAGCGTTTCGGCGTGTTCCTCGGAGCGGTAGTAGGCCTCATCGGGCAGTCCCAGGCCGGACTGGATGAGGTACGGCACGGAGTCCTCGCCCTGCGAGTCCTTCGCTACCCAGTAGGTCAGCGGGCCGCCGACGCCGCTGCGCTCGAGGGCGCCGAGTGCAGCGACGAACTCCTCGACGGTGGTCACGGACAGCGCGTCCAGGTCCTCCTGGAGCGGGGCCGTGCCAGCGGCGTTGATGGCGTCGGTGTCCATGAAGGAGGTGTACAGGTCGCCCCCGCGGCCCGCGCCCTCCTGCAGCAGCGCGTGGACGTCCTCCTCCGACTTGTCGCGCAGCGCGTAGAAGGATCCGTCGATGCCGCGGTCGGCGGGGATCTCGTGCTCGCGCACCCAGTCCCCGTTGACTAGCTCAAATAGGTCATGCATGCCCCCACTGTAACGGGTTTAGGCGTGTGAGATGATCCAGTTCGACGCTTCCTGCTGGTCCGCCAGCGTGTACTGGCCGTGGGCGCCCATGCCGGTGAACACGCCCAGCGCGCCGATGCCCAGGTTGCTCAGCAGGACGTTGAACTTTTTCAGCGGAAGTTTGCCGGCGCGCAGGTCGGTGGCCAGTGCGGGCTCGACAAGCGGGCGGTACTGGGCGTCGGTGGAGCAGACGATGTCGCGCGGGTTGCAGATCTCCAGGACCCGCTCGCCGAGCTCGCCGTAGCCGCCCTTGAGCTCGCCGAGCGCGCCGCGGGACTCGGGGGCCGTGATGCGGGAGAGCACCGCGCCGTTGCCGCCCTGGTACGGGTTGGCAAACAGGGCGGCGGAGTCGACCCGGTCCGGGGTAATTGGGCCGTTGCCGTGGGCGATGTCGCGCATGAGGCGCGACGCAATGTCCGCGCCGAGCGAGTAGCCGGTGAAGCTAAAGGTGGCTCCCGGGCAAGAGGCGGAGAGGCGCTTCACGGTGCGCACCGTCTCGTTGTACCCGTCCGCGGAGGACGCGTAGTAGTTGTTCGCCGCAAACGGGGTGGCGCTGTAGGACACCCACAGCGGCTGGACGGTTCCGCCCGTCCCCAGCTGGGTGAAGATGCCGGTGAGGAACACGTTGCCGCCGTGTGGCACCGCGTTGGGGATGCCGGGGGCGGTGTTGGCACCGCCCGGGATGGCAATGAGGTACTGGTCGGTGCAGCCCTGCTGCTCCACCAGCTGGCCAGCGTTGTCGGACGGCTGGATGGGCGCGGGGACCGCTTGCTCATCGGCCGCGGCGGCGGTCGGCGCCAGGGCGATGAGGGCAGTGGCAACTGCGGCAGCGAGACGGGAACGGCGCATTCGTCTTACTCTTCCGGGTCACGGATCTTCATCGGGCCCGGAGTCCACCAGCCCGATCGGACGGTCTCATCGTAATCTATCTGCGCGTCCTCCGGGACATCGCCGACGGAGTTTGTCCTGCGCTCGTATTTCGCGGCGGAGCCCCAGTCGCGCTGCCAGTCGTTGCGCAGGTAGCCGGGGATCTCGTAGGAGTAGTTCACGGCCTCCGCGGTGGACAGCGCGCCGCCGCCCAAGAAGTCCATGAAGCCGGACAGCTGCTGTTTGCCCGGGGCGTCCGGCATGATGCGGTACTCCGGGATCTCGGTCACGCCGGCGTAGTGGCTGAACGTGCGCTGGCACGGGTACTGGAAGGCGACGGACCAGTCGAGCAGGCCGGGGGTGTTGCCGTCGAAGCGCTCGTTGAGCGGGGACAGGTGCGGGTTGCGCAGCGGGGTGATGGCCAGCCAGTCCTCCTCGGCCAGCGAGGCGTCCTCGGCCACCAGGCGCGCCACGTCCGCGTCCTCCGGCAGGTCCGCCAGCGGCAGGCGCAGGTTGCGCCACAGCGGGGTCGGGCCCTGGTCCAGCATCTCCTTCTCGCCCAGCTTGGCGATGCTGCCGTCGTCGGCGCGCTTGCCGTACTCCAGGACCAGCTCGGTGCCTTCCTGCTCGACGCCGTTGATGTCGTGGTGCTTGATGCGGCCGGCGACGGAAGTGACGAGGAGCGGGGAATCGTCGTGAAGCTCCGGCAGCTCGTACCAGGAGGTCTTGATCTTGGCGGATGCCTTCGGCTCGTCCTCGAAGGTGCCCAGCACCGGCACGCGCGTGTAGTCCAGGTTGAACGGCAGGCGGACGGTGGAGCCGTTGATGCCGCGCATGGACTTCGGGCGGTTGCCCTGCGTGTGCGTCGTGGTGGTGGATTGCGCCTCCTCGGTCAGGTCCTTGGAGTCCGGCGCGTCCTCCTCCGTCTCCGTGCCGTCGGTGCCAGCGCTTGTCGACGACGCGTCCTTCTCCACCGCCGACGCCTCCGAGCGCGATTCCTGCTGCGTATCGGAGGAGTTCGCGTTCTCGCTGACGATGAAGGCCGGCACGCCGTCGGGCGTGAACCCGCGGTTCTCGTCGCCGGAGTCGAGCGACTTGCCCAGTGGGACGCCGTCGGCCGGGGTGAGGAAGGAATCGTTGGTGTCGTCCTCCAGCAGGACATCGTTTGCAAGCGCGCAGGTGTCGCCGGCGAACGACTTCACGTTGCCCATGCCCACCGAGTACGCGGGGGCCTGGGACGCGAACGCCTTAGCAAAGGTGAGGCAGGAGAAGGCGACCATCGCCACCGCCATCACGGCGATGGGGGCGGCCATGATGCCGGTCCAGGCCCCGCCGACGCGCTTCTCGGTCTGGTCCTTGCGGAAGGACTGGACCACGCCCACCAGGGCAACGAGCAGGGCGAGGATGAGCACGACCTTATTCGCCTCGACCGCCTTGAGCTGGACCGTCTTATCCCACCACGGGACGCCGAAGGAGGAGACGTACCACCAGGCGTTCCAGCCGGCGAGGGTGAGCGCCATGAGGAACAGGACCGCGGCGATGGCGAAGGTGCGGTTGCGCTTGGACTGCAGCGCGATGTGGGAAAGTACCACGGCGCCGAGCGCGGCGACAGCGCCGCCCAGGCCCGCGTAGATGCCAAAGTGGTGGGTCCACTTCGTCGGCGTGAACATAAGGAAGAACGTGGACAGGCCCACTATCAGCAGCATCCGTAGCGTCACGTCCTTGGCTACCCCGGGCACCTTGCCAAAGCGGGCGACCGCCCAGGAGATAAGGATGAGGCAGAAGAAGAACACGAACATGGGGAAGCGGCGCGACATCGCGCCGTCCACGGACTGCTGGAAGAGCGTGCCGTAGCGGACCCACTCGGAGAACCACTCGAGGGCCGGGCCGACCTCGCTGCGCACCGACGTGGACTCGAGCACCGTGGCCAGCGTCTGGTCCTTGAAGATGGGCACGAACACCGCCAGGCCGGCGCCCAGGAACACGGCCACGTAGGCCAGGCCGGGGGCGATGTGGCGGCGCCGGTTCATGATGCGGA
This sequence comes from Corynebacterium gottingense, assembly GCF_007559235.1. NCBI lineage: Bacteria > Bacillati > Actinomycetota > Actinomycetes > Mycobacteriales > Corynebacteriaceae > Corynebacterium > Corynebacterium gottingense. Next base: position 221,871 of record NZ_VMHH01000003.1, on the reverse strand, counting down.
ACACGGCCGGCAGGCTGACCAGGAAGATGCCCACGGCGGCGAGGCCGGTCGGGCCGCAGGCCAGGGTGATCGCGGCGGTCACGGTGCCCCACGCGGCGGGGGCGAGCCGGTCGGAGGCGATGGAGCGCTCGAACATGGCCCAGGTGGCAATCACGCCGAGCGCGATGATCGGCTCCGGGCGCAGCCCGTTGTTGTACGGCAGCCAGAACGCCAGGAAGACGAAGGCGGCGGTCCAGTGGGCCACCTTGCGGTCCGCCACCACCGAGCCGAGGCGCGGCAGGATCTCGCGCGAGAGGATCCACCAGGTGAGGATCGCGGCGAGCAGCGTAGGCAGGCGCATCCACATGGACGCGGTGGTCACCTTGGACAGCAGGGCGAGGACGTCGTAGAACGGGGAGCCGAACGGGGCCTCGGGCACGCCGTACCAGCGGTAGTAGTTCGCCATGTAGTCCGAGTCGTTGGACACGCGGGCCATGGTGAGCAGGAAGCCGTCGTCGGAGGTGTTCGCGCCGAAGACGTGCCAGAACGCGAGGATAGCGAGCACGACGGCGTCGAGAAGCGTGAAGGTGCGCCAGCGGGGGCCGAAGGCGGGCAGGCGCTTCCCGTCGTAGCGGTCCAGGCGGCGCAGGGCCCACAGGCCGATCAGGGCGGCGATGAGGCCGCCGACCATGCTGAGCAGCTTGACGGTGGTGGGGGAGGAGGTGAAGCGAGAGTTCACGTCGACGGTGGCGGTAAGGCCGGCGTCGATAAGCTTCTGCGAAGCCTCGGGCTTGAGCTCGGTGTACAGACCGGTGAGCTGGGGCCGGTAGTCATCGTCCGACTCCTCCACGAAGGTGGTGCCGGGGATGGCGGCGGTCATGCCCTCGTCGGTCTGGCGGATCTCCAGGCGCGCGTCGGCGGGCAGGGAGCGGACCTCGTCGGGGGTCAGCTCGAAGACGACGTCATTGAGCGAGGAGACCACCAGGCCGCCCTCGGGGGCGCTGATGAACAGGCCGCGGTCCGTCGCCTCCTTGGAGGATTCCGGGAGGGTGGACAGGATCGTGGTCTGGTCATCGCGCAGTTCGTCGACTGCGCTGAGCGGGATGGTCAGCGACACGTCCTGCGGCGCGAGCGAGATCAGCGGCGCGTTGACGGAGGCGACGCTGCCCTGCTGCGGCCAGGAAATCTTCGACTGCACCTGGTTGACGGGCAGGAAGGGGGTGAGGATCAGCAGGACGAAGGCGATCAGACCGGAAACGATCGCGGTGTAGACCAGCGACTTCGGAGCTTTTGGTTGAACATTTGAAACGGTTGCCACGAACAGTCACCTTACTGTGACTGACGCGCTATGTACGCACCACTACCGCGAACGGGCCGATCTGCTCCACGTCCCAGTCGCCGCCCTCGAACGCCTTCGGGTTGAAGAAGATGCCCTCGTAGCGGACGTTCGGCTCGTTGGGGAAAATGTCGTGCGCGATGTGCGTTTTGAACCCGGCCTCCGGGTCGTCCACGTCGCCGCGGAAGATGAAGGCGGCGGGCGGCTCCCACTTCGCGCCGTCGATGGCCGCGGTGAGCTCCTCGGGGTGGTCCCAGGACAGCTGCGACCAGGCGGCCAGGGCGTCGTTGCGCTGGTCGTACTCGCCGAGCGGGTTGGCGTAGTGGCTGGTAAACGCGTTGAAGCCGAAGAAGGGGTGGAACGCCATGAAGTTGATCTCATCGGTGTAGACCACCGCCTGGTTGGGGGCGTGCCCGTGCGACTCGATCAGCTCCGCGATCTCGCCGTAGTACTTCGCCGCGTTGGGCGGGAAGCGGTCGGCTCGCTCGCCGAAGCCGTCAGTATCCGCGTAGGCCTGGTCGATGTGCGACTCGTTCTCGGCCGGGATCTGCTGCACGTACGCCAGGCACGCGCCAGCGAGCAAGACCATGACGATGGCCATGATGCCGCGGATGGACTCCGGGGAGAACCGCGCCGGGTAGAAGTAGTCCAGCCCGACCAGGCAGGCGTCCATCACACCGATCACGCCCGCGGTCGCGAACACCTCGATCACCAGCACCTCGATGCGGAACCCGAGCAGGGAGGTGCCCACCAGGGTGGCAGACATGGACGCGAGGGACCAGGCGTAGCAAACAATTGCGGCAATGCCTAACGACGCCACCTCTTTGTCCACCGCGCGCACTACCAGAAAGATCAGACCGATGAAGGAGAGGATGCCGATGCAGGAGAAGGAGAGGAACGGCAGCGGGTAGGCCGTGCCCTCCTCCGGCAGGAAGTGGTTGGCGGTGGACTTCACCTCGTAGTCGCCGAACAGTACGTTGTAGAGGTACGGTGCCCAGCTCAGCAGCGCGATGACCATGGAGCACACGCCGATGACGCACAGCCGGCCGACCACCCTGAAGTTGCGGTCCTGCATGACGCACTCCACCCCCGCGAGCGCGACCACCAGCAGCGCGGCGACCGCGGTGAACAGGGTGTAGAAGCAGGCGGAAAGGCCCAGGTAGAGCACCATGAAGATGATGGCGTTGCGGGAGCCGAGGAGCGCGCGGCGGGCGATGATGGCGGCCGCGGGGAAGAACATGGCGACGATGGCAGCGTACGGCTCGTCCGGCGTCTCCGTCAGGACGATCGCGGTGGTGACGGTGGCGATGGTGCACGCCACCGGCAGTGAGCCGGTGATTTTTTGCCAGATCGGGGTGAGCATGGCCGCGCCCGCCGCCAGGGTGATCAGCGCCCAAGGCTGGAAGACCTCCCAGCCCGGGATGCCCAGCAGGTCCGCCACGCGCCCGCCGGCCCAGAACCAGCCCATTGGGTAGAAGGTGGGCAGGTCCTTGTAGCTCATGTCCGCGTTCGCCGCGGTCTCCGTCATGCGCGATAGGAACTGGGTGCGGAAGCCCTGGTCCACCTGGATGCCGTCCAGCCACAGGCGGGTCGCCGCCAGTGGGATGGCCAGCGAGGTGATCACCAGCGCGGGGGCAGTGATATACATCATCACCGCCTTCGGCCAGTAGCGCTTGCCGCGCAGCCAGCCGATGCAGCAGACCAGGGTGACGCCGAGGATGACAAACGAGCCCGCCGTGGACAGCGCGCGCGTGGACATGGACCGGTTGAACGCCGGCAGGGAGATGGAGTGGAGCACAAACCAGGCGAGTGTGGTCACCACGGCGGCTGCGAACGCGGCGGCGAGGGTGAGGATGAGCGTCTTCCGTGCGGAAATTGCGTCGGGTTCATAGCCGGTGGTGCGCAGCCCAAACGTGGGATCTACCGAAGTTTCAGGTGCAACTGTCGTGCTCATGCCCTCTAGTTTCGCACAAACCTGGCGGGTGCTACTCGACACCTCGCTCAGACAGGAACATCAAGATGGCGCGCACCCGCCGATTATCCTCGTCCGGGGAGAGGCCCAGCTTGGAAAAGATGCTGGAGACGTGCTTCGCCACCGCCGCCGACGAGAGGAAAAGTTTGGCCGAAATTTCGGCGTTGGACAGCCCCTCCGCCATCAGCTCGAGGACTTCCAGCTCGCGCGGGGTCAGCGCGCGCAGCCACGGGGCGCTGGCGTGCATGAGGGAGCTGGCCACCTCCGGGTCGATGACCACGCCGCCGCCGGCGACGGTCTCGCAGGTGGTGATGAAGTCTGCCACCTCGGCCACCCGGTCCTTGAGCAGGTACCCCGTGCCGCCGCCGAACTTTTGGCCGAAAAGTTCGCGGGCGTACGGCGCGGCGACGTATTGGGACAGGACCAGCACGTTCAGGCCCGGGTGGCGCTCGCGGAGTTCCAGTGCGGTGGTGAGTCCGTCGTCGCGCATGTTCGGTGGCATCCGGACATCGGTGATGAGGAGGTCGGGCAGGGGCGCGGCGTCGATAAGCGAGGTGAGCTCCTCGGCGTCGCAGGCCTCGCCGACGATGTCGTGGCCGCGCCGGGTGAGCAGGCCGGCCACGCCCTCGCGCAGCAGTGCGGAGTCGTCTGCAACCACAATCTTCACAGCGCCACCCCGCTTTCGCCGCGGAAGAGCAAAAGCGGGATGCGCGCCGCTACCGTCGTCGGGCCGCCGTCCGGCGAGTGCAGCTCGAGGTCCCCACCGAACGCGGCGACGCGCTCGCGCATCCCGTCGAGGCCGCCGCCGGGAAGGAAGTGTGCGCCGCCGTCGCCCTGGTCCGTGACCACGACGTTAAGTGTGTCGTCGCAGGTGATGAGCACGTGGACGGGGCGCCCTTCCGCATATTTTGTCGCGTTCGTGAGCGCCTCGGTGGCGAAGAAGTAGGCGGCGGCGAGCACGGATGCGTCGATCGCAGGCAGCGGGTGCGGCGCGCGGACCCGCACGTGGGGGCCGTACTGGGAAGCCGCATTCTCCACCGCGGCGACGAGGCCGCGGTCTGTCAGCTCGCTCGGGTGGATGCCGCGGACGGTGCGTCGCAGGGTCTCCAGGCCGCGCTTGAGGTCGGACGAGGCGGCGTCGAGAAGCGCTCGGGTGCTCCCGTCGGTGTCGAGCTTGGCCTCGCCCACCTTCATCGCGGCGGCGACGAAGTGCTGCTGCGCGCCGTCGTGTAGGTCGCGCTCGATGCGCAGCCGCTCCACCTCGTAGGCCTCGGCGATCCTGCGCCGAGACGCCGTGAGCTGGTGCACGCGATGCGCCGCTGACTCCTCGTTGCTCGCTCGTTTCCTCCACCTCATACCTGCATACAGTAGCGAGGTAGTGCTAGCACTACCCGAATTTTGGGCGCGAGCACCATGGTGAAACTTTTCGGCCAAAAGTTGAATGGAAGCATGCTCACTCTCACAGACATCACAAAATCATTCACCAGGCAACGCGTCCTCGAGGGCGTGAGCCTTCAGGTCCAAGCCGGCGAATCGCTCGCCATCATGGGACCATCCGGCTCCGGCAAATCCACCTTGCTCCACTGCATGTCCGGCGTGCTCACCCCGGACTCCGGCGAGGTGATCTTCGAGGGCACCAACATCGCAGCGCTTGACGACGCCGCGCGGTCCAAACTTCGCCTCAACCACTTCGGCTTCATCTTCCAGGATGGTCAGCTGCTGCCGGAACTCACCGCCACCGAGAACGTGGCGCTGCCCCAGATCATGCGGGGCACCTCCAGAAAAGAGGCCCACGCGCAGGCGGACGACATGCTCACGCGGCTGGGCTTGGGGAACTTCACGTCAAGGTTCCCAGGCCAGCTCTCCGGCGGGCAGGCGCAAAGGGTCGCGATCGCGAGGGCGCTCGCTGGCCCGCCGAAGGTGGTCTTCGCCGACGAGCCGACCGCGGCGCTGGACCAGGCCACCGGGCATGAGGTGATGCAGGAGATCGTGGCGGTGTCGCAGAAATTCGGCGTCACGCTGGTGCTGGTCACGCACGACCCGAAGATCGCGGCTTGGTGCAACCGGCGCATCGAGATCCGCGACGGTCTCATTCACTCGGAGGTGACGGCATGAGCGCGACCACACTTCTCAAGGCGACCAACGTGCAGTCGAAGGACGCGCTGGCCCAGAAGCATTCCGGCGAGCGTTGGGTGCGGACACTTTCCGTAGTTGCGCTGGCGGTGGCGACGTGGATGCTGTGCACACTCGCCGGCGGCACGTGGATGTTTGTGGAGCGCGACAGGCAATACCCGGACATCGGCGGCGACATCGACATACCGCTGCTCTACATCGGGCTCGCACTCTTCGCGTGCGCGCTGCTCGTCCCCACCCTGCTCACCCTGCTCACGCAGGCGGCGCGGGCAGACCTGAGCGGGCGCGAGCAACAGCTAGCGGTGTTAAGGCTTATCGGCGCGACCGCAGGTGAGGTGCGAAGCATGATGATCCTGGAGGCGCTACGCAGGGCTTTCGTCGGGTTGAGCATCGGCACGGCGGCCTACGTAGCGAGCGTGCCAGCCTGGTCAGCGCTTTCCTTTCAAGGAGCACAGATCGGCACCTGGGAAATGTTCACCTGGTGGGTCGTGCCGATCGCGTGGACGGCCATCGCGCTGCTCGCCGCGGGTTCCGTGTGGCGCGCGCTGCAGCAGGTGGCGGTGACGCCGCTCGGCGTGACCAAGCGCGTGCCGCACCCCGGGCAGAAGGTAATCACCACGGTGTGCGCTGTCGCCGCAGCAATCGCGCTGTACATCTGGCTTGCTCGGCACCCGGTCGCGCCGGAGGCCGATTTCGCGGACATCCTGGTGGCACTCGTCGTCTTCATCGGGTTCTTGGTGGTGAATACGCTGATCGCCGTCGGAGTGATCCAGATTGTGGCGCGCTTAAGCTACCGAATCCCAGGCGCGTACAACTACGTAGCGACGCGCCGAGTGGGCCGCGGCGCAAAGAACACATGGCGCAGGTGCAGTGCGCTGTTCTTCGTCGCGTTCACTGCCGGGGTGGCCGGGGCGTTCCAAGGCATCGCGGAAAGTGAGGTGGCCCCCGAGGAGGCGCTCATCGTGCAAGACATGCCCAAGGGCATCGCCATCACGGTGCTCTTCGGCGCGATCTTGCTGGTGCTGTTCACCCTGCTGACGCAGACGCTCGCAGTGGTGGAGCAGAAGCAGCTGACCAAGTCGCTCCACTTCATCGGTGCGGCACCAACTTTTCACACAAAAGTTGCGGTGCGCGAAATTGGGGTGCCAATGGTGGTCGCCGCGCTGCTGGGATTTGGCCAAGGCGTGCTCGTCGGCCTGGTCATGGTCGGGGCAACGCCCGACGGGATCGCAACCGTACTGTTTTTCGGCGCGCTCATCGCGCTCGCTCTGATCGGTTGCGTCGGCGCTGTGGTCGCCACCGGCCGCCTCCGCGCAAAGGTGCTCGCTGAAACCGGCAGGGCAACGGACTAGTATCGGCACGTATGAGTAAGCAAAGCCAAAACCTTACTGCCATTGCCCTCGGGTCCGCCATGACGTTCGCGGGAATCTCCCACCTCACCTTCAATCGCGAAGAGTTCCAGGCGCAGGTGCCCAACTGGTTCCCCATGGACAAGGACGCCGTGGTCCTGGGCTCGGGCGTGGCAGAGATCGCCCTCGGCGCCGGGCTGCTCGCGTGGAAGAAGCGGCGCCGCGAGGTCGGCATCGCGCTCGCTGCGTTCTATGCGGCGATCTTCCCGGGCAACATCGGCCAGTACGCCGAGCGTCACGACGGGTTCGGGCTGGACACCGACGGCAAGCGCCTGGCGCGCCTGTTCTTCCAGCCCGCGCTCATTGCCGGTGCGCTGCACGCGGCTGGCCTACCGGACAAGAAATAACAAAAAGTCCTGCCCCGAGTGACCTGGGGCAGGACTTTGCTACTTTTCGCCGAAAAGTTAGAAGTTCAGCTTGCGCATGATCGGGGCCGGGATGGCCTTGAGCACCATGGAGATCGGGCCGAACAGCTTGTGCACGAACACGTTGGACTTGCCGCCCAGCGCAGCCTCGACGGCAGCCTCAGCAACGTCCTCCTTGTTCACGGTCAGCGGCGCCTCGTCGAGGCCCTCGGTCATCTTGGTGCGGACCTGGCCCGGGCGGACCACGGTAACCTTCACACCGCTGTCGCGCAGTGCCTCACCGAGCTGGGTGTAGAAGCCGTCCATGCCGGCCTTGGAAGCGCCGTAGACGAAGTTGGAGCGGCGCACCTTCTGGCCCGCGACCGAGCTCATGGCGATGATGTGGCCGTGACCTTGGGCTTTGAACTTTTGTCCCAAAAGTACGCCGACTGAGATCGGGGCGGTGTAGTTCGTCTCGGCGGAGGCGACGGCCGCAGCCTGGTCCTGCCAGAGCTGCTCCTGGTCACCTAGGGTGCCGAACGCGACAACCGCCACGTCAACGTCGCCGTCCTCGAAGGCGGCGTCGATCACGCCGGGGTGGGAGGCGAAGTCGGTGGCGTCGAAGTCGATGAGGCGCACCTTGGAGGCGCCGGCGGCGGAGACTTCCTGCACCGCGGCGTCGATACGCGAAGAGCCCTTGCGCGCGGCGAGGGTGACGGTGGGGTTGCCGCCGCGGGAGGCGAGCTCGGAGACGATCGCGAGACCGATCTCCGAGGTGCCACCGAGCAGCAAGATGTTCTGGGCTTGGCCTACTGCATTCAGCATTGGGGATTCCTTTCTAGTGCAGCTCGAGGCGGCGGGACATGTCGGAGGCGAAGACACCGGTCGGGTCGATGTCGTGGCGGGTCTTCAGCCAGCCGGGAAGCTCCGGGTACATCTTGTGGAACTTCTCCGCGCTGGTGCGGGACTCCTTGGCCAGGTAGAGGCGGCCGCCAAACTCCATGACCTGGTCGTCCAGGCGGTCGAGGAACTCGTTGAGGCCCGGACGGATCGGGAAGTCGACGCACACGTTCCAGCCCTTCATGGGGTAGGACAGCGGCGCGCGGTTGCCCTCGCCGAACAGCTTAAACACGTTCAGCGCCGTGTAGTGGCCGGAGGACTGGATCTGGTAGATGATGTCCTTGAACGGCTCGACCGCGTCCGTGGGCACCACGAACTGGTACTGCAGGAAGCCCTTCGATCCGTAGCCGCGGTTCCACTCGCCGATCAGGTCGAGCGGCTGGTAGAACTGCGTGAGGTTCTTGATGTCGTTCTTCGACGGCGCGCCCATCATGTAGTAGGCCTCGCCGATCGCGGACAGGGTCAGCTTGTTCATGGTCCAGGACGGGAAGATGTCCGGCACCGTCATCAGCTGCGGTGCCTTGAACTTCAGCGGATCCTTCGCCAGCTTCGGTGCGAACTCCTTGAGCTGGTCCAGGGTGGCCAGCGAGCCGCGGGAGATGGTGGAACGGCCGGTCTTCGGCGGGGCGGAGATCGCGTCGAACCACGCGGAGGAGTAGGTGTAGCCCTCCTCCTGGCCGTGGGAGTGCTCCTCGATCGTCTCGTCGAGGTTGCTCGTGCGCACCGTGTCGGAGATGAAGTAGGCGGTCTCCGTCTTGGTCATCTTGATGCGGGCGCGCAGGATGATGCCGGTCAGGCCCATGCCACCGACGGTGGCCCAGAACAGCTCGCTGGTCTCGCCCTCCGGCTCGAGGTGCAGGACGCGGCCGTCGGCAACGAGCAGCTCCATGGACACGACGTGGTCGCCGAAGGAGCCTGCGGAGTGGTGGTTCTTGCCGTGGATGTCCGGGCCGATGGCGCCGCCGATGGTGACCTGGCGGGTGCCGGGCAGGACGGGGACCCACAGGCCGTAGGGCAGAGCAGCCTTCATCAGCTGGTCCAGGGTCACGCCAGCGTCCACGTCCACGATGCCGGTGTCCGGGTCGATGGAGTGGATCTGGTTGAGCTCCTGCATGTCGATGACCAGACCGCCACCGTTTTGGGCGGGGTCGCCGTAGGAGCGCCCCATGCCGCGGGCGATGATGCCGCGGCCGCTCTCGGCTGCCACCTGGACGGCTTTGGCGATGGTGTCCACGTCCGGGGTGGACAGCACGTGCGCCGTGGACGGCGCGGTGCGACCCCAGCCGTAGAGGGATTTCAGTTCGGTGTGAAGTTCCATGTCTCCGCTTCTCTTCATACAACTAAAGGTGGAAAAGCTTGCGTTCTTCGAGCCTACTCACAACAGGCCGAACTTCCCTCATTGAAAGGTGTGATCTATTTCTCGTGTCTTAGAGGTCCATGATCTCGCGGATCTCCTGCGGCAGTTCCTCCTGCGACGTGATAGTCGGTTTACCTGCTGCTTTGTGCTCTCGGAGGAGCTCGTAGATGCGCCCGCGGCCCACGGAGTCCACAAAAGGTAGTTCTTCCGCGAAGACGCGGACCATGAAGTCTGACAGGGGGACGTCGACACGCTGTGCCGCCTCATGGATCGCGTTCGGGTCGTCGCCCTTGTAATGCTTCCTCATGACATTCACCCTAGCGGGTGGCAAAACCCTCTATTGTGGGCGCCATGGGCAGCACGCTGTACTCCGAACACCTGGCGCCGGTGATCCAACTTTCCCCCGGCGCCACGTTCATGGTGCGCGTGGCACTCGCCTCGGATGAAGAGGTCTACCGCTGGGTCGGCCTGGACTCCACCACCACGATCGATGAGTGCCGGGAAATCATCGCCGCGCTCTTTGGCATCGAGGAAAAGGTCGGCACGCCAGAGCAGGGCATGCTTATCGACGTCCTCTCGTCCCCCGGAGACACCGCCACCTTTACCTGGGGCCTGTGGCGGTTCACCATGCAGCTCGCCGACATCTACCCCGGCACCAGCGACGGGCCAGTCTGCGTGGCGGGCGAGGGCGCGTTCGGTGGCGCCGACCTGGACCTCGACGCTGTGCGCCAGCAGCTGGCAGCGAGTCAGCTGCGTCCCGAGGTGCGCGAGGTGATCCACCGCGCCGAGTCCTTCGACTTCGTGCCGCTCCTCCAGGTGATCGCCGACGGGGAGCCCTCCTTGCCGGCGCAGGAGCGTGCGAGGCTTGCATCCCTGCTCCCGGAATCGGTGGGTAAGACGAGCGACGCCTTCTGGGTCCACGTGCTGGTGATGGCGTGTTTTGCCGATGCGCCGACGACTCGAAAGCTGGCGCTCGGGCTCATGTGCGCACTCGGCTGGGAGGACACGGACGCCGACGAGGTGTTTACGCTGAGCCGGGCGGGGGAGGCGTTCGTGGGTGCTCTCTCCGCCGTGGAGAGGCTGGAAATACTGCGCGAGCTGCTTCACGGGTAGACTGGTCCGCCGTGTCTTCCACATTTTTCAAACAGTTGGTCCCATTTGTCATCATCGGGATCGGCTGCGCGGTCATCGACTTCGGCATCACCTACCCGCTCGAGCTCGTAGGCACCCAGCGCGACCTGGCCAAGGCCGTCGGCTGGGTCTTCGGCACGCTCATTGCGTACCTACTCAACTCCAAGTTTGCGTTTCAGGCCGAGGTGAACGCGAAGAAGGCCGGCGCGGTGTTCGTCCTCTACGCCGTGACGTTCGTGGTGCAGATCCTGCTCTACCGCTGGACCGAGGGTCCGCTCATCTCGATGGGTCTGGTCAACCCGTGGAAGGACGGCGTCTCCTTCGTCATCGCCCAGGGCGTGGCCACCGTGACCAACTTCGTGCTGCAGCGCCGCGTGATCTTCCGGGAGGAGACAAAGATCATCGCGCAGCAGGACCCGATTTAGGGCCGGCGGAAGTCCTCGCGCGCGCCGCGTCGCAGCAGCTTCAGCCACTGGAAGAACTCGCGGGGGCTCTTGCGCTCGAGCAGGAAGAACCAGCCGAAGCGCACCACTTCCTGCAGCTGCATCTTTTTCATCCCGCGCTGGTTAATGATGTAGCCGCGGTTGCGGTACGTGAAGTAGCGCTTCGTGGGGTTATCCGGCCATTGCGCGTGCGCGCGACCGCCCATGATGGGGTGGAACTCGCTCGACCCGTCTGGGTGCAGGTAGCTGGTGGTCAGCGCTGTGCCGTACTGCAGGCCGGACTGGGCCAGGCGGCGGTGGTACTCCACCTCGTCGCCGCGGATGAACAGGCGGTAGTCGGGCACGCCGATGCGCTCCATTGCCTGCGCAGAGATCAGCGCCCCATTAAACAGGGACGCGTACTGGGGCAGGAAGTTGCCCTCCAGCTCGTCGACGCGCCGATGCCACACCGTGCCCTGGCGCAGTGGAAACGCGAGCTGGGCGGGGTCGCTGATATTCGCCACGATCGGGCTGACCTCGTGCAAGTCCTTCGCCTCTGCAACTCGGTACAGCTCGGCCAGCACGTGCTCGTCGGCGGGGCGGCCGTCATCGTCCGCGCACCAGATCGCGTCCGCGCCGAGGGCAAGCGCGTGCAGGAAGCCGTAGGCGAACCCGCCCGCGCCGCCCAGGTTGGTGCGGCTGGGGAGGTAGACAGCGCGGTCGCCCGCAAGCTCTTCGAGCAGGTCCCTGACCTGGTCCTCCGCGCCGTTGTCCACCACAATCACCCACTGCACCGGGTGGGTCTGGTTCACCACCTGTTCCAGGGAAGCGCGCAAAAGTTCCACGCGCTGGTGGGTGACGATCACAGCGGCCGTTTCTCCGGCCGGGGACAGGGTGGCAGTCATGCCTTCCATTCTGCCACTCAACCACCGAACTGAGGCGTGTGACATGGAGGTGGCGAAGGTTTAGGCGGTGAAGCCTGGAATCTTGAGGAAACCGGAGTTCACGCGGTTGACCACAGCGGCAATGAGGTCGAACACAGCAGCAGCGATGGTGGTACCAGCGAGGATCTCAGCGGGTACTCTTTGGCAGTGTCATTCCTCAACGAGGACATAGCGAAAGTCCTTGACGGAATCAGCAGTCTCAAGGTCCCTCTCAAAATCCTCAACGGAGCTCTTCTCCTTTTGCTGGCCTTCCTTGCTGGAGTCGCTCTCGATGCCCTTCTTAATGCCGTAGTCCACGGAGGATGCGAAGCCGTCGCCGCCGAAAACATCCTTGGCCCCTTGCTTCACGATGTAGCAGGACACCTCAGCTTCGGAGACCTCTGAAGGCCCCTTCTCAGCAGCAGTGGGAGAATTTTTACCGCATAATGTGGTGCTGTGCGCCGGGAATGTGGCCGCATTTATGTATGAATTCTAAAAATAACTCCGGCGGTGAGAGTTAGTCAGCGCCGGTTGATCGCAAAAGGTTCCGTGAAAACAGTTTATGTTCCATGACTTTTCACGGAAACTTGTAGAATATTGGCATGCTGAACGCGCGGACCACCTCAAAAATCGACGCTCTTCTTGATACGTATGCAGCGTTGCGGGAGGACAACCCCGAGGCCATCGCGGAGATTGCGCGCGCAGAGGTGGCGGAGGCGGTGTATAACTCGAACGCCATTGAGAATTCCACTTTGACTTTGGAAGACACCGAGAACATCCTGGCGGGGTTCACTGCTAGAGCGCACGATGTGCGGGAAGTCTTTGAGGCTAAGAACCTGGCTGAGGTGACTGAGGAGCTAATTCGAGGCGTCGGTAAGCTCGATGCAAACCTCATTCTGCGACTGCATGGCATGTTGCTTCGCGGTATCAACGATGACTGGGCTGGCCGGTTCCGTCGGCGGGGAGAATGGGTACGAGTAGGGGCACATATGGGTGCTAATCCTGAGTACGTAGACCGGCTGGTAGAGACCATCATCACTGAGTACTACGAGGATGAGAACTATTTCATCGATCGCGTCGCGCGGTTCCACGCAGAATTTGAAACCATCCACCCATTCTCAGACGGCAATGGACGCGTAGGGCGCGTCATTATCAACCAACAACTCTTGGAGTTAGGGGCACCGCCCATCATCATTCCGAACAAAGGAAAAGAGCGCCACTACTACCCAGTGTTCCGCGGCTATCCAGTAAGTGGTGATTATTCAGCGCTGAGCACGCTCATCGCGCGGCAACTCATTGAGTCACTGAACAAACGTATTACGCTCATCACCGCGCCGAAGGTGATTCGCCTATCGGAGTGGGCAAAGGTTAACGGTGTTTCTGGGTCTGTCGCCGCCAATAAGGCGGCGAGGGGCACCATCCCGGCATTCCGACAGCGTGGAACGTGGATGATCGACGCACACTATGGCAATGACGCAGAGGGCAGCGTCTAGGCTTCTTCCCCGTGGAAACGCTCCACCAGGTCGGCTACGTACTCGCCGGCCTCGGGGCCCTCGTAGGCGGTCACCACGTCGGAGACCAGGCCTGCTTGCCTGATTTCGCCCTTGTCCACCCATAGCGCGGTGTTGCACAGCTGGGCGAGGAAGTCGTTGGAGTGCGAGGCGAACACGAGGATGCCGGAGCGCTCCACCATCTCGGCCAGCCGGACGCGCGCCTTGGCCATGAAGGCGGCGTCGACTGCGCCGATGCCTTCGTCGAGAAGCAAAATCTCCGGCTCGATCGAGGTGACCACGCCGAGGGCGAGGCGGACGCGCATGCCGGTGGAGTAGGTGCGCAGCGGCATGTTGAGGTAGTCGCCGAGCTCCGAGAACTCCGCGATCTCGTCCATCTTCGCCTTCATCTGTTTGCGAGTCTGACCGAGGAAGAGGCCGCGGATGATGATGTTTTCGTAGCCGGAGATCTCCGGGTCCATGCCCACGCCGAGGTCGAAAACGGGCGCGACGCGGCCGCGGACGTCGGCGACGCCGCGGGTGGGCTCGTAGATGCCGGACAGCAGGCGCAACAGCGTGGACTTGCCGGCGCCGTTATGGCCCACCAGGCCGACGCGGTCGCCCTCGCGCAGGTGCAGGTTGATGTCTTTGAGCGCCTCGACGACGACGGTGTTGGAGGCGTTCTTGCCAATCTTGCCGCCGGCCGAGGACATGACGGCCTTCTTCAGCGAGCGGGACTTGGCGTCGAAGATGGGGAAGTCGACGCAGGCGTTGTAGGTGTCGATAGAAACCATGGGGAGACTCCTTACTTAAACCCGAGTTAGACCCAGTACGGCACGCGGAAGCGCATCTGGCGCATGGCTAGCAGCGTGATCAGCAGGCCGACAACGGTGCAGACGGCCACGATGCCCCAGTGGTAGGCGGCGACAGGCTGGTTGATCATGGGGGCGCGGACGATCTCCAGGTAGTGGTAGAGCGGGTTGATCTCCGCGAGCAGTGCGCGCTGGGCCACCTCGCCACCCTGTTCCTTGAGCGTCTGCGTGGTCCACACGATCGGGGTGACGTAGAAGAGCAGCTGCACGAGCGCCTCGAGCAGCGGGGCGACGTCGCGGAAGCGGGTGGCGATGATGCCGAAGAGCATGGTCACCCACACGCCGTTGAGCACGAGCAGGAGCAGCGCGGGCACCGCGAGCAGCGTCTGCCAGGTCAACGGAATGCGGAAGATGATCACCAGCAGCACCCAGATGACAATGTTGTGCGCGAAGAAGAGCAGCTGGCGCCACACCAGGCGGTACACGTGCACCGACAGGGCGGAGGGCAGCTGCTTGATCAGGCCCTCGTTCTCAATGAAGACGTTGGCGCCGTCCTTAATGCAGCCGGAGATGAACCCCCAGACGATGAAGCCGACGGTGACGTGCGGGAGGAACTCGCGCACGTCGATTTGAAACAGCATGGAGTACAGCAGGCCGAGGGCGAGTGCCATGACGCCGGTGGCGATGGTGATCCATAGCGGGCCGAGCGTGGAGCGTCGGTACCGCTGCTTGATGTCCTGCCACCCGAGCTGCAGCCAGAGCTCGTATTGGCTCCAGCCGCGCACGAGGTCGCGGAAGGACATCCCCATCGTCTTGGACTTGGACGGCGGGGTTTCGTGGTCTGCGTCGCTGGTCATGCGCGTGACGTCCGCGCGGAGTTGTTCAAAGTCCTGCACCATACTCACCCTAGCGTTAAGAGCGCGCATTGCAGGATTTTGCCCCGGAGCAGGCAGTGTGCGCGGTAGGGGTGGAACGGGCATAATTGGTTCCGATCTCAACCACTGGAGCGAAGTAAGGGGTGTGGCATGGCGTTCGATGTCGCCAGTATTCGTGGCCTGTACACCTCGCTTGGCGACGGATGGACGTACCTCAACGCCCACGACACGCCCCAAATCCCGGAGCGTGTTTCCGCGGCGGTGTCGCGCTCGTTCCGCCTCTCCGCGTCGGTGGCCTTGCCGGAGCCGGGGGCGGGCACCCACTCGCGCGAGCAGCTGGGCCGCCCGGAAGGCGAGTCGTACGTGCAGCAGGCGCGTTCCGCGGTGGCGGACCTGGTCGGCGCTGCCCCCGGCCGCGTGGTGCTCGGCCCGAGCCTGCCCGCGCTCTACGCGTCGCTGGTGGTGGCGCTGAAGCCGCTGTTCCGCCGCGATTCCTCCCTGGTGCTCAATGGGGTGGACCGCCCCGAGCTCACCGGAGCCCTGGCTCGCATCGACGCCCCCACGAAGTACGCGCAGGCAGACCTGGCCACGGGCGACCTGCCCGCCTGGCAGTTCGACGACCTGGTGGACGGCGCGACCCGCCTCGTCTCCGTCCCCGCGGCGCACGCGGAGCTGGGCACCATCATCGGCGTCGGCGACGTCGTCGAGCGGGTGCGGGAGCGCTCGAGGGCTTGGGTGCTTGTCGACGTCTCCGCCTACGCCCCCTACAAACCGATCACCTTCGACGCGTGGGGCGCGGACATCCTGGCGATCGACCTCGCCGAGCTCGGCGGGCCGCAGCTGGGCGCCCTGGTCTTCCGCGACGAGGCCATGTTCGGCCGCCTCGATGCGCCCGCGCTGGACATGCAGGTGTCCACGGGGCTCGCCGGCGGCGTGCCCGCGGTGGTGGAGCACTACGCCTCCCTCGTGGAGGGCGCGCAGGGCCGCCCGACCCGCCGCAACCGGCTCACGCACTCGATGGGGGAGACCGCCACCTACTTCAACCGGCTGCGCGATGACCTGGACACGTTCCTGGGGACGCTGCCCGCAGTCCACATCGTCGGCGTCTCAGGCGAGGCGGCGGAGGACGCGGCGATTGAGCGCATTCCCCGGCTGATGTTTGGGGTGCGGGGCGTGCCGTCGACAATGGTGCACCAGCGTCTCTTCGCCCACGGTATCGTCTCCACCTTGGCGCGGCCGAGCCAGCTTATCAGCGACATGGGCGTCGCCGAGATGGGCGGTGCCGTCACCGTCGGACTCGCGCCCTTCAACACTGAGACCGACATCGAGCAGCTCATCCGCACCGTCGCGTCGCTGGCGTAACTTTTCGTCGAAAAGCTACTCACCCACCGTGAGCACGACCTTTCCGGTGTGAGCGCCGGAATCGAGGTACTCGTGCGCGGCGGCGGCGCGGGCAAGCGGAAACGTCTTGGTCACGTTGGGGGCGATCTGGCCGGACTCGATGAGCGGCCACACGTGCTTTACGGTGTCTTCCACAATCCGTGCCTTCATCGGGCGCGGGCGCGCGCGCAGCGTGGTGGCGTGCACCGACTGGCGCCGCGGCATCATCCGTCCCAGCGACAGCGTGCCCTTCGCGCCGCCCTGCAGCGCGATGACGACCAGGCGGCCGTCGACAGCCAGGGACTTGATGTTCGGCTCCAGGTACTTGCCGCCCACCACGTCCAAAATGATGTCGGCCCAGCCCTTGAGCTCCTCTTCGAAGTTCTGGGTGCGGTAATTAATGCAAATGTCGGCCCCCAGCTCGCGGCAGTAGGCGAGCTTCTCGTCGGACCCGGCGGTGACGGCGACCTCCGCACCAAGCGCCTTGCACAGCTGGATGGCAAAGGAGCCGATGCCGCCGGCGCCGCCGTGGATGAGCACCTTGTCGCCCGCTTGTAGGCCGGCGACCATGCCCAGGTTGGACCACGCGGTGCAGGCCGCCTCCACCACGGCGGCGGTTTCCACCAGGCTCAGGTTGGCTGGCTTGGGCGTGAGCTGCCCCTCCGGCACCGCGACGTACTCGGCGTAGCCACCCCCGGCGAGCAGGCAGCCGACCTCCTCACCCTTCGTGCGGCCGGTGGTGCCGGGGTCCACGATCACGCCGGCGCACTCCAGACCGATGGTGTCCGGTTCGCCCTTCGGCGGCGGGTACTTGCCCTGCGCCTGGACGAGGTCGGCGCGGTTGACGCCGGCGGCGGTGACGCGGACGAGCACGCAGTCGTGATCGAGTGCGGGCTCGGGCGCGTCGGCAAGAGCGAGGGAGCGGGGATTGTCGGGGTCAGTGAGTGTGATTGCTTTCATGCCCACCCAGGATAACGGAGTGGGTGGGGCCATACTGTAAACTTTTCACCCGTTGGAGACGTGGCAGAGCGGCCGAATGCACCGGTCTTGAAAACCGGCGAGGGTCACACCTCCAGGGGTTCAAATCCCCTCGTCTCCGCCAAAACTTCTACAGCGCGTCCAACACGTCGATGAAGCGCTGCGCCGCGGCCTGCGGGTCCGCCCACTTGTCCAGGCCGAAGAGGCCGATGCGGAAGGTGGAAAACCCGTCGCCCTCACCGATCTGCAGCGGCACGCCCGAGGCGATCTGCAGCCCGTGCGGTGTAAACGCGGCGCCGGACTGCTGCTCCGGGTTCTGCGCGTACAGCACGACCACGCCGTTGGACTCGAAGCCGTCTGCGGCCACGGAGCGGAACCCGCGCTGGTAGGCGGCCTCGCGCACGAGGCGGCCGAGCGTTTCCTGGTGCTGCGCCAGCACGCCCAGTCCCACCTTGGCGGATTCGCGCATGATCTCCAGGTTGTGCAGGATCGTGTCTGTGGGCAGGGTGGAGTGGTAGCCGGCCTTGCCGTCGCGGTAGCCGTCGAAGATGCCCAGCCATTTCTTCAGGTCCAGGGTGAACGAGGTGGACTCGCTGGCCAGCACCGCCTCGCGGCCCTTCGGCGAGAGCAGGACGTAGCCCGTCGACGGCGAGCCCGACCAGGACTTTTGCGGCGCCGAGACCAGCACGTCGATGCCCTGAGACTCCATGTTGGGGAACGAGGCGCCCGCAGCGATGCAGTCCAGCACGAACAGCGCGCCGTTGTCCTTGGCAATTTCGCCCAGGCCCGCGATGTAGTCGTCCGGCAGGGTCAGCCCCGCCGCGGTCTCGGTGTGGGCGGTCACGATGACGTCGGGCTGGTGCTTCTCGACGATTCCCCGCACCTCCTCTAACGCCGGCGGCGCGAATGAGGGCTGCGGCTCCTGGCCGGTCGGCTGCGCGTTCAGTACGTGCACCGAATCCGTGATCTGGCCGGACTCGATGATCTGGCTCCAGCGGTACGTAAAGAGGCCGGAGCGCAGGATGAGCACCTTCTTGCCCGTGAACAGTTGTCGCGCCACCGCCTCCATCGCGGCAGTGCCGCCGCCGGGAATGAGTGCGGCGGAGTCGGCGCCGTAGGTGGAGGTCAGCAGCGTGAGCATCTCCTGCGCAGCGGAGATGAACTTCTGCGACATGTGGTTCAGGGAGCGGTCGGTGAAGACGACCGAGTACTCGAGCAGGCCGTCAGCGTCGATGTCGGGGCGAGGAAGTTGAGTCATGCCCCACAGCGTAGCCGGAAGTGTGTCGTGGGATACCCGTTTTGGGTCTAGGTCTCCGGGAAAAGCTCCGGGGTGGTGTGGAACTGGATTCGGTCCGCGCCGAGCAAGTCTTTCGCGCGCTTTACGGTCGCGCGGTCCGCACCGGCGATGACGGCGACGTCCTTCAGCGAGAGCGCGGCGGAGGGGGCAACGGAGGCGTCGCCCGGGTGGCGCGGGTCCACGTCCGCAAGTTCCGCGCCCGCGATTTCACCGAGCGGGACGCCGAGGAGGACGGTGGAGGTGGAGAGGCGCTCGGGGGTGGCGTGTTTGGGGGAGAGGAACAAGGGGGCGTCGATAAGCATCTGCTCCGAAACGGCGTCGATGTCCGTGATGGCCCAGACGATCCAGTCGGAGCGGTTGGCGGCGGCGGGGCCGAGGTCACCGCGGGTGGCGACGCCGGCGAGAAGGTCCGAGTTGAGTTTCATGCGCACCACTATACGGATTGGCGGCGCGGTTAGGCAGCGCATTTGGTTGTGTGGCTGCGTGTGGGTAGGATGGGCAAAGGCCTGGAGACGTGCCAGAGCGGCCGAATGGGGCTCCCTGCTAAGGAGTTGCCCTCTTTGCGGAGGGCCGCAGGTTCAAATCCTGTCGTCTCCGCCACCGCGCCCGTAGCTCAACGGATAGAGCATCTGACTACGGATCAGAAGGTTGGGGGTTCGAATCCCTCCGGGCGCACCAAGAAAAACCCCAGCTCAGAGAGCTGGGGTTTCGTGCTTTCCGCTCCTAGTCGGTCTTCACCACCGGTGCGACCGTGGAGGTCGTGGACGGGGTTTCGCCGGAGCCGGAGGAACCGACGGTGATGTCCACATCGCGGACGCTCGGGACGCAGGTGCGCGCGCCGACGATGGCGAGGACGGCGGTAGCCAGGCCGATCACGCCAGCGCCGGCGGCGGTGAGCGCCTCGGGCTGGACGCCGAAGTTACGTGCGGCGTCATTGAGCGTGCGGGTCAGCTGGGCGCCGACGGACTCGAGGCCGGGCACCGTCAGCTGGGTTGCCAGCGCGAGCGGGATGATCGCCAGGATCGGCACCGCCAGGCCGGCGAGGGTCGCCGCGCAGCGCGGGTCGGAGGAGCCGCCCTCGACGCCCACGTTTGCGCCAACCTCCGGGCCCTCGCCCTCCTGGCCGAACGCGGAGGAGCCGCCGCCGGAAGACGCCGGAATGCCGTCCACCTTGCCGTTGTCCGTGACCTTCACATCGGGGTTGCCGTTGTCCGTGACATTGACGTCCGCCTTGGCGTTGTCGGTGACCTTCACGTCCGCCTTGGCGTTGTCGGAGATCTTCACTTCCGGGTTGCCGTTGTTGTTGGCGTTGTCCTTGATCTCCGCTTTGGCGTTGTCGGTGACCTTCACGTCCGCCTTGGCGTTGTCGGAGATTTTCACGTCTGGGTTGCCGTTGTTGTTGGCGTTGTCCTTGATCTCTGCCTTGGCGTTGTCGGTGACCTTCACGTCCGCCTTGGCGTTGTCGGAGATCTTCACGTCTGGGTTGCCGTTGTTGGACAGGTTGTCGTGCGGGTTGGCGTTGTCCGTGATCACCACGGTCGCCTTGGCGTTGTCCTTGATGTCCGCCTTGGCGTTGTCGGAGATTTTCACGTCCGGGTTGCCGTTGTTGGACAGGTTGTCGTGCGGGTTGGCGTTGTCCGTGATCACCACGGTCGCCTTGGCGTTGTCGGAGATCTTGACATCCGGGTTGCCGTTGTTGGACAGGTTGTCGTGCGGGTTGGCGTTGTCCGTGATCACCACGGTCGCCTTGGCGTTGTCGGAGATCTTCACGTCCGGGTTGCCATTGTTAGACAGGTTGTCCTTGATCTCAGCCTTGGCGTTGTCCGTGATCACCGGGTTGCCGTTATTGGCCAGGTTGTCCTTGATCTCAGCCTTCGCGTTGTCCGTGATGACTACGCTCGGGTTGCCGTTGTTGGACGCGATGTTGATGTTCACACCGCCGCCCTTGCCGTCCCCGGAGCCAGAGCCCGTGCCAGAACCCGAGCCGCCACCGGTCAGGCCGCCGAGCAGCCCGCCACCGGTTGCGCCGCCAACGATGCCGCCGAGGATCTTGCCAAGCACATCACCGGCGATGCCGGCGACCTCGCCACTCGAGGTCTGCGGGTTGGACGCGTTGATCTTCAGCGTGCGCTTCACGGTAGTGGTGACGTCGGAGAACTCGACCGGCAGGTCTTGCGTGCCCGCAACGAAGTTGCCTGGCGCGGTGATCAGGACCTTTCCGTCCTTGGTGGACACGCCCCACAACGGCTTGCCCGTACCCTTCTTCACGGTCACGCCCTCGGGCAGTGTGATCTCGTCGACAGTCTTGGAAAGTTTGCCCTCAAAGTCCACGTCGTAGGGGCTGTCCAGGTCCGGCAGGTCCGCAACCCACGCCGCATCGTTTTTGGACACGTTGACCTTGAGCGTCACGTTCTGCGGCTCCTCGCCCGGCAGCGTCACCTTCGCGGGGATGCTCTGCAGTCCGTCCCTGAACGCGACGTCGCTCTGCGGGCGGGTCAGCTCAACGGAGCCGTCGTCGTTTGCAGCCAGTTTCCAGTTGAACAGTGTCGCCGCCGCGGCCTCGATTGTCGAGCCCTCCGGCAGCACAAGACCCTCGACGGTCGCGGGCTCATTGCCGGCAAAGTTCGCGTCGTATTCCTTCTCCCAATCCACGGCGTTGTCCGGAACGCTCGTGGCGGAGGTCGCAGTCGTTTCGGTGGTCGTGGTGTCCTGCGCGTAGCCGTTCGGCACGACGATGGATGGCGCGGTCAGCGCGAGGGACAGGGCGCTCGCGGCGACGAGCGCGCGGCGGCGCGGAGTGTGGGCCATGGAGGTTCCTTTACGGTTGGGTGGGCACGTGCGCGCCCTGAGCTGGCAAGAGTTGGACAGAGTTGCAAGTACCTTAATATTTCTAGCACCTTACTGTCTGCGCGTATAGCGATTCGCGCATTCGCGTCGACCTTCTACATACATTCGGGGGCTATTGCTTATCGACGCCCCACCGCCCGTCACGTTCCATCAACCCCTCATTCACCTGGTGTTTTGGTGCTTTGCGGGCAACGGTGTAACGTATCTCTTCGTTGTCAGAGAGAATCTGGCAGGACGCGCCCGTAGCTCAACGGATAGAGCATCTGACTACGGATCAGAAGGTTGGGGGTTCGAATCCCTCCGGGCGCACAAGTGTCCTCAGTCGCGACATAGTTGACAACTCAGTCGCGACATGGTGGACAAACCGGTGCCTCGGTTTTTATTTTTCCGAGGCACCGGTTTTGTGTTTTAGGTCAGTGGGGTGCTAGATTTTCCAGAATGATGCCACCGCCGCGCAGAATGAAGACGTACAGCTGGTTCGTCCCGCCCGCGCCGCCAGCGGACGATCCGGCGCGGCTCCACCCAGCACGCTGGAGCAGCGGGAACCGCGTGGTCAGGGACATGGTAGGCGCATACCCGGGCGTGCTAGTGCTGCACATTCTGAGCTACCTCATCGGCTCCGGCATCGCCGCGTTTGTGCCGGTGGTGGTGGGCATGATCGTGGACGGCCTGGTGGGGGAAGAAAAGTTCAACGCATGGTGGCTCTTCGCAGTATTGGTCGGCATCTTCATCATCCAATTCATCGGCGAGGCCACCGGCGACGGCCTGGCCACAGCCTCGGTGCGCCGCGTGACCCACAACGCGCAGCAGCACCTGTCCTCGGGCGTGCTGCGCCGCGGGGCGGGAGCGATGAGCCCCGGCACCGTACTCAACACCATCGACGCGGACGCGAACACCGTCGGCCGCTACCGCGAGCTGCTGTCGTTTCCGCTCATGGCCATCGGCTACGCGGTCTGCGCGATGGTGGCGATGTGGTCGGTCTCCCCGTGGATCTCACTGGCCATCCCGGCCAGCGCGCTGATCATCGCTCTGTTCGCCGCGTGGACCGCGGGGCCGGTGACGCGGGTGTCGTTGAAGCGTCGCGCCGCGGAGGCGGATGTCGCTGGCTTGGCCACGGATGCGTCGCAAGGCATTCGCACCGTCAAAGGCCTAGGCGCGGGTGCAACCGTGGCAACACGTTTTCACGCCGAAACGGCGAAGGCGAAGCGCTTGATGCTCACGCACCTGCGTGTGGAGGTGTGGCTCGGTTTCGCCAGGTTCTGCGTGGCGTGGCTGTGCAACCTTGGCATCGTGGGCTTGAGCGCGTGGATGACGCTGCGCGGGGAGATCACCCCGGGGCAGCTGACATCCGTGGCACTGTTGGTGCAGCCTGCGTTGACCATGGCGGGCTTAGCGTTCGGCGACCTGGCCAGCGGGTGGGGCAGGGCCGTCGCGAGTGGCCAGCGCATCGAGCAGCTGCACCACGCGGGCGACGACACCGCGGGGCCCGAGCTAACAGACACACCGGTCCCAGGCGCGGGGCTGTGGATCCTCGAGCCGGAGGAGCGTTCCTACGCCACCGCCGCCGCGTGGGCGCAGCGCGCAGACGTGCTGTTCCCGCCGCACACCGTCAACGTGTTTGAGGGCACCATCGCAGACAACGTGAACCCGCGCGGGGATGTGCCGGAGGACGTCGTCAAGCAAGCGCTCGCCGCCGCCCACTGCCAAGACATCCTCCGCAGGCTCGGCGGTATCAACGAAGCAGGCGAGTTGCCGAACGCGCCGCTGGGCGAGACCGGCCTGAACCTCTCCGGCGGGCAGCGTCAGCGCGTCGCGCTTGCCAGGGCGCTCGCCGCTGACCCGGACGTGCTCATCCTGGACGACCCAACCACGGGGCTCGATTCCGTGACACAGGCGGACGTCGTGGAGGCCGTCGCCGCGCTGAGGGCAGACAAGACCACCGTGGTCATCACCGGAAACGCGGCGTGGCAGCACGCCGGCACCGCATTGGAGGTGGCGTAGATGGCGCGCGAGTACGAACGCACAGACGCGGTCGCCCCCGCGAGCGTGAAGGAGACCTTCGCTTACCTGTCTGCGCTACCCAACGCTCTGGACAAGCGCTGGTGGGCGGGTTTGCTGATCATCCAGGCGCTGATTGTCGCTGTCTACACCACGCAGTCGAACCTGTTCGGCCGCAGCGTCGACCCGCTCACCGGCGGATCAGTGCCACTGCTGGGAACCGGCACCCGCGCCTTCGTTTTGACCGTCGGCCTGGCGCTGGTCTGCATGCTCGTCGAGATATTCTTGCGTGCCCTCGGCAACTACGTAGTGGGCCTCAAAGTCGCCCGCGCGTCCATCGACCTGCGCCGCCGCTGCCTCGACGCGATCCTGCGCGCACCAGTGCCGCGGGTGATGGAGCTCGGCACCGGCAACGTCATCACACGCATGACCAAGGACATCGACGACGTCGTCCAAACCATCACCGCCATCGGCTCGCGCGTGCTCACCACCGTGTTCGTCTTCCCGATCACGTTCATCGGGCTTTTGCTTATCGACGTCCGCTTCGCCCTGATCCTGCTTCTGATCTGCATATGCACCTACCCGTTCGCCCGCGCGGTGGTCCGCGCCATCCCGGATGCCTCCAACGCGGTGAGCGTGGCGGAGGCGCGTCGCAACGCGGTGCTGCTGGACACCGTCCGGGGCCTGCCCACGCTGCGCGCCTTCGACTTGGAGCGCTGGGCGTTGGCCCGGATGCGGCGGACCTCCTGGGGTGCGGTGGAGGCGGAAATGGACCGCGTGCCGTGGTTCATCCGCCTCACGGGAATCGGCCAGGTCGCCTTCGCCGCGTGGGTGCTGCTCACGCTTGGCGTCGGCGCGTGGCTCGCGACGGCCGGTGCCGTCAGCCCGGGCCAGGCGAGTGCCGCCGTGTTCATGGTCATCCGCGCCGAGGTCACGGTGTTCAACGCCCTGTTCTTCGTCGGCGAGCTGCAGAGCGCGGCCACCGCAGTGGGCCGCGCGGTGAGCCTGGCCAAGCTCGCGGACGGGCGTGAAGCTACGGCCGTTCCGGAGGATCTGGCGGAGCCGGTGGACGTGGAAGTCGACCACGTCTCGTTTGCCTACCCGGGCGGCGCCAACGTGCTGGAGGACCTCTCTGTCACGCTCGCGGCGGGAACAACCACGGCGCTGGTGGGCACGTCGGGCGCCGGCAAGTCCACGCTTGCCGCGCTCATTGCGGGGCTAGTGGAGCCCACTTCCGGGTGCATCCGGGTGGGCGAGGTGGATACCTCGCAGGTCAGCGATACGTGGACCGCCAAGAACGTCACCCTGCTCACCCAGGATGTCCACCTGTTCGCCGGCACCCTGCGCGAGGACCTCTCGATGGCTGCGCAGGACGCGACCGACGCGGACCTGCTGCGTGCGCTGGCAAGCGTCGGGCTCGACCCCGATGGCACCCAGTTCGCGCGCCTGTTCCCGAAAGGACTGGACACCGCCGTCGGCGCGGGCGCGGAGGACATACCCCCGGAGGTGGAGCAACAGCTCGCACTCGCGCGCGTGGCGCTGTCGGGCCCGAAGGTGCTCATCCTGGACGAGGCCACAGCGGAAGCCGGCAGCGATGCCACCAACGCGCTGGAAGACGCCGCCGCGCGGATCACCGCAGACACCACGGCACTGGTGGTGGCGCACCGCCTAGACCAGGCGGCGGCCGCGGACCGAATCCTGGTCATGGACGCCGGGCGCATCATCGAGGACGGCACCCACACCGAACTCGTCGCCGCCGACGGGAGATACGCGCAACTGTTCGCCGCATGGAGTGGCGGCGGTCACTAACTCTCCGGTAGGAATGGGGACATGACTGCTAACTATGTTTCCGACCGTTTCCCCGGCCCCGACCCGTACGCCCCGCTTGCGGACGTGCCGTCCTTCGACATCGCCTCCGAGGACATCGTCGACGGCGAGCGCCTCGCCGATACGCTGGCCGGCGACAACGCCACCAGCCCGCAGCTGTCCTGGTCCGGCGCCCCGGAGGGCACCAAGACGTACGCTGTGACCTGCTTCGACCCGGACGCGCCGACCGCCTCTGGCTTTTGGCACTGGTCCGCGTTCAACATCCCCGCGGACGTTACCGAGCTGCCCGCCGGCGCGGGCGCGAAGGACGACCTCGGTGTCGGCGCGGTGGTGCTCACCGGCGACAGCGGGGTTAAGGGCTACTACGGTGCGAACCCGCCGGCCGGCCACGGCCCGCACCGCTACCTGTTCGCCGTCCACGCGGTGGACACGGAGCTGCCCGCAGACGAGATTGCCAACCCCACCCAGCTCGGCTTCAACCTGAACTTCCACTCGCTCGGCCGAGCAATCATCTGGGGCTGGTACGAAAACCAGTAAGATTCGCCGAATGGTTCCAGTGCAACTCCGCGTCGGCGGCGCGTTCATGGGCATCGCACTCGTGCTCGTGCTCTACGCCGTGCTGGCGCTGCTTCGAGGCGACGCCGCGTTCCCCGTCACCCCGCAGGTGCTCTCCATCATCGTGGCGGTGGCCATCGTCGGCGCCTTCGCCACCTACAACACCAAGCAGGAAGGCTCACGCACCCAGGTGGGCTCGCTGCTCGCGGCCGTGGTGCTCATCGGGCTCGGCTTCATCGCGCCCGACACCGAACTCATGGCCACCACGCCGTTCTGGCTGATCGGCTGGGCGCTCGCCGCCGGACTCTGCGCGGTGGTGCTGCGCCGCAGCGCAGCCGGACACGCTTAGAGCGCTTTCCACTCCAGCCCGCTGCCCACGGCCTGCTCAATCGAGTCCAGACCATGGGCTTTGATCTGCGTGGCGATCCCGCGGTGGATGCCGCGGATCCAGCCCAACCCGCCGTAGATGAACGGCGTGTAGCCCTGCAGCAGGCTCGCGCCCGCGGCGATGCGCTCCCACGCCTGCTCGGGCGTGGAGATACCGCCGACGCTGACGAACACCAGCTTGTCGCCGACTCGTTCGTGGAGGCGCTTGAGCACCTCAAGCGAGCGGTTCTCCAACGGGGCTCCGCTGATGCCGCCCGCGCCCATCTTCTCCACCTTGGCAGCGGGCGTTTTCAGACCGTCGCGGGAAATGGTGGTGTTGGTGGCCACGATGCCGGCCAGGCCCAGCTCGACGGCGAGGTCGGCGACGGCGTCGATGTCGTCGTCGGAAAGGTCCGGCGCGATCTTCACCAGCACCGGGGTGGTGGTGGTGGACTTCTTCACCACCTCCAGGATCGGGCGGAGTTCCTCCACCGCCTGCAGGTCGCGCAGACCCGGCGTGTTGGGGGATGAGACGTTGACCACCAGGTAGTCCGCAAGCTGGCCCAGAAGCGTCGAGGTGGCGCGGTAGTCCGCCACGGCATCTTCGGAGGTCTTGTTCTTGCCGATGTTGATGCCCACCACGTCGCGGGAGCGCCGCGCGCGGAGGTTGTCGGCGACCACGAGCGCGCCCTTGTTGTTGAAGCCCATGCGGTTCAAAATCGCCTTGTCCTCCGGCAGGCGGAACAGACGCGGCGTGGGGTTGCCCGGCTGGGACTTCGGGGTCACGGTGCCCATCTCGGCGTAGCCGAAGCCGATCGCGCCCCAGGAGTCGATCGCCTCGGCGTTCTTGTCAAAGCCGGCCGCCAGCCCCAGCGGGGCGGGAAAATCCACGCCGAAAACAGTTTGGTGCAGCACCGGGTCGTGCACGCGCACGGCCTTTTCCATCACGCGGTTGACCGGGGTGACCAAGTGCAGCGTCTGCAACGCGCCGCTGATGATGCCGTGGATGCGCTCCGGCGGCAGCAGGAACATGAGCTTGAGTGCGCGGTCGTAGAGCGTCATGGGTTTTCTCCTAGTTGCTCTCGGTTTGGTCGGCGGGGGAGACGATCTGGATGCCGTCGCCGGATGCGGAGGCGGCGACCACGGTGCCGTCGTCAAGCGTAATGATGCTCTGGGCATCTGCGACGGTGGCGAAATGCTTGCGCTTCACCGGAATGCCCTGGGAGATGTCGTAGCCGGTGGCGGTGTTGCTGGCCAGCGAGCTGACCCAGGCGAGGCGCTGCGCGGGGTCCCACGCGGCATCCCAGGGTCCTTCCGGCACGGGCGCGGACTGCTGGAGGCGGATGATGTCGTCGGTGGTGTAGACGTGGAGCTGACTACCGGTGGAATCCGCGGCCAGCACCAGGCCGTGCTCGCCGCCGCGCACCTTGCCCACGCCCAGGCCGACGCGCAGGGTGCCGCCTTGGCGCGCGCCGTTCCAGTCGATGTCCTGGATGGTGGTGTCGAAGCGGTTGGTGCGCACCACCGAGTCGCGCTGGCCGTCCACCTGCACCGCCTGCAACTGGTCGGTTTCGCGTGCGACGTCGATGGTGTCTTTGAGCTCGCCGCCGTCGAAGACCCAGATCTTGCGCTCCGAGTCGCTGCCTGCGAGCACCTCGCCTGTCGACGCCACCGTGGCCGCCGTGACCGGCTTATCCGTGGCGATAGTCTCCTCCCGGTCTCCGAAGAGCTTGATCTCGCCTGCGCAGGCGAGCGCGAAGGTGCCGGCGTTGGCGGAAGCCTCGCCGCAGGATTGGTCCAGCTCGTGGCGGGCGGCCTTGCCCTGCTGAATCTCCTCGAGGGTGCCGATAGTCAGCGCGCTTGAAGTGCGAACGCCGATGCGGCCGTTCGTTTCGTCCACATCGCTCACCGGCTCGAAGTCGACCAGGTCGCCCGCCGGGTCCGACGACTGCGGGGACTGCACCGGCTCAGCGCTGCCCATGTTCGCAGCTGCCTCTCCGCCGGCTTCCTCGATCTTGGCAGAGGGAGACGCGCCGCAGGCGCTCAACGCCAGGGCAGCCGCGACTGCACCGGAAACTGCGACAAAGCGGAGGCGGGAACTGGGGGCAAACAAACGAGCATTCACAAGGTTAAAGCCTAGCAACGCGCCCGTCGCGTACCGCGATGGCTAAGCGGGCGGGGTAGTGTCTTTCGCCATGACTGATCCCGCCACCACAATGTCCTGGGTCCAGGTGATCGTCCTGTCTGTTGTCCAGGGCCTCACCGAGTTTCTGCCAGTGTCTTCCTCGGGCCACCTGCGCATCGTCTCCCAACTGTTTTGGGGCGAAGACGCCGGCGCCAGCTTCACCGCCGTGATCCAGCTGGGAACGGAGCTTGCCGTGCTGGTCTTCTTTGCCAAAGACATCTGGCGCATTCTCACCGCCTGGTTCGCCGGCCTCGCGGACAAATCCAAGCGGAACTTCGACTACCGCATGGGCTGGATGGTCATCGCCGGCACCATCCCGGTCGGTCTTGCAGGCGTGCTGCTCAAGGACTTAATCCGCGAGAACTTCCGCAACCTCTGGATCACCGCCACCGTGCTAATCCTGTTCTCGCTGGTGTTCATCCTGGCCGAGCGCCGCGGCAAGAAGACCCGCGGCTTCGAGGAACTGACCATGAAGGACGCGGTTCTGATGGGCCTGTGGCAGTGCCTGGCGCTCATCCCCGGTGTGTCGCGCTCCGGCGGCACCATTTCCGGCGGTCTGTTCCTCAACCTCGACCGCGAGGTTGCCACCCGTTTCTCCTTCCTGCTAGCCATTCCGGCAGTGCTGGCCTCCGGGCTGTTCTCCCTGCCTGATGCCTTCGACCCCCAGGCGGGCCAGGCGGCGAGCGGTTTGCAGCTGCTCGTCGGCTCCGGCATCGGCTTTGTGGTCGGCTACATCTCCATTGCGTGGCTGCTGAAGTTCGTGTCCAACCACTCGTTCGCGTGGTTCGCCGCCTACCGCATTCCGCTGGGCCTTTTGGTCATGGCGCTGCTCGGCACTGGCGTGATGGCCGCCTAGTTGTAGGGTTGTCCGCATGCATGCATGGCCCGACCCGTCCGTACCCGTAGTCGCCGGCACCCCGGTGCCGCTGAAGCTCTTCGACACCGCCGATCAGCGCGTCAAAGAAGTAGACACCACCCCGGATGCGAACGGGGAGGTGGGGATGTACGTCTGCGGCATTACCCCGTACGACTCCACCCACCTCGGCCACGCCGCGACCTACCTCACCTTCGACCTGGCGCAGCGCCAGCTGCTCGCCAACGGCCACAAGGTCCACTACGCGCAGAACATCACCGACGTGGACGACCCGCTGTTCGAGCGCGCCGAGCGCGACGGCGTGGACTGGCGCGAACTCGGCACCAGCCAGATCAACCTGTTCCGCAGCGACATGGAGATCCTGTCCGTGATCCCGCCGCGCGACTACATCGGCGCGATGGAGTCAGTCGACGAGGTGATCGCGATGGTGCAGCAGCTTCTCGACGCCGGCGCCGCCTACGAGCTCGACCAGGGCGACATTTACGCCTCCATCGACGCCACCGAGCAGTTCGGCTACGAGTCCAACCTGGACCGCGCCACCATGGAGGAGTACTTCGCGGAACGTGGCGGCGACCCGGATCGAGAGGGCAAGCGCGATCCGCTGGACGCGCTGATCTGGCGCGGCCACCGCGAGGGCGAGCCCGCCTGGGACTCACCGTTCGGCCCGGGCCGTCCGGGCTGGCACGTCGAGTGCTCCGCGATTGCCACCAACCGCCTGGGCAGCCACTTCGCCATCCAGGGCGGCGGGTCTGACCTGGCGTTTCCGCACCACGAGTTCTCCGCGGCCCACGCTGAGGCCGCGCTAAAGGTCGAGCGCATGGCCGGGCACTACGTCCACGCCGGCATGATCGCCCTCGACGGTGTGAAGATGTCCAAGTCCCTGGGCAACCTCGTGTTCGTGCACAAGCTCTCGGAGGCAGGCCACGACCCGTCGGCGATCCGCCTGGCTGTCTTTGCGGGCCACTACCGCGAGGACCGGGACTTCTCCGACGCGATCCTGGCCGAGGCCGAGGAGCGCCTTACGCGTTGGCGCGAGCAGCTCGCCGGCGAGGTTTCTGAGGCGGAGGCGACGGAAGTCGTCGATAAGCTTCGCGCGATTCTTGCGGACGATCTGAACACCCCGGAGGCACTTTCGCTTCTCGACGGCGCAGCCGGCGACTGCAACCAGATCATCGCCACCGCCCTCGACGGGCTGCTCGGGGTGCGCATTTAGCGCGCCTCACGCACAATGGGCCCATGAGCGCAGCTGCGGACAACTCGATTCGGGCCCAGTTTCAGCCCGAGGTAGACGAATTCATCGACGACCTGAACACCTTCGCCACCGGTTCCTACCTGCAGGACGAGGACAAGGACCTGTGGGAAGAGCCTTTCGACCCGGCGGTGCTGCCGGATTTGAAGAAGCGGCTTGAGATGTTCCTTGACGCCCTCGATCTGCTTGGCGACGACCCTGAGGGCGACGCGCTGGTGAAGGTCGTGGCGCCGTTCTACGAGAACCTCGAGGAGTTCAACGAAAAGCACGCCAACGCGGTGCTTGAACCGGAGGAGAAGGCCGACATCGAGACCTTGGTGTTCCGTGCGGCGGCCGCCACCGGCGCCACGGACGAGGCTCTCAACGAGCTTCCGGAACTTGAGTAGGCCGAAGGCCGTCCTCTGGGACATGGACGGCACCCTCATCGACACCGAACCGCTGTGGGGTAAGGCCACCTTCGAGCTCGGCGAGCTGCTAGGCCGCCCGCTCACCCCGGAGGTGCGCGCTAGAACCATCGGCGGCAGCTTCCCCAACACCTTGAGCGTGGTGGCCGAGTGGGCGGGCTACGAGCTTAAAGACGGCGACCTGGAGCGTTACCGCACCTGGATGTTCGACGGGGGTTGGCCTTTTCGCCAGTATGGTTTTTGGTAGTTGCGGGATGTGTCGATGTAGTGCTCGGCGATGATTTCGCCGGTCTCTTTTAACGATGTGGTGACGTGGTTGTCGGTGATGACCATCAGGATGGGCTTGCCGCCGTAGGCGCGTCCGATGCCTAGGTGGTAGAGCTTTCCGGCATAGCGGATGGTGACTTTGCCGTTGACACCGACGATGTCGTTGCGGGTGCGCCATTCGTCATTAGGGGTGTCCGTGGGTTGAGCTTTGGCTCCGGCGGTGTAGGCCTGTTCCGGTGTGCGGCGTCCGAGTGCTCGATGAGGCCTTTCTGTGTTGTAGTACCCAGCGAATTCGTCGAGTTGTTGTTGCAGCTGGGAGATTGTTTCTGCTGGTGGTCGTGCTTTGATCCAGCGTTTGAGCGTCTGGTGGAATCGTTCGATCTTGCCTTGAGTCTGTGGGTGCCCAGGTCGGCCATTTTTCTGTTGAATGCGGTGGTGATTAAGGGTTTTCTCGAAGGCGTTGCGACCTCCTTTCCGGCCGGCGAGTCGTGCTGTAAAAACCAATCCGTTGTCGGTAAGCGTGGATGCTGGCGGCCCATAGGTGTCGATGAGGTGCTGGAGCTGTTCTGCCACTGCAGTGCCCGTAAACGCGTGCTGGGCGGTAATTGACAGCAGGTAGCGGGAATGGTCGTCGAGGAAGTCGAGGACTTCTACACGAATGCCGTCGGCGAGGAAAAGGTGGGTAATGTCGGCTTGCCAGCACTCATTGGGCATTTCGGCTTCGAAGCGGATGTAGGAGCTTCGTGGCTTCTTCTGGGGCTGTGGGGTAACCAGGCCCGCGTTGGTGATGATGCGGCGGATGGTGGAAGTTGATGGGACTCGCTGACCCTGTCGTTGAAGGTGGAAGGCGATGGTGTCTGGGCCTGCGTCGAAACCGGCCCTGGTCAACTCTTTGCGCATTTCGATGATGTGTTTACGCAGGTTTTCGGGGATGGCTTGGGGGTGGGTGTGTGGTGCACGGGATTTCGGGGCGATCGCTTCAGGCCCGCCGGCGTCGAAGTCGGCGAGGATTTTGTAGACGCGTTGGCGGGAGATCCCGAATCGTTTGGCGACTTTGGCAGCTGGTTCGCCTTGGTCTCGTACGGCCTTAACGATCGCGAGGTTGCGGTTGGGGCTGTTCATTTTGTCAACAATGTCCCGACTGATCCCCGTGTGGCTTCACGCCACGCGGTTGCTGGTCGGTGTCAACTATGTCGCGACTGAGGTGTCAACCATCACCCTAGGTGGTTTTCTTGGGCTAAGTGTCAACCATGTCGCGGCTGACCTGTCAACCATCAGGAAGGTTCCCCCAGGCACGCCGTGTCAACTATGTCGTGACTTCGGACACCTCCGGGCGCACAAGTTGGAACCCCGCTCCGGCGGGGTTTTCTTCTGCCCGGTCAGGCGGGTGGACACGCGGGGTGTTAAAGGGTGGGGGCTCGCACTTATGCAGATCAAGGCCCAGTAAATATTGCATGAGTGAATCTTAAGTGTATCCTTAGGCGTAAAAGTTGGCATACGCCTGTCTACGGCATTATTGTCAATGGAGAAAAATTGGAGACTTTTCCCAGCTCCACAAAAGGCCCTTACGCACAACCCCAAGTATTGGAGAAAACTATGCGCGGAAACCCCAAGCCTTCACGCGGGCTGTTTTCCGGAATGAGAAGGACCGTGATCGCTTCGGCGACCGCGTTATCGCTAGCGGTTGGCGGCATGGCCGTGCCGAACCTCGGTGGTTCGCTGCCCGTGGCTTCCGCTGCGGCCTTTGACGAGACTTTGCCGAATGTGAGTGGTGAGACGTATCGATCGGTCAACGAGGTCACTCCGTTGGCCAAGGGGTGGTCCGCAGAGAGTATTGCGAATGCTCCCGGTGTGCTTCAGGATTTTAAGAATCAGAACGTAAAGGGCAACTACATCACCGCGGTTAGCGCCCATGATAAAGATATTGATTTTGATACTGTAGAACTGATCTGGCCTAAGGATAAGGAAGGCGGCAGCGACAAATCCGACGCAAATAAGTTCCGCCCGGGCGAATATTATTACATCTGGACCCAGCGAGTGGGCCAGAACGGACTTGAGGTTCTGGACCGCAGGGTGGAAAAGGTCCGCGCCGGTGGTACTGAGACGCAGCCAGTCTTTACGCTACAGAACCCAATGCACTTGGCCGCAGATATTGACCGACCAACAACTCTTGTTATCTACGGGCCTGGGATGACGGGGCCGATCGCCAATAGCGGCGATTACGCTGAGATCAAGTTTGGCTATGCGCCTAAGCAAGAGGGCTCAGTCAACGGCACTGTCAAGCAGAAGAATGGCGACGTTGTTTCTGGTGCGGACATTTCCGTCGACGGTGAGATTGTTGGGAAGACGGATGCGAACGGGTCGTTTAGTGTCGATAAGCTGCCCGCTGGCGATCATGAAATCACGGTCGGAGAGACCAATTCGACCGAGGCGCTGACGAAGACTGTGACCGTGACGGCGGGCCAGCCGATCAACGAGTCGTTCACCGTCAACGCGAAGACCGGCACCGTTTCGGGTTCGGTGACCGCGCCGAAGAGCTTTACCGATACCGCAAAGGTCGAGCTCCTGGACCAGGACGATAACCCGGTGGGGCAACCGCAGACTGTTGGTCGCGGGAAGTTTGATTACGAGTTCAAAGACGTGCCGGTGGGCGAGTACTCCGTGCAGGTCTCCACGCAGGTTGACGGGTTTTACGGCGAAAAGCGGGGCCCATTCAACCTTGGGCACAACTCGAACGAAACGCGTGACCTGACCATCAAGGCGAATGCCGCCACGATTCAGGGCAAGGTCGTCGATGAAAATGGAAACACTGTTAATAATGCGACAGTGAAGCTTCGCGGGACCAACCACGAAGACACCACTGGCAGCGACGGTCTGTTCACGCTGTCGGAAATCACGGATCTCGACACTGCGAGCGGCGAGTACACGCTTGAGGTCGGACAAACTGAGAAGACCGAAGCGGCTACGAAGACGGTCACCGTGAACGTCGGTAAGCCGACGAACGCCGGAGAAATTCAGGTCGAACTGCGTAAGGGCTCGGTCTTCGGTCGAGTCACCAATGAGGCTGGGGAAGCCGTCGACAATGCGGAGGTACGCCTTTCCGGTGCTGGTCAGGAAGAGAGAGTCACGTCCACAGACGCTGATGGTAACTACACCTTCGACGACGTAACTCCGGGTAAATACGACGTTCGCGTCGGAAAGACGGCGAAGAACGGGGAGGGCGGTACCAGCGCTGTAGTGAGCCCGAACCAGGAATTCGAAGCAAACATTGAGGTCTCGCGAAACAAGGGGTCCGTCTCCGGCACCGCAAAATACGAAGGAACCAACGAAACTGCCTCTGACATCCCAGTCGTGCTTTACCGGGGTGCTGACGTCGTGAAGCGCACCAGCACTGGTGCGGACGGTACCTTCAATCTCTCGGGCTTGGACGCGGGAGATTATGACATTGAGTTTGAAGCAACCACGTCCACGAAGAGCACGGGTAGGGGACACCTGACCATTCCCGCAGGCGGCGGAAAGAATGTCAATGCGACTATTCCGTACAAGCCAACAACGATTGGTGGTCAGGTCAATTTGGACGGCCTTCCCCTTCGTGACGTCGAGGTGACTGTCGAAGGTAACGGCGAAACTTTCACGACGAAGACCGATGCTCGAGGTTTCTACAATTTGCCGGATCTGAAACACGGCGACTACAAAGCCTCGATCGCGGGGAACAATACCTACAAAGGTATTACCGTCGGTCCGGAGTACGCAGGCCCGGGCAAGACTCTTGATTTGAACCTCAGCGCGGTTTCCCTGCCCGGCACCATCACCGGCACGGTTGTTGATGACGCGGGTAAGCCAGTTGAAGGCGCCGAGGTTTCCGCGGGTGGCAAGAAGGCCACGACGGACGCCGACGGCAAGTACACCATCCCCGGCGTAGTCCCTGGAAAGAAGACCGTGACCGTCACCGACGGCGACAACTTCACTGGTAACTCCACCGACGTCACCGTGAAGCCGAATGAAACCGCCACGGCAAAAGACATCACGGTGACCCGAGCAAACGGCTCCATTGTGGGCAAGATTGTCGACGACGCCGGTAACCCCGTCTCCCCGGATAACGTCACTGTGACGCGACCGGATGGAACGAAGGCCCCCGTATCGGTGGTAAACGGCGAGTTCGAGCTCAAGGATCAGAAGCCGGGTCAGTACGAGATTCAAGTCGGTAAGACGAAACTGACGAAGCCGCACACCGAAGCGGTGACTGTAGAGCCGAACAAGACGGCTACGCCCACGATCACGGTTGAGCGGTTTAACCCTGGATACACGGTCACCGTGCTCAATGATCTCGGCGAAACCGTGGAAAATGCCGAAGTAATCCTTTCTCGCGACGGCCGGGAGCTCGAGCGCAAACCGGCAGACGCGGATGGCAAGGTTGAATTCCTGAACCAGGCCCCCGGAGCCGGCTACGCTGTCGACGTTGTTCCAGGCGAGGACTATGTAAACGTCAAGGACAACAAGCTGCCCGACCTGGTGCAGGACGCCAATGTCACCTGGAAGATCAGCGTGGCACCGCAGCCCGGGTCCGTTACCGGCACGATCACCGATGACGCGGGTAACCCGGTCACGGGAGCAACGGTTGTCATCGACGGTGAGCGTCGCGCCAAGGACGCGCCTGACGCCGAATTCAAGACCTCGACCACGACTGGCCAGGACGGTACCTACAAGTTCGCAAGCGTTCCCGCAGGTGAGTTCAGCGTTTCGGTGGTGCCTACCAACGCACGCAGCGGCGAACCCAAGGAAGTCACGGTGCGCCCCAACCGTCCGTCGACCGCAGACATTCAGCTCACCCGGGCGCCGGGCAACCTCGAGGGTGTAGTCACCAACGATGCTGGCGAATCTGTCAACGACGCTAAGGTGATCCTCAAGGACGCCGACGGCAACGAGGTGGCCACCGCACAGACGGACGCCAACGGCAAGTACCAGTTCAACGAGCAGAAGGCTGGCTCGTACACGGTTACCGTGGAGGCGGGTACCGCTCACGAGGCAAACTCCGTGGACGCGACCATTACCCCTGCGAACACTGAAGTTGCTGATGTCCAGGTCAAGCGCACCAACGGCTGGGCCGAGGGCACTGTAGTGGACGAAACCGGTGCACCGGTTGAAGGCGCAACCGTCACCATTGACGGCGCTGACACCTACACCACCGACGCGGACGGGAAGTTCACCACGGACAAGTTGAACCCGGGCCCGCACGAGGCGACCGTTGCAAAGACTGACGAGTACGGCGGTTACGTCAGGGGCTTCGAAGTTAACCCAGGTGTGAAGACCAACGTCGCCCTGACGGTGAACCGTGCGACGGACACCGTCAATGGCTTCGTGAAGGATGATAGCGGCAAGCCGATCGCGGATGTGGACGTTGTGATCCAACGCGGCGGGCAGACCGTCGACACCGTCAAGGCCGATAGCGATGGCCTGTTCTCCATGGATTCCGCGACGCCGGGCGACTACACCGCGGTCGTTGCGGGCACCGACGAATACAAGGAAGGCAAGACCGCCTTCACCGTTGTCGCCGGTACCCACACCGACCCGGTTGAGATCGAGGTGCAGCGTAACCCTGGTTCGGTCGATGGCTCCGTGAAGGACTCCACTGGCCAGCCGCTGGAAAACATCAGCCTGACGCTGACCCGTGGCGATGAAGAGCGCAACGCGGCAACCGCGAAGAACGGCTCATTCAACTTCGATGGCATCCCTGCAGGTCAGTGGATGCTCAGCGTTGACGCGCCGAAGACCTACAAGAAGGTCTCCAACATCGTAGTGAACGTCCCGGCCAACGGGAAGGTCACTGAGGACATCACGTTGACGTCGACAATCGGCTCCGTGCACGGCGTAGTCACGGGCGCGAAGAACGCGCCGATTGAGGGCGCGACCGTGACCATCACAAACGTTGAGAACGGCGCAAGCTACGAATCCACCACCGACAAGGAAGGCAAATACTCGCGCGGCGACCTGTCTGTTGGTCAGTACCGCATCGAGGTCCGCGCGGCGGACTACGAGTCGCCCGAGGCGCAGGTAGTGGACGTCGCGCCGAGCGCGAACGTACAGAAGGACTTCCAGCTGGAGAAGACGCCGGACACCCCGCAGACGGGTACCGTCAAGGGCTCCGTGCGTGACGCCGACGGCAACGCAATTGACGGCGAGGTCGCTGTCGTGCTGGAGAACGTGGACACCGGCGACGTCATCCCGGCGACGGTTGACGCCAACGGCGACTACGCTGCGGCTGACGTACCGGCCGGTAACTACAGGGCGAAAGCGAGCGCGAACGGGTACCGCCCGACCAGCGCGCCGAGCGTGACCGTCAACGTTGGCAAGACCAGTTCGGTCCAGGCGATCGAGATGGCGAAGGTCGCCGCCAAGGACGCCAAGGTGTCCGGCAAGGTCACCAACACGGCCGGCGACCCGATCGATGGCGCTGTCGTGGAGATGGTTGATGACAACGACCCGGAGAAGTTCGTGGTGTTTGTCACCAACGAGAAGGGTGAGTTCTCCGGTGAAGCTGCCCTGGGCGCCTACACCGCGACCGTGTCCAAGGACGACGGCAACTACGTTGCCAAGAGCGGCCTGAAGTGGGACGTTACTGACGCCGACGGTCACTCCTTCAACGTCGTGCTCGACTCCAAGCCGAGCGATCACCCGAACAACACAGGTAACTTCGAGGGTGGCGTGCGTGATCAGGAGGGCAAGCCCGTCCCGGGCACCACGGCTACGGTCCGTCACCCGGACGGTTCCACCTCGGAGCTGGAGATTGACCCCGCGACCGGTGACTTCACGTCGGACGACCTGGAGCCGGGCGACTACGTTGTCGTTGTGGATCCTGCCGACGGCCACCGCACCCCGCGCTACACCGAGGTGACGGTCAAGGACGGCGAGAAGGTGACGGTGCCGCGCATCATCACCCCGACGACCAAGAAACCGATCAAGGTGGACAAGGGCGAGCCCGGCACCATCAACGGCTGGCTCGTTGATGACCTGAACGAGCAGATCCCGGGTGCCAAGGTCATCGTGAAGGGCAAGGGCACGGATGCTGACGGCAACCCGACCGAGACCTTCCCGGCGGTGACCGTGGACAAGGACGGCCATTTCACCACCGACAAGCTGCCGGCTGGCGACTACGAGGTTGACCTCGAGCTGCCGGAGGGCTGGACCAAGCCGAAGGACTGGCCGAAGACGGTCAAGGTCACCGACGACAAGCCGGCGCACCAGGGCATTGTCAACGTCAAGGCACCGCGCTCTGAGATCAAGGGCCAGGTTGTCGACGGCGACGGCAAGCCGATCGACGGCGTGCTGGTCACAGTCACCGACTCCCACGGCGACACCAAGGAAGTTCCGGTGGACAAGAACGGCAACTACACCACGGATGTGGTGCCGGGCGACACCATCGTGGAAATCTTCACGCCGGAGGGCGTGCAGAAGGTCGACCCGATGTACATCCCGGTCCGCCCGGGCAAGGACGTCGAGCTGCCGACGGTCAACCTGACCAAGAAGGTACTGAAGCTGGAGAAGCGCGTGCGCGGCTACGACGCCAACACGCCTGACGACGCTCCGGGCCTGCCCAACGACGAGGACCTTATCTACGGCTTCATCGTCACCAACGAGTCCGACGTGACGGTCCACGATATTGAGATCGAGGACCCGTTCGCGCAGGGTGCCATCAAGGCACCGAAGGGCTGGGACGGCACCCTGAAGCCGGGCGAGTACAAGGTGTTCTCCGCGGTCATGGCACCGCCGGTGGACAAGGGCGCGTTTGCCAACATCGCGGTCGCGCGCGGTAAGGACGACCACGACAAGATGGTCGCCTCCACGCCGAACGAGGCCTACGTGAAGTTCATGGACATGAACATGCAGAAGAAGGTCAACGCCCGCTTTGCTACCAACGCGGATGACCCGGTCCACATGGCCGCGGACGAAGACCTCTACTTCACCTACGAAGTGGTCAACACCGGTTCCATCCGTATGGAGAACGTGACCGTGAACGACACCATCTACGAAGGTGATGAGGAGAGCTTCGACCCGAAGCACCCGGGCAAGGGCACGCCGATGGAGATCATCCCGCCGAAGGGCTTCAACGGCACCCTGATGCCGGGCGAGCGCGTCGTGTTTAAGGGCGTGCTGCCTCCGCTGGCCAAGGGCAAGCGCCACCACAACGCGGCAGAAGCCGCGGGCCAGGCCCCCGAGCCGCCGAAGCGCGCGAAGCCTGTCGACGGCGAGCCGGACTACGGCGAGGACGTCTCCGGTCTCCTGGTGATCACGCCGAAGGAGAACGCGGAGGGCAACGCCCACATTGTGGTCGAGGAAGGCGCAGCGCTGCCGGCCGTGACCAACGTTGATGGCAACGTTTGGGTTGACATGAACGAGGATGGCAAGCGCGATGCCAAGGACACCAACTTCGGTGGCATGGACATCACGCTGCACTCCCTCGACGGTCTGCCGGACGTGAAGACCACCAGCGACAGCGACGGCACGTTCAACTTCGCCGCCGCGCCTGCTGGCAAGTACACGCTGCAGATGCGCAACCCGGGCGGTGTCGTGCTCGCCGACCCGCTGGACCCGGACAAGAACGAGAACGGCATCGGCGCTGCGCTGGAGTCGAAGGAGTTCGAGATCACCGGCGACGAGGAGAAGATGAACGTTGACGTCCGACTCCTCGACCGCCCGATCGAGTACACCGAGACGACCACCCCGGCACCGGAGCCGAAGGGCAGCTCGCTGGGCAAGTGCCTCGCGGACACCTCCTCGGTCTCCAACCCGGCCACCTGGCTGATCCCGATCGGCATCCTGATCGCGGCCATGGGCGGTGCGGCGGTCCTGTTCGAGGACGAGTTCAACGCCGCAGCGGCGCAGTTCAACCAGGCCATGCCGAGCCTGAACATCCAGCGCCCGGAGTGGATGAACGAGATCTCCCGCCAGCTGTCGCAGATCGACCCGGCCGTCCCGGCGGGCGTCCTCGCGGCAGGCATCATCGGCCTGGGCGCGCTCGCCCTCGGCCTGACCTACGCCTCCTGCCAGTCCGGCGGAGAGATGGGCAGCAGCACGGGTGACGCGAAGGGCTCCTCCTCCAAGAAGGAAGCGAAGACCCTCACCACGGCCGCTGAGCCGACCAAGGTCAACGCCTAACGCCAGGCACTACTGAGGCGAAAGCCCGTCGCGGAAACGCGGCGGGCTTTACGCTTATATACAGCTAAGAAATTGCGCGGCGCTGCGTATTGAGAACGCCTGCCAACACGGATACATTAGTAATGGTTTTTGGGCTGAGTGCGCCCGCAATAACGCTGAGAGGTACCACATGAATTTGAAGAAGCACACCGGCAAACTGAGCTGCGTCGCGCTCGCGGCGGCGGTCGCGGGCACGGTTGCCCTCGCGCCCGTCGCGAGCGCGCAGGACCCGTCGCTCGCTGCGGGTCTGGCAGACCTCGCTTCGAAGGCGAACGAGGCGCTCCCCTCCGCGCAGGAAGCACCCGCCGGCACGGGCTCCTACCAGGCGCACTTCACCTCCGGCGGCTGGGCTTACACCGCACTCGCACTCAACCCGTTCAATGACCGGGTTTACGCGGTGTCGAAGGCCGAGCAGGGCAAGCCGGCCAACCACCTCCTGCGTATCCACCCCGTCACCGGTGAGGTGCTCGACATGGGGCCTTTGGCGCTTGACGACGCCACGTCGACCCCCACCATCACCTCCGCCGCCTTCACCCGCGCCGGTGACCTCGTGCT
Source organism: Corynebacterium gottingense (assembly GCF_007559235.1). Lineage (NCBI taxonomy): Bacteria > Bacillati > Actinomycetota > Actinomycetes > Mycobacteriales > Corynebacteriaceae > Corynebacterium > Corynebacterium gottingense. Next base: position 180,814 of record NZ_VMHH01000003.1, on the reverse strand, counting down.
CAACACCGGCGACGCCATCCACACCCTGGACCTCTCACAGGATGCGGCAGGCAGCCCCCACGAAGGCGCCCTCACCTTTGACTTCCACGCACTGGAGCAGCGCGGCGAGACCGACGTGAAGGCACCGCACGCGTGGGGCTCCCTCGGGGGCGACGCAGATGCCAACACCCTCTACGCCGTTTCTACCGGCAAGGACCCCAAGACGAAGAAGGACGTCCCCTTCCTGTGGACGCTTGACGTCCGCGAGGCCACCGTCAGCGCCGAGCCGCTCGCCGTGGCGAGGGGCGTCGACGCTGCCAAGGTGGGCGACCTGAACTACGCCTACACCAACCGTGGCGGCAACCTGGTCTTCGCGGACGACAAGGCCTCCACCGTCGAGGTGAAGGACGCGGCAACCAAGCCGCTGCTCATCGCCGCGACCACCGAGGGCACCCGCATCACCGACAACTTCCTCAACCTGGCCAGCCTGCGTGCCGGCGCCTGGTACAAGCCGGTGACGGAGCCGCAGAAGCCGTCCGCCGAGCCGGCGGTGCCCCGCGTCGCTACCGGTGCCCCCACCGAGCCGACCGTGAAGGCCGCCGAGCAGCCATCCCCGAGCGCGAAGGAGCCCGCTCCGGCGCCGGCCCCGGCCGTGCCTACGGAGGTGGCGGAAGTGTCGGAGCCGAGCTCGTCGGTAAGCACTCAAGCCCCGGCGCCCACCGCGGCCGAGGCGCGCGACGTGCTGGTGACCGTGATGGACGAGAACGCGCACGCGGTGGATGACTACGAAGTGATTGTGGACGAGGACCCCTCGATCTACGCCAAGACGGACCGCGAGGGTCAGGCGCGCCTGTCGCTGCCCGAGGGCATGGGCGACGTGAAGGTCGCGGCTGGTGACGAGCTGTTCCCCGTCGCTGCGGGCGAGACCTCGCTGCGCGTGCAGTTCAACGCTGGCGAGGCAGATGGGACCGCGACTGGCACCACTTCGGAGACCGCCCCGGTGACCACGACCGAGGGCGACGAGAGCCAGACCAGCACAACCACGACGACCGGGGCTGACCTCGAGGCGGCGAAGGTGAAGCTCACACTGCTGGACAAGGACGACAAGCCGGTGAAGCGTGTGCATCTGGAGGACCGCAACGGCGACGAGGCAGGGCGTACGAACAAAGACGGCGAGTTCACTGTCACGATTCCCGCCGGTAAGAAGAGCGTCCGCGTTCGGTTGGAGGAAGACGACGTCCCGAAGGGCTACAAGAACTCCTACTTCACCGTCGACCGCGACATGGATGGGGATGAAATCGTCCTGAAGAAGGACTCCGCCTCTGGTGATGGCAAGTACCCGGAGAAGAACGCGCGCATCTCCGTCGTGGACGAGGACGACAACCCCGTAGAGAGCGCCGTCCTGGTGTCGGGTGAGTCGATCCTCGGCGTCACCAACGCCAACGGCGTGGCCGACGTGGTGATCCCGTCCGGCGACGAGCGCTTCGTGCGCATCACCCTGGACGAGGTCCCGGACGGCTACAGCAACAAGGAGCTCGTGTTCAGCCGCGAAAACAACTCCGGCGAGATCGTGCTGAAGAAGAAGGGGAGCACCACCTCCACCAAGTCCAAGCCGAAGGAGATCCTGGAGGTTATGGATGAGGTCAAGCCGCTGCTTGCCGGCATCCTCGGCCCGGTGGGCGCCGCGGCCGGCGCGCTGGGTGGCGGCAAGGCCGGAAGCAAGACGACGGGCACCAAGTCCACCTCCACTTCCACCACCGGTACGTCCACGGAGAGCACCAGCTACTCCCGCGCGAACCTCACCGGCGGCGTGTCCACCGGGCGCACCACCAGCGTGGAGCAGAAGCAGTCCGTGGTGAAGCGCACGGTGAGCAACAAGAAGTCCGGCTCCTCCAAGGACGATTCGGACGAGACGACCAAGTCCTCCAGCCGCGACGGTGACCTGGCGGAGACCGGTACGCCGATGACCACCGTTATCACCCTCGGCCTTCTGCTGCTCCTGGCCGGTGGCGCCTACATGTACATGGGCCGCCGCCGCGAGGGCGAGTAGCACCGGACGCAGAGGCGAACCCCCAGACACCGTGTCTGGGGGTTCTTCGTGTCTCAGGGCAGTGCTAGAACACCTCGACGCGCCCGCCCAGGGACTCGATCTGCTGGAGCTGGCGCACCCACCCCGGCGCACCCGGGTGCAGGCGCATGACGGGCCGCGAGGAGATCTTCACCGGGGAGACAGACTCGCGGCGGGCGCCGGAGCGGGCGCTCATCCGGGTGTAGGCGCGGTGGCCGGACTCGGCCAGCTGCTTCATCGACGGCGTGGCGCCGGCGAGGTCAGCGCGTGCGGTGTGGAGGACCTCGATGTACTCGTCAAGCACGCGGACCAGGGATTCCGCGTTCGTCTCGCACATGTTGCGCACCAGGACCGGGTCGGTGCCCGCCACGCGCGTGCCGCCCTTGTAGGAACCGGCGGCCAGCGACTGCGCGAGGGTCCCGCCCTTGTCGCCCACCAGGGCGAGCGCCTCCGCGAGCACGTGCGGCAGGTGGGACACTCGGGCGACCGCCTCGTCGTGCGGGTTCACCCGCACCGGCACTGCCTCGGCGCCGGCGGCGGCCGCCAGCTTGCACACCTGGGCGAACAGCTGCGACCAGCACTCCGGCACGCGGTCCACTTCCAGGGCGTAGTCGTAGGTGACCACCCAGGCGGCGCGGGAGAACAGGCCCTCCTGGGACGCCACCCAGCCGGAGTGCTCGGTGCCCGCCATGGGGTGGCCGCCCACGTAGCGCTCGCCCATCCCGCGCGCGAGGACGAGGTCGTACACCGGCTTCTTCACTGAGACGACGTCCGTAAAGCCGCAGCTCGGGGCGTATTGGCCGATGGCGTCCAGCACGTCGGCTACTGCCTCGAAGGGGACGGCAATGACGATGAGGGCGTCATCGCGCTGGGCGCGCTGGAGGACGTCGATAAGCGAATTGGTTGCGTCGAACCCGTCGCGCTGCGCGGCGCGGGTGCCATTGCGGGAGTGGGTGTAGCCGTAAGCGGTGTGTCCCTGGGCTACGAGGTCGCGGAGGAGGGAGCCGCCGATGAGCCCGAGGCCGACGATGCAGACGGGCTTGAGGCGGGTGCTGGGGATCCGGGATGCGTCGCTGAGATTCACGTCCCTCATTCTAATGACAACGGCCCGCCGTGCCGACTACTGTGGGCGAACATGAGCGAGGATTACACGGGCGGCTGGGCCGTGACGGTGGCGCAGCACAACGGGGTGTGGAATGTCCGTGGGTACGCGGATGATTTTGGGGACATGGGGGCGTCGATAAGCGCGGTGTGCGCGCTGCGCAACGAGGGGCCGGCGTTTGCGATGCTCAACGTTGAGGACGATTACCTGGTGGTCGTGCGGCCCGGGCCGGTGCGCGCGCGGGTGCTGCTGTCGGACGCGACGATGGCCGTGGATGACGAGTTTGCGGAGTCCGTGCTCGCCGAGGCGGGGATCGACGCGCCCGACATCGACCCCGATGAGCTGGACATGGTCGACGCATGGGGCGACGGCGACTTTGACATCTTTGCGGACCTCGGGGTTTCCAGCGAGCAGATCAGTGTGCTTATCGACGAAGACGCGGACCCCGAAGACCTCGCCTTCATGCTCGCCGACGAGCTCGGCTTCGGCGACGAGCTCGCGGACGCGCTCGGGGATGCGGACTAGCGCACCGCAGCGCCGCGCCGAGGCCCGCATGCGCGAGGCGCTGGACCTGGCGCGCACGACCCCGGCCGGCGACGTGCCGGTTGGCGCGCTCGTCTTTGACGCGGCGGGGCGCGTCGTGGGCAGGGGAGTCAACCGCAGGGAGGCGGACGGCGACCCGACCGCGCACGCCGAGGTGGAGGCGATCCGCGCCGCCGCCCGTGAGCTGGGCACGTGGCGCCTGGACGGCTGCGAGTTGGTGGTCACGCTGGAGCCGTGCACGATGTGCGCCGGCGCCATCCTCGGCGCACGCGTCGCCTCCCTGGTCTTCGGCGCGTGGGAACCCAAGACCGGGGCGGTGGGCTCGCTTTTCGACGCCCTCCGCGACCCCCACCACCTGCACACCGTCGAGGTGCGCGCGGGGGTGCTGGCGGAGGAAAACGCGGCGCTGCTGGGGACATTCTTCCGGGACCTTCGGTAAGCTGGGCTGCGTTAGCAACAGACTCGACCGAGAAGGAGACCGTCATGGGTTTTGAGGACAAGGCAGACCAGCTCAAGGGCAAGGCCAAGGAGGCAGCCGGCGAGGTTACGGACAACGAAAGCCTGGAGAACGAGGGCAAGGCCGACCAGCTCAAGGGCGGCGTGCGCGAGAAGCTCGAGGATGCTGGCGACGCAGTGAAGGACAAGTTCAACGAGGTCGCTGGCAAGGTCCAGGACCGCGTCGACGGCGAGAAGTAAGCCGCGGGCGGATTTGGTTCCCGGCGCACCCTACCGTTATTCTGTTTCACGGTAGCGTGTCCGAGCGGCCGAAGGTGCTCGCCTCGAAAGCGAGTGAGGGTCAAACCTCCGCGGGTTCAAATCCCGCCGCTACCGCCAAAGAAACGTGGCGCATCCCCGGATGTTGGGGGTGCGCCACTTTTTGCGTTCGTACCTGTTTGAGCCTCTAGACTTCAATCTAGAGAGGCTAACTATATTGGCCTTACAGCGGTTCCATATCTATAGACTATGCGAAGTTTCCATAGCCAGAAATTGTGCTCACCCATAAGAACGCTGATACGACGAAAAACGCGGCGAATGTGAAGGCAAAAGCACGCCATGATCGGTCGCTAAGCCGATCCTTTTTCAACATGTAGACAGACATGGCTAATACGCCCAACACCACCAATGAAGGTAGAGGTAGCCCATAGAAAACGAAAGGTATTGGAAGCCATGTGGACAGGAGCACTCCGCCATAAAGGGTTGCGAAGCCCAAGACAATTCCAAAAAGCACTTCCGGAATGATCGTTCTTTCTTTCACAACAAATTCCTTACCAATCAGTTTATCTTGATCAGACCACCGTTTTTAGCCTGCGCATGACATTCATTGGTGGCGCCTGAAGCGTCCTGGGTTTAGTTCCTACCTCTGCTAAGGAAGGATTGGCACTATACCCAGAGAGTATTCTGCCGAGCTCAAAGAGATGGCGGTCCATTGCCACTACCTGTACAAACAAAAGAGCCTGTTTGACGAGATCCCCGTGACGAGATCCTTGCGGTTTTCCCGCATCTTCGTCAACCAGTCCTCGTCAACTGAGTTGTGACCCCTTTGGCCCAGCGGGCCCGACCACTATGATTGGCCGAGTACTTGAAACGTACGCAAGACCTCTCTTTCCCAACACCCGAAGGGCCGTGTGATCTGTGGCGAAGCTCCTCTTCCGGCTAGGACGATGGTCCTACCTGCGCAAATGGCGGGTGATCGTGGCGTGGCTGCTCATCCTCGGCGCGACCGCGGCGGGCGCACTCTCGCTGATGCGGCCGTTTACCTCTGAGTTTTCCATCTCCGGCACACCCGCCATCTCCGCGCTGGACACGTTGGAGGAGAACTTCCCCGGGGAGGGCAACGTGGCCACCGCGCCGGGCGTCAACCTGGTGTTCGCCGCGCCCGACGGCCAGTCGCTGGACAGCCCGGAATACATGCGGGCGATGGACGACACGGTCGGCTACATCGAGGACAACCTCGAGGGGCTGAGCGGCACTGACCGCTTTGGCAACCCGGTCGAGGTCAACCGCGAGCTGCAGGACATGATCGTCACCCAGATGACGGACATGGGCCTGCCGGAAGAGACGGCGAAGGCGGACGCGCACAACCTGCGCACGGTCTCGGACGACGGCCGGATCGGCTACACCACCTTCGAGTTCGGGGCCGAGTCCTCCATGACGGTGGAGCAGGTAGACCGCGACGTGGTGAACCAGGCGATGCAGATCGGCCGCGACGCCGGCCTGGAGGTGGAGGCCGGCGGCGCCGGCTTCGGCGATCCGATCGAGATCAACACCACCTCCGAGCTCATCGGCCTCGGCGTCGCCTTCCTGGTCCTGCTCATCACGTTCGGCTCCCTCGCAGCTTCCACGATCCCGCTCATCACTGCGGTGGTGGGCGTGGGCATCGGCGCGCTCGCCATCGTGCTGACCACGCACTGGGTGGACCTGAACAACGTCACCCCGGTGCTCGCCGTGATGATCGGCCTGGCGGTGGGGATTGACTACGCCCTGTTCATCCTGTCCCGCTACCGCCAGGAGCGCAGGACGCTGCCCGGCCCCGATGCGGCCGGCATGGCGGTGGGCACCGCCGGGTCCTCCGTCGTGTTCGCGGGCACGACCGTGTTCGTCGCCCTGGTCGCGCTGGTGTTGGCGGGTATCGAGTTCCTCTCCTGGATGGGTCTCGCCGCCGCGCTGACGGTGCTGGTCTCCGTGCTCGTGGCGCTCACGCTCCTGCCCGCGCTGCTCGGCCTGTGGGGCGACCGTGCGTTCGCGGGCCGCATCCCGGGCGTTGCCGGCCAGCCCGGCCCAGGGAAGCGCCCCGCGAAAGATTTGGACCAAAAGTCCATGGGCCGCACCTGGGTCAACTTCGTGCGGAAGTTCCCGGCCGTGGTCATGGCGTGCGTGGTCCTGGGCCTGGGCGCGCTGGCTGCACCGGTGCTGGACTTGGAAATGGCGCTGCCGTCGGATAGCACCTCGAACCTCGACACCACCCAGCGCAAGTCGGCGGAGCTCATGGCGGAAGGCTTCGGACCTGGCGTGAACGCGCCGTTCCTCGTCGTGGTGGACGCGCATGCGGCGAACTCGGACTCGGAGATCTTGCGGCCGTACATGGACGCGATCCCGGACGAGCAGGGCGGCGACGCTGAGAAGGCGGCGCTTGCTTCCTTCCTCTACGCCGTCGGCGAGGCCGGCACGGTCAGCGGCATCCAGCACGCGCAGCTCATCGGTGTCAACGACGACATGACCGCGGCGCAGATGGTGGCCTACCCGCAGGGCGGTCCGGAGGAGGAGTACACGCTCGAGGTCGCGCACGGCCTGCGCGAGACCCTGCACCAGGTCGAGGACGCCACCGGCGTGACCATTGGCCTGACGGGGCTCACGGCGGTGCAGATGGACATCACCGAGGAGCTCAGCGGCGCGATGCCGCTCTACCTGGCGATCGTGGTTGGGCTGGCGATCCTGCTGCTCATGATCGTCTTCCGCTCGATCCTCGTGCCCGTGGTCGCGGGCCTGGGCTTCCTGCTCTCGGTCGGCGCGGCCTTCGGCGTCACGGTCCTGTTCTGGCAGGAGGGCTTCCTGGGCCTGGTCAACACGCCGACCCCGATTCTGTCCTTCCTGCCCATCTTCCTCATCGGCGTCACCTTCGGCCTGGCCATGGACTACCAGGTCTTCCTGGTCACGCGCATCCGCGAGCACTACCTCAAGCTGCGCCGCGAGGGCGACCCCGACGCGGAAATCCACGCCGTCCAGCACTCCACCGTCGACGGCTTCGCGCAGGGCGCGCGCGTGGTCACGGCCGCCGCGATCATCATGATTGCCGTCTTCGTGGCCTTCATCAACCAGCCGCTCCCATTCATCCAGATCTTCGGCTTTGCGCTCGGCGTCGCAGTGCTTTTCGACGCTTTCTTCGTCCGGATGGCACTCGTCCCGGCCACCATGTTCATCCTCGGTCGTTCGACCTGGTGGATGCCCCGCTGGCTCGACCGGATCTTGCCGCACGTGGACGTGGAGGGCACCGGCCTGGAGCGCGAGTTTCACCCCAATACCCACCCCGACACCCACACCGACACCAACCTTGACACTGCAGAACTGGAGCCCTCCCGATGAACCCCGCACACACCGATCTTTCCTACACCGTCGGCACTGAGCTCGAGCCCGCGCCGGGCCGCCACGGCCGCACGGGCACGATCCACACTCCGCACGGCGACATTCAGACGCCCGCGTTCATCCCCGTGGCCACGAAGGCGACGGTGAAGACGCTGACCCCGGAGCAGATCCACCAGACCGGCGCCCAGGCCATCCTGTCCAACGCCTACCACCTATACCTGCAGCCGGGCCCGGACATCGTCGACGAGGCGGGCGGCGTGGCCGCGTTTGAGCACTGGGACGGGCCGACCTACACGGACTCCGGCGGCTTCCAGGTGATGAGCCTGGGCGTCGGCTTCAAGAAGGTGCTGGCGATGGACATCGCGGACCTGGACGAGAGCGACATCCGCGCAGCCAACAAGGACCGCATGGCGCGTGTCGACGACGACGGCGTCGACTTTAAGTCCGTCATCGACGGCTCCTCGCACCGCTTCACCCCTGAGGTGAGCATGCAGATCCAGCACCAGCTGGGCGCGGACATCATGTTCGCCTTCGACGAGCTGACCACCCTGGTGGACACCCGCGACTACCAGGAGCACTCCGTGGAGCGCACCCGCCGCTGGGCGAAGCGCTGCTTGGACGAGCACGACCGCCTCACTTTGGCGCGCGACGGCAAGCCCCTGCAGTCCCTGTGGGGCGTGGTGCAGGGCGCGCAGTACGAGGACCTGCGCCGCTCCGCGGTGCGCGGCCTGCTAGACCTGGACCGTGAGGCCCGAGAGGAGGGTAAGCGCGGGTTCGGCGGATTCGGCATCGGCGGTGCGCTGGAAAAGGAGAACCTGGGCACTATCGTCGGCTGGGTCACCGACGAGTTACCCGCCGACAAGCCCCGCCACCTGCTTGGCATCTCCGAGCCGGACGACATCTTCACCGCCGTGGAGGCGGGCGCGGACACCTTCGACTGCGTCGCGCCGACCCGCCTGGGGCGCCGCGGCGGCGTGTACACCCTGGACGGGCGCATGAACCTCACCGCGGCCCGGTTCAAGCGCGACTTCGCCGGTGTGGACGAGGAGTTCGGCGGCTACGTCTCTCAGAACTACTCCCGTGCGTACATCCACCACCTGCTCAAGGCGAAGGAGTTCCTCGCTGGCACGCTGTGCACCATGCACAACCTGGAGTTCATGATCCGGCTGGTGGACAACATCCGCGCCGCCATCGACGCCGGTGAGTACGAGGCGTACCGCGACGAGTTCATGGGGCGCTACTACGCCAAGCAGCGATAGACCAAGACAATTTCGCGGGGGGGGCGATGTGGGAGAGCACACGGCAGTGGAAAATTGAGATCTACGACGGTGGAAATTTTTCCAGGTTTTCGACCGCATAGGGGATGCAGAACGCGCAGTCGTACAGGCCGCGATCGAGCATGTTTTGAGGCGAAAAGGTATTGATATTTGTGCGGGAGAGTGGGGGAAACGTTGGACATGGACTATACGAGCCTAATGTTCACAGCTTTTTCATCCCCCATTCCCGTCCCCCACGATCAGCATCAGGAGAGGGGGGAGCGTAGCAATGGGAAATCTTTGAAGCGTGAAAGTAGTCCGTGAACGGCTTTTGCTCAAGATGCACACATTCCTCAGAGTCCCATTCGAACGATGCCAATTCATGCCAGACCTCAAATTGTAGCCGCATACAATGCAGATCCTTAAGGCCAAAAAAGCTGCATAGCTCTGAAATCGTAAACTCCGCAACGACTTCATCTTTGTACAGCTTAATCCGAACAACATGATGGTCAACGTCTACCGGTTCGCCACCCTCTAGGTTCCAGAGTGGGGTTTTTAACAATTTCATTAGAGCCTCCTTAATTTGACTCCCCTGTAAAGTCTCCCTGGCACCGTTCCAAGTTAAAGGAATGGGGATGGTGGTGCCACGTTATATCCAGCGCAACCTCTTGTGGCCAACACACTTCACTCACGTTCCCTTTCAATTAGGGTACGCCCCAGAGTTACATGTGATGTGCTGGCATTAATGAAACACGGCGAGTAGGAAGTCTAATTCAACCCCAACTTCTGCGGCCCGAGAATTTGGCTATCTCTCTGTTCGCACTATTTATTCTTCATTTTCCACGACTTACAATGCGTTTTGCAGACCATCGATAAGCTGGTAGGAGCGCAGTCCGTGAATGGCTAAAGTTACTAATAGGAGAACAAAGCTCCAACTATTCTGGGAAAATGAAAATATTAGTACGCCACAGATTTCGAGCTGCACGGAACCATTGGCGGGTGGAAAGGCGACGTTGACGATATGTGTTAAAAACACATAGACCTGTGGATTTTCATAGCTGCAGGGGAGGTGCGGGTAATGCCCACAACGAAGTACGAAGAATTCATGAAGCCGTACAAAGAGCAAGCTTCGGTTGAAGCGAGGCGTGTGCACGAGGCGGCCGGAGATCGCAGCGCGTGACGCGATCGGCGCGACGCTAGCTGCCGCGCGTCAAAACAGGCGTCTTTCCCAGCAAGCGGTGGCCGACGGTGCCGGGATTCCGCAAGCCGAGTTCAGCCGGAACGAAAACGGGCTAGGGAACCCCACGGTTGATACTCTGCTTAAGATTCTCACCACGCTGGACTTGCAAATGACCCTGGAGTCGTCCTCCGTCTCTGTCTATAACCAGGGGAAATAAACTTTTCGCTGAAAAGTTAGTCGGCGATCGCGTCCAGCGGCGGGGTGGAGGCGGCGCGCCGGGCTGGCCAAAGCGCAGCCAGCGCGCCAACGATCACGGAGCCGCCCAAGACGGTGGCGATGAGACGGCCGGGGATGATGATCGTCGATAAGCCTTGGCTCTCCAGCACGGTCAGGAACGCCCAGTCGAGCCCCAGCCCGAGCAGGATGTTGCGCGCGTGCATTTAGTAACACCGTGGTGAGTATCGGGTAACGCGATGGCGAGTATCGAGTAACACTGCAGTTTTCGGCGAAACTTTTTGGTGACCGCGTGACTTCAGGGCACGCGGCATTGCCAAAGGAGTCCGATTGTGACTGACTACAGGGCGGTGATGGACCTTGCGCTCAAAGGCTGGTCCGTTCGCCAGATCACAGCGACGATGGGATGCTCGCATTCCACCGTGCAAAAAGTTCGTAAAGTGCTGCAAGCAGAGCAGATCACGACCACGGCCCAGATTGCTGGGATTAATGATGAAGCCGTAGCTGTGCTGTTTCATGACGGAAGATCCACAGGTCAGGGTGTGTTCGTCCCGATCGATTTCGATTCCGTGGCGAAAGCACGGACCGGAAGAGACAAGACCACGCCGCAGATCCTGTGAGGGAAGTACACCTCAACGCCAGCGCTGCCGGGGCAGGGGCAGCGATACTACAGCCACGAGCGGTTTCGCCAGCTTGTAGCACAGCACGTAGATGTCACCGGGGTAACCGCCCGGATCGTGCACGCACCAGCTCACACTATGCAGGTGGACTGGGCAGGAACGAAGATGCGCTTGTTCGACCCCACTGGGGACGTCCACGGGTGTTACTGGATACTCACCCGGGCGTTACTCGATTCTCACCATGGCGTTACTAAATCGGTGGTCTGAACACAGGACGCCGAGGGCGGCACCGAAGACGGACATTTGCACCGACTCGAGCGTGATCATGGTGCGGATCTGGCGCCGCTGGGTGCCTACCGCGCGGAGCATGCCGATCTCCTGGCGGCGCTCGATGACCGAGAGCGTGAGCGTGTTGATGATGCCGAGGACGGCGATGATTACCGCCAGGGAGAGCAGCGCGTAGAGGATGAACAGCATCTGATCGATCAGCGTGGCGGCCTCGCCCGCGACGTCCTCGGCGGAGCGGACCTGCACTACGATGTCGTGGCGCACTGCGTCCTCCAGGTTCGAGCGCAGTTGCGTCTGGTCCACGGTGCCGTCGCCGCTTACGCCCACCATGAGGATGGTTTCCGCCTTCCACGTGGCCACCTGGGCGGCCGCCTCGCCGGAGACGACGAAGGTTTGCAGAATGTTGGAGTCCTCGAACAGGCCGCCCACGGTGACTTCGACGGTGTCGGTGGACACCCCGGGTGCTGCGAGCTCGAGGGGGTCGCCGACGTGCCAGCCGCGCTGCGCGGCGATTTCGGTAGGCGCGATGAGCGTGTTGCCGGACAGGTCGGCGGACCCTTCCACCATGTTGAGCTGCAGCAGGTCGGCGGTGTTGCCGTCGATCACGTCGGTGGCACCTGCGGGGCCGAGCTGATGGCCGTATTCGCCGTCGACGGTGACTGGGGCCTGGCTGTAGCTGGTCACGGTGCCGACTCCGGGGGTGTTGCAGATGCGTTCCGGCAGGTCACTGGGGACGGGGAAGGAGCCGAGCTCCGGGCCGTAGAGGACGTAGTCTGCGCTGACCTCGCTCTTGGCTACGTCGTCGACGGAGTGCTTCATCGTCGCGCCGAGCATGCCAATCACCGTGACCAGGGCGATGCCCAGCATGAGCGCGAAGGCGGTGGTGGCGGTGCGTCGCGGGTTGCGGTGCGTGTTCGTGGACGCAAGCTTGCCGACGGCACCGAAGGGGAGCCCAATGGCCCGGCCAAATGGCGGCACGACAGGCAGGCTGAGCGCCGGGCCGGCGAGGAACAGGCCGGTGATCGCGGCGAGCGCGGCTGCGCCTACCAGCGCGGCACGCCGCCCCGTCGAGCCGTCGTCCCACGCCATGCCCGCGGCGGCCGCGCTCACGCCGACGACGATGAGCAGCATGCCGCCGATGGTGCGCCACTTCAGCGGCTGCGGCGTGGCGGACTCGCTCGCGCGCATCGCCTCGACCGGGCGGACCTGTCCGGCGCGTCGTGCCGGCGCGAGCGCGGAGAGGACCGTCACGATGGTGCCCACGACGAGCGGGACGGCGACGGCCTGCCAGGTAAGCCCCACACCGGAATCGGGCAGCTCCATGCCGTAGGCGCGCATGGCGACCTTGATCGCAGCGACGAGTCCTACCCCGCCTGCGACGCCGAGTGCGGAGCCAATCACGCCTACCAGCGCGGACTCCAGTGCGACCGAGCGGGTGATTTGGCCCTTGGTTGCGCCGAGCGCGCGCAGGAGCGCGAACTCCTTGGTGCGCTGCGCCACGATCATCGAGAACGTGTTGGCGATGAGGAACGTGCCCACCAGCAGTCCGACCAGCGCGAACGCGATGAGGAAGTAGCTGACAAAGCTTAAGGCTTCGCGGATTTTCGCGCTCGTGTCGTCCGCCACCGATTGGCCCGTGGCGATTTCCAGCTCGGGGTGCGCCGCATGCAGCTTCTCGACGATCGCGTCATCCCCAACACCGTCCGCAGCGGCAACCGTGAGCGCGGGCACCGTGTCGCCGCGCGTGTAGAACTCGGTGTACGTCTCCGGGCTCACGCGGAAGAGGAGGGAGGATTGCTGCGCGAGCTCGTTGTCGTAGAAGCCGGTGACGGTGAGCTCGTTGCGCCCGTCACGGTCGACGGCAATGAGGCGCTCGCCGAGTTCGATGCCGTAGTTTTCGGCACCGTTGGCGTTGAGCACGACCTCGCCGATCGTCTCAGGGGCGCGGCCTTCGGTGAGCTCGGTGGGTGCACCGACCGCGTCTTCTGGCCCGTAATAGAGCCCCAGGCGGGACGCACCCATCCGCATCTGGATAGCCGTTTCATCCTCATGTGCTGCAACGATGGACTTTTCGGCGAAAATATTGGTGCGCGCTACGTCCGGGTGCGCTGCAATCTCGTCGGCCTCCTCCCGCGAGATGGAGCCCTGGCCCTCGCCGGGGCGCACCACCGCGTCCGTGCCGTCAAGGACCGTGCCCACCGCTAAGTCGAAGGTGGAGGAGAGCATGGAGGTAAACATCAACGCGCCGGAGAGAAACGCGGTGCCCAGCACAACGGAAAGTACCGTGAGCGCGAGACGTAGCTTGTGGGCCGCCACGTTGCGCAGCGACACCGTTGCCATCGGGGAGGCCATCTATCCCTCCATGGCGGACATGACCCGCAGGATCGTGTCCATGTCTGGGCGCGCCAGCGAGTCGACGATGTTGCCGTCGCGCAGGAAAATCACGCGGTCGGCGTAGGAGGCGGCCCGGGCGTCGTGGGTGACAATCACCACGGTTTGGCCGTCGCGGTCTACGGAGGTGCGCAGGATGTCCAGGACCTCGGCGGAGGAGTTGGAGTCCAGGTTGCCGGTGGGCTCGTCGCCGAAGATGATGTCGGGCCGGGAGACGAGCGCGCGGGCACAGGCGACGCGCTGCTGCTGGCCGCCGGAAAGTTCGGCGGGACGATGCGTGAGGCGTTTGGTCAGCCCGAGGCGCTGGGTGATCTCGTCGAACCACGCGCGGTCGATGGTGCGGCCCGCGATGTTGGTAGGCAGCGTGATGTTCTCCGCCGCGGTGAGGGTGGGCACGAGGTTGAAGGATTGGAAGATGAACCCGAGGCGGTCGCGTCGTAAAGCGGTGAGTGCCTTGTCGCCCAGGGCGGAGAGGTCGGTCTTGCCGATGTAGGCGGAGCCGGAGGTGGCGGTGTCCAGGCCGGCCATGACGTGCATGAGGGTGGACTTGCCGGAGCCGGAGGGGCCCATGATGGCGGTGAACTCGTCGCGACGGAACTCCACGTTGACGCCGTCGAGGGCGGTCACCTGCGCCTCCCCCTGGCCGTAGGTTTTGACCAGGTCGACGGCGCGCGCTGCTGGCGATGTGGCCACGGTATTACGCCGGTGCTACTGCGGGCGCAGCTCGAGGACGTTGATCATGCCGCGGAGCAGGATGTCCATTACTCGGGAGGTAATGCGGTAGCAGAAGTCCTGGTTGTCGTAGGTGAGGACGCCGATGGTGGCGAGCTGGGAGACGCCGTGGATGGACGCCCACAGCGCCATCATCTGGGTGTAGAGCACCCAGGTGGAGCGCGGTCCGTCGGACTGCGAGATCGCGTCGCGCACGATGTTCATCAGGAAGGTGAACGCCTTGCCCATGTCGAAGGGCTGGGCGGTGCCGCCCTCGTCGTCGAAGGAGACGGGGACGATGGAGCGGCTGGCAATCTCGATGAGGGCGACGAATCCGACCGGGTCGGTCAGCGCGTACTGCAGGTAGCCGAAGCCGGTGGCCTTGATGTAGGTCAGGCCCGGCGAGCCTTCGGAGACGAAGCTGCTCTGGCGCAGGATCGTCTGGGTGTTGGCCTCGTCGAGGTGGACCTCAAGTTCGCGAAGGAGGGCCGCGTCGCCGTCGAAAAGCTGGCGCGCGGTACTCACTGGGAGGTCGGCTTGCTCGGCGGCGGCCTCCAGGGTCATCCCGTCGACGCTGCGGGCGATGACGACCTCGGCGGCGCCGCGGAACAGGGCCTCGCGCGCCTCGTCTCTGGTGTCACGTGGCATGTCCTTGGCCTTGGTGGTAAACGGCTCGAGGAGCTCGCCCTTGATGTGCTCCGGCTCGAAGGCCAGGATGTGGCCCTCCTTGATCGTGTCAACGAGGCCGGACAGCAGAGTCTGCAGCGCCGCCTGGAAGGTCTGCCGCTTCGCAGTGGGGGAGAGGTGGCGCATGATGCCAAACGTGGCCAGGTGGGCGAGGCCGTGTATCTCCGAGAGGACCGCCATGGTCTCGCGGAGGATGAGGGCTTTGTCCACCGGCATGCCCATCTCCTCGGTGAGCTCCACCAGCAGCTGGATAATGCGCGTCGTCGCCGGCGGGAAGGCGCCCAGGTCCGGGGCGTTGTCGACCTGCGCCTCAAAGCTGGGGAACTGGTGCGCCACCTTCGAGCGGCTGTACGCGGCGAAGTAGGTGGGGTTGTCCAGAGCCTGGTTGAAGTAACCGGTGGCGTTGGCGCGCAGCTTCTGCGTCACCGACGCGTCAGCGGGCAGCTTTGTCAGCTCTTGGTCGACGAAGCCACGGAGGCGCTCGTCAAGGAACGCGCTGACCTCGCTATACAGATCCTCGTCGGAGCTGAAGAGTGTCTTCGCTTCATCGACAGTGATGCCTGCCAGGTCAGCGGCTGCCGGGACGGTCAGCGCGTCGCGGCCCCCGCGGCCGAGGAGGCGGGTGGCTTGGTCCAACAGGTGCAGCTCGACGGAACCTGTGAGGCCTGTGGTCGAGGCGGGGCGTTGTTCTGCATTCACCCTCACCAGTGTACCTCGTCTTCGACACCTGTCCCACCAAACCGCCGCTTCTTATTCAGCGTTTATGCACAACTTATGCGTAGCTTGGGTAACTAAAGTTTTTGCATAGAAAAAACGGGCCGCACCCGGGAGGGGGTACGGCCCGTCAATACGGGAACCGAGGGTTACTCGGAGCCGAGCTTGCCGTCGATGGCATCGCGAGCCTGGTCGACCTTGTCGGCCTTATCCTCGCCGAGCTTGCCCTTGGCAGCGTCCGCAGCCTTGTCCAGGCCCTTGTCGGTAGCTTCCTCGGAGTTCAGTGCATCCTTTGCCTTGTCAAAAACGCCCATTGTGCTAGATCCTTTCGTTCGGGTATTTGCTAATCCGTGGCCCCTCTCGGAACCAGTGGCACCCAACGTAGCGACCAATTGCGGACGCGTCGACCAATCTGGCGGATTTTAAGAGAATTGTTACTTCGCCGTGAGGTCTGCGTGGCCAGCATTGCGCTTCTCGACGCCACGCACCCACGCAATCGTCGGGTAGGTAATGGGCAACAGTACGACCTCCAGCAGCGTCTTCCACAGGAAGCCGACCAGGACGTAGTTGATGAAGTCGCCCGCCGTGCTGATGCCGATCACGCTCGCCGCGATCGCGCAGAACAGGAGCGTGTCCACAAACTCGCCCACGACGGTGGAGCCGATCAGGCGCGCCCACAGGTTGCCCGTGCCAAAGCGGTCCTTCATCTTCTGCAGGACCCAAGCGTTGGAGAGCTGGCCCACCACGTAGCCGGCCAGCGACGCCGCCACGATCTGCGGCACCAGACCCAGCACGGAGGCAAACGTGTCCTGGGCGTCGTAGAAGTCCGCGGCGGGGAGCCAGATGGCGATGTAGAAGGAGACGACCGCGAGGATGGCAATGCCAAAGCCGGTGAACACGGCGCGGCGGGCCGCCTTGAAGCCGTAGACCTCGGCGAGGACGTCGCCGATGACGTAGGAGAGTGGGAAGAGGAAGAACGCGCCGTCGGTAAGCAACGGCCCCAGCGCCACGCCCTTCTGCGCGGTGATGTTGGAGATGAGGAACACTGCGCAGAAGACGGCGAGCAGGATCGGGTACGGGGAGCGGGAAACTGGGGTATTTGGGGTTGTCACGAATGAGTATTCAACCATAAGTAGGCTCGGGGCATGTCTGCTGGGAGATACGCGCCCTCGCCGAGCGGGGACCTGCACTTTGGCAACCTGCGCACCGCC
The DNA here is from genome assembly GCF_007559235.1 of Corynebacterium gottingense. Taxonomy (NCBI): domain Bacteria; kingdom Bacillati; phylum Actinomycetota; class Actinomycetes; order Mycobacteriales; family Corynebacteriaceae; genus Corynebacterium; species Corynebacterium gottingense. Next base: position 163,750 of record NZ_VMHH01000003.1, on the reverse strand, counting down.
GTGCTGGCGTGGCTCTTCGCTCGCCGCACCGGCCGTGACTTCTACCTGCGCATCGAGGACATTGACTCGGAGCGTTCCAGCGCGGAATCGGCCGCGCGGCAGATCGAGGACCTCGAGGCGCTGGGCCTGGACTTCGACCCGCCGGTGACCTACCAGTCCGACAACGGGGAGCGCTACGCCGCCGCGCTGGCCACGCTGGACACCTACGAGTGCTACTGCACGCGCCGCGACATCCGCGAGGCCGCCAGCGCTCCGCACGCCCGCCCCGGCCTCTACCCGGGCACGTGCCGCGACCTCGCCGAGGCGGAGCGCGAGGCGAAGCGGGCCGAACTTGCGCAGCAGGGGCGGATGCCGGCGCTGCGGCTGCGCGCCGGGGTCACCGAGTGGGCTGTGCGCGACTTCTATGCCGGCGAGGTCGTCGGGCCGGTCGATGACGTCATCCTGCGCCGCGGCGGCAACCTCAACCAGGCCCAGGCGGGGGATTGGGCGTACAACCTCGCCGTGGTTGTGGACGACGGCGAGCAGGGCATCGACCAGGTCGTGCGCGGCGATGACCTCGCGTTTTCTGCGCCCGCGCAGGCCTACCTGGCCCACCTGCTGGGCTACGAGCAGCCCGAGTACGTGCACGTGCCGCTGGTGGTCAACGGGGAGGGGCGCAGGTTGGCAAAGCGTGACGGGGCGGTGACGCTGCGGGAGATGACGTGCGAGCGGCCGGTGGAGGCGGTGGTGGGGGAGATTGCGGCGTCGATAGGCTGCCCCGGCGTGGACAGCGTCGGGGAGCTGCTGACACAGTTCGACCCAGGGGCGCTGCCGCGCAAACCCTGGGTCTGGAGGGGCTGACTACTCCTCGCCTTATTTGTCGCCGCGCTGTGCGAGCTGCTCGTCGATGCGCAGCAGCCCCGCGCCGTCATTGCCAACGAGCTCCAGCTTGTCGATGATGCCCTGCGCGCTCGACTCCTCTTCAACCTGCTCGGAGAGGAACCAGTTAATGGTGTCGCGGGACTCCAGATCCCCCACCTCGTCGGCGACGCGGGCGATGTGGCGAATCTCCGCCGTCACCTTCTGCTCGTGCTCAAGCGAAGCCTTGAAGGCTTCGAGCAGGCTCGCGATCTTTGGCGCGTCGAGCTCGATGCTGGCGAGCACCACGCGCTGCCCGCGGTCCTGGAGGTGCTTGGTGAACTTGGCGGCGTGCTCCACTTCTTCCTGCGCCTGCGCAATAAACCAGGTGGCAGCGCCGTCGAAACCGAGCTCTGTCATCTCGTTGGCCAGGTGGCGGTACAGGTACGCGGCGAGGTACTCCTCGGTGACCTGGGCGTTCATGACGTCGTAAAGCTTTGCGTCCATGGTGATCGGGCCTTCCTTCTGCGGGGCTGATGTCGTGTGGCCCAGCCTAGCCGAAAACGGCGTACGAGTGCTGTGCCGCTACGCCACCTCTCGAAGACCCCCGGCGTCTTCATCAAACGGGGCTGTTGCCTGCCGGGGTGTGGGGGCTTCCGGTGTTTTTGGCTAGATGACGAGCGCAGGATGACGAGGATGCGGACAACGTCTCGCATCTTTGTCAAGGGGTTCTCGTCAAACAGGCCAGAACTCGCCCCGGCGCCCCGCCAGGCGCACAGCCCCGCGGCAAAAATAAGGGGACCCCACGCACCTGCCAGAGCTCGCTGACCCTTGCTGCGTTCCCGCCCTGGGGGAGTTCACAAGATAAGCACCGCGTGGGATCCTGCCCCACACTGTAGCCAACAATTCCCGCGAGCTCCAAACCCCGCCAGAGCCCAATGCCTATCGACGCCCCGTCACACCCCTTGCCCAGCGGTTTTGGACCGGGTAGGCGCATGCGCTAAAGTATTGCCACGACGCTGTGAGCGTTACTCATTGGAGGATTCGACTAGCGGCCTATGTCACACGCCTGGAACGCGTGCGGGTAGCAATACCCTCGTGGGTTCAAATCCCACATCCTCCGCCAACTCACCGGCACCCCGCAATCACGCGAGGTGCCGGTTTTGCGTTGCTGGGCGATCGCAGCCCCGTTGTAAGATCGTGGCAAAACGTTATCGCCTACCCACGATTGGATGCGTGAATTGCACATGGCACACACGCCGCTGTCCGAGCTCTCCCAGGAGCAGCTTGCTGAACTGGCAAAAGACGTCCGCGCGCAGTACGCCGACCTGCAGGCGAAGGGCCTGAAGCTGGATCTGACGCGCGGCAAGCCGTCGTCCGAGCAGCTGGACTTTGGTAACGAGCTCCTGGAGCTGCCGGGCAAGGACCACTTCACGGACAGCTGCGGCGGCGACGTGCGCAATTACGGCGGCGGCGTGGGCATCCCGGACATCCGCAACCTGTGGGCGGAGGTGCTCGGCGTGGACCCGAAGCTGGTCATCGCCGGCGATTCCTCCTCGCTGAACATCATGTTTGACCTGGTGTCCTTCTCCTACATGTTTGGCAACAATGACTCCGCGCGCCCGTGGAAGGACGAGGAGCACGTCAAGTGGATCTGCCCGGTGCCGGGGTACGACCGCCACTTCTCCATCACCGAGCTGTTCGGCTTCGAGATGGTCACCGTGCCGATGCGTGACGGCGGCCCCGACATGGACAAGGTGGAGGAGCTTGCCAAGGACCCGCAGGTCAAGGGTATGTGGACCGTGCCCATCTTCAGCAACCCCACCGGCACGGTCTACTCGCGCGAGGTGATCGACCGCCTCGCCGCGATGGAGACGGCCGCGCCCGATTTCCGCATCGTGTGGGACAACGCCTACGCCGTCCACACGCTCACCGACGAGTTCCCGGAGAACCCGAACGTGCTGGAGATCGCCGCACAGGCGGGCAACCCGAACCGCTTCTGGTACATGAGCTCCACGTCCAAGATCACCCACGCGGGCTCGGGCGTGGCCTTCTTCGCCTCCTCGGAGGAGAACCTGGCCTGGTACACCAAGATCGCGGGAGTGCGCGGCATCGGTCCCAACAAGCGGAACCAGCTCGCGCACGCCATGTACTTCCACGACGCGGAGGGCGTGCGCGTGGTGATGCGCAAGCACGCCGGTTCGCTCGCCCCGAAGTTTGAGGCGGTCGAGCGCGCGCTGGAGGAGCGCCTGGGCGGCTACGGCATTGCGCAGTGGACCAGGCCGGAGGGCGGTTACTTCGTGTCCCTGGACGTGCCGGACGGCACCGCGACCCGCGTGTGGCAGCTGGCCAAGGAGGCCGGCATCAAGCTCACGCAGGCGGGCTCCCCGTTCCCGCTGCACGATGACCCGCACGACCGCACCCTGCGCCTCGCGCCGTCGCTGCCGCCGCTCGATGAGGTCGTCGAGGCGATGGACGGCGTCGCGCTGTGCGTCCTCCTCGCCGCCATCGAGCAGCGTGAGGCCTAACCAGGCTGCCGAGTGGCTCGGGTCGTTGCTACCTCCCGAGCCCATGCTTATCGACGCCCCACCCGCCCCCTTCCCAGCCCTCGCCGCCGAGGGGATCGCCGCCACCTGCGGGTTCTCCGAGGTAGATACCGGGCTCGCGCTCGAATCGGAGACGGGTACGGATGTGCGGTGCGAGATGGTGGTGCACGCGGGCGTCGATAAGCAACTGCTCGGTGCCGCACTGGGTGCCGCCGCGACGATGGTCCTGGAGCTGGGCGTGCCCGCGCAGCCCGGGGTGCTGCTGGAGCACCTGCTTGACCGGGTGGACCTGCCGGCTGGGGTGAGTGTGCGGCACGGGTGGCTGCGCGAGCCGCGCCTGTTCGAGCAGGGCACGCCGCTGGTGCGCGAGCCCGGGCGCCTGACGCTTCTGCTGGAGCTGGTGCTGCTTACGGACGACGAGTTCGCCATTGCCTCGGAGCAAGGCGGGGCCGTGCTCGAGCGGCGGATGCGGCGGCGCGGGGCCGCAATGGCCGACTGGCACCGTGATGCCTAAACTTGGGCGGCGTGGCTCTCTACCGGAAATATCGTCCCGCGACCTTTGGTGAAGTAATTGGCCAAGAGCAGGTGACAGTCCCGCTGTCGACCGCCCTGGACAACGGGCGCATCAACCACGCCTACCTGTTTTCAGGCCCGCGCGGCTGCGGCAAGACCTCGTCGGCGCGCATCCTCGCGCGCTCCCTGAACTGCGTGGAGGGGCCGACGTCCACCCCGTGCGGGGTGTGCGACTCGTGCCGGTCGCTCGCGCCGGGCGGGTCCGGCAACCTGGACGTGATGGAGCTGGACGCGGCCTCGCACGGCGGCGTCGACGACATGCGCGACCTGCGCGAGCGCGCCATGTTCGCGCCGGCGGAGTCGCGCTACCGCGTTTTCATCATCGATGAGGCGCACATGATTTCCCAGTCCGGTAACAATGCGCTGCTGAAGATCGTGGAGGAGCCGCCGGAGCACCTCATCTTCATCTTCGCTACCACCGAGCCGGAGAAGATGCTGGGCACGATCCGCTCCCGCACCCACAACTACCCGTTCCGCCTGCTCACCCCGCAGGCGATGCGCGAGCTGCTCGAGCACGTCGTGGCCGAGGAGGGCGCGCAGGTCGACGATGCTGTCTATCCGCTGGTCATCCGCGCGGGCGGCGGCTCGCCCCGCGACACCCTGTCTGTGCTGGACCAGCTGCTTGCCGGTGCCGGCCCCGACGGCCTGACCTACGACCTGGCGCTGCCGCTGCTTGGCGTGACGGACCTTTCGCTTCTCGACGCCGCCGTGGACGCCCTCGCCTCCCGCGATGCCTCCGCCATCTTCCACACCATCGACAACGTCATCGAGTCCGGCCACGAGCCGCGCCGCTTCGCCCTCGACCTCCTCGATCGGCTGCGCGATCTGCTCGTGGTCCGCACCGTCCCTGACGCGTTTGGGCAGGGGCTTGTCGACGCCCCCGTGGACCGCGCCGACATCCTCCGCGCAGAAGCCGAGCAGTTCACCCCCGCGCAGCTCTCAGCCTTGGCCACAGAGGTCAACCACCGCATCCAGGACCTCCGCGGCGCGACCTCTCCGCGCCTGCTGCTTGAGGTCATGATGGCGCACCTGCTCACCATCGATGCTGGGGCCGGAGCTCCCGCTCCCGGTTCTGCGGCCCCGGCGCAGCAGCCAGCGTCCGGCGGCCCTGCTGGCGGCAGTGCTGGTGGCGGCGCTGCTGCCGCGGCCGCGGCAGCAGCGGCGGCTGCCGGTGGGCGAGGCCAGGTACGCAGCAAGTCCACCCCGCCGCCGCAGCGCGCTCCGCGGCCGGAGTCGCAGCAGCGCGCGGAGGCGCCGCAGGAAACTCCGCCGCAGGAAAAGCCGCAGCCCACCCCGCCCGCGGAACCCGCCAGGCCGGCTGCGCCAGCCGAGCCCGCGCCGCAGGAGCCGAAACAGCAGGAGCCCGCGCCGCAAGAGCCTGCGGCTGCTCAGGCCCAGGATTCCCAGGACCCTGACGAGCTGTTCGAGCGCGTCCACCGCGATTGGACGCGGCTGCGCCAGTCCGTTGGCGAGCGCAACAAGGTCGCGGAAATCATGCTCACGGAGGCGAAGCCCCTTGGCATGGATGGTCAGACCCTCGTGATCGGCCACAACACGGGCGCGCTTGCAGAGCGCATCAACGCGGACCGCAACAACGCCGACATCGTCGCTGTGTTTGAGGAGAAACTCGGACGCCGCGTGCAGGTGCGCTGCGTGGTGGGCACCGACCCGGCCGCGGCGAACGTGCGACCGGGGGCGACGCAGCGTGTGGAGCAGGTGTGGAACCCGAACAAGGGGACCCCCTCGAACGAGCCGGCGCCTGAGGAACCTGCGGGGGCGCCCACAGCACAGACGAGCCAGAAGAACCAGAAGAACCAAAAGAACCAAAAGAACGCAGCCAACGACTGGAAGGCTGCCGCGCAGGCGGCGAGCCGGAAGGCTGCGGAAAAGGCGCAGCGCGAGCGCGACGAGATCCCGCTGCCGCCCGAGCCGATGGACGACGAGCCCGACTACGACCCGTACGCCGACGGCGACGGATTGCCGCAGGACCCGGCGCAGGCTCCGGCACAGTCACAGTCACAGCCACAGGCGGCACCGGCACCGCAGCAGCCAGAGCCGGCACCGCAGCCGGCCCCTGCGTACACGCGCGAGGACGAGGAGCGCGACATGGCTGAACAGGCGTTCTCGGAGGAGGGCACGATCGATCACCGCGACGCCACCGAGGTGGCCATGGAGCTGTTGAGTAAGGAACTCGGCGCGAAGCCGATGTAGCCGTTCGCTGGTAGCAAGCAGGCGCGGAAGCCCGCGCGGGAACGGGTACACTAGGCCGGGAACTCACCGCCCCAGTCGGGGAAACAATACTGAGAAAGGTTGCACACCATGACCGAGCCGAACATGCCGAACGATATGCAGGACCTCATCCGCCAGGCGGCGGAGGTGCAGGCGCAGCTGCAGCAGGCCCAGCAAGAGCTGCTGGCTACTGAGGTCACCGGTACCGCCGGGGGCGAGCTGGTGAAGGTCACCATGACCGGCGGCGCTGAGATCACCAACCTGGAGATCAAGAAGGAAGCGGTGGACCCGGAGGACGTCGAGTCCCTGCAGGACCTTATCCTCGCTGCGTACCGCGATGCGCACACGAAGGCCGGCGAGCTCGCGCAGGAGAAGATCGGCCCGCTGACCGGCGGCTCCGGCCTGGGCCAGCAGGGCGGCCCGACCGGCGGCCAGTCCGCTGGTGACGGTGAGATCCCGTTCGGCGGCATCATCTAAGCACCGCACCGTTTTTACGTCTGTAGCGCCTGGCCGTGGGGCCGGGCGCTTTGGCGTGTAGTACCCCCGCAAACCAGAGCAAACCAAGGAGGCAATGCCATGTTTGAAGGCCCGCTGCAGGACCTGATCGACGAGTTCTCGCGCTTACCCGGCGTCGGCCCCAAATCCGCCCAGCGCATCGCCTTCCACCTGCTGAAGACGGAGCCGGAGGACATTGACCGGCTGCGCTCCGCGCTGGCTGCGGTGCGCGACGGCGTGACGTTCTGCCGGATCTGCAACAACGTCTCCCGCGACGAGGTGTGCCGTATCTGCGCCGACTCCGGCAGGGATGCCACCACGGTATGCGTGGTGGAGGACGCCAAGGACATCCAGGTCATCGAGCGCACCGGCGAGTACAGCGGGCGCTACCACGTGCTCGGCGGGGCGCTGGACCCGCTGGCCAACGTTGGACCGAAGGATCTCGCCATCGCCCCACTGCTCAAGCGCATCGGTGGGGTGCTGCCGGACCGCGACGGCGAGGATTCGCCGCAGGTCAGCGAGGTGATCCTGGCCACCGACCCAGACACCGAAGGCGAGGCGACCGCGTCCTATTTGGTGCGCTTGCTCAAGGACTTCCCGGAGCTGACCATCTCCCGCCTGGCGTCGGGTATGCCGTTGGGCGGCGACTTGGAGTTCGTGGACGAGCTCACGCTGTCGCGCGCGCTTAGCGGCCGGTTGAAGCTGTAAGCGGGACTCGTTACTTCAGCCGCTCGGCGCGCAGCGCGTCCACCACGTTCAGCTCCAGCGGGGCGAGCTCCGCGGTGTCCACGCCGAGGGCGCGGGCGAGGAGGAGGTCCGCAAGCTGCGGGTTCCGAGCCAGGACCGGGCCGTGCATGTAGGTGGCGATCACGCTGCCCTGAACCGCGCCCTCGACGGTGCTGTCCAGGTTGCCCACGCCACGCGTGACCCGGCCGAGCGGCTGGGCGTCCGGGCCGAGGACGGTGCCGCCCATGTGATTCTCAAAGCCGGTGAGGGGCTCGGTGAGGAGCTCGGTCGCCGGGGTAGTGGTGACTTCGCCGATGGCGCGGGTGGAAAGGGGGGTGGTGGTGGCGTCGATAAGCGAGATGCCCTCGACCGAGCGACCGGCAGCGTTGAAGGAGCGGCCGAGGACCTGCAGGCCTGCGCAAATGGCCAGGATCGGGGTGCCGTTGTCGGCGGCGCGCTGCAGGCCTGGCGACGCCTTGAGGCGCTCCGCGGCGAGTACCTGTGCCGAGTCCTCGCCGCCGCCGAGCGTGTAGACGTCGCAGTCGGCGGTGATCTCGTCGGTGAGCAGGAAGGGGCGGATCTCCGCGTCGAGGCCGCGCATGCGGGCGCGCTGGCGCAGGACGAGCGCGTTGCCGTCGTCGCCGTAGGTGCCCAGGACGTCGGGCAGAATCAGGCCGATTGTCAGTTGCTTAGCCACGGTAATCCTCCTGCTTTGCCAGGTCCCGCTTCAGGTCGCGGAACGCGGTGTAGTTTGCCAGCACCTCGACGCGCCCCGGCGGGCACGCGCGGATCGCCTCAACCACGTCATGGACCACCTCGTGCTCGATGCCCGCGTACAGCAGGCGCACCGCCAGGTCCGTGCCGCGCTCGCCGGCGGATTTCACCGCGATGCCGTCGAAGTCCTCAAACTTCACGTCCCACAGCCAGGACACGTCCGCGCCGTCGCCCTGCTGGGCGTTGACGGCGATGACCACGCCGTCCGCGTCGCGGTCCAGCATGGTCAGGGCCTCCTGCCAGCCGGCCGGGTTCTTGGCCAGCAGCAGGCGCACCTCGTGCTCGTCGAGCGTGACCGTGGCGTAGCGGCCGGCCACATTGTCCACGCCCTCGACGGCGCCCACGGCCTTGCCCAGCGGGACGTCGTAGGCCTCGACGGCCGCGGCGACGGCCTGGGCGGCGTTGCCGCGGTTCGCGCGGCCGGGCAGCGTCAGGTGCATGGGCACCTGGCCGGACGGGGTGGTCAGGCCCTGCGCATCGACCGTGTAGGTGGGGGAGGGGCGGCGGAACTCGGTGCCGTCCGCGAGCTTCTCGGTGGCGTACCAGTCGCCCTCCGGGGTGCGCACGACGTAGCCGGGTCCGCGCGGGTTGGTCACCGAGTCATTGACCCAGCCCGCGCCCGCGGACACCCACACCACGTTGGGGTGGTCCCACGCCACCGACGTCATGAGGACGTCGTCGCAGTTGGACACCACCGTCATCTCGGGGCGCTTTTCCACACACGCGCGCAACGCCCGCTCGATCTTATTGATCTCGCCCACGCGGTCCAGCTGGTCGCGCGACAGGTTGAGCAGCACGAGCGCGTCCGCGTCCAGGCTCTCCGCCACGTGGGGGACGTGGAGCTCGTCCACCTCGAGGACGATGTTGGCGGCGTCGCCGCCCGCCATGAGGGCGGAGATGATGCCGGCGTCCATGTTGTCGCCGCCCTCGTTCGTGGCCACCGTGTACGTCGTGCGCAGCGCCTGGGCCAGCATGCGGGTCGTGGTGGATTTGCCGTTTGTGCCGGTGACCAGCACCGTGGGCCGCCCGCGGCCCAGGCCGTCCATAATGTTCGGGTCGATCGCGCCCGCGACCAGGCCGCCGATCATGCCGCCTGCGCCGCGACCGGTGGCGCGGGAGGCGGTGGTGGCGAGCTTCGCCGCTGTGAGCGCGGCGTTCGTGCGGATGCGTGCAAGGCGTCCTCTCGGATTCATGCGCTCTACGTTAGTGCACGCGCTCTGCAGAACCCATCTGCTCCACGGCGGTGAGGAACTCCTCCCCGGTCAGTAGCGGGATGTCCTTGCGGTGCCCGTGCATCGCCTTCCCGCGGAGTTCGTCCGGCGACGCGCCCCTCGCCAGGGCGTCCGTGACCACCACGGAGCTCTCGCGGGTGAGCTTTTCGGTGTAGGTCAGGCCGGCGCGGACGGCGGCGTCGATAAGCGTGTCGGGCTCGAGCGCGATGTCGTCGGTGACCACGACCTCCATGCCCTTGCGCAGGCCGGTCTCCGGGGAATACTTTCCGGGGTTATCCGCCGCGGCGCCGGCCTTCTCCGCGTCGACGCGCACGGTGGAGCGCTGCAAGCCGAAGCGGTCCGCGGCGAGCTCGTCTGGCGCGCGGCCAGGCACCTCGCCGTGCTCGCGCAACTGCATGTACATGGCCACCAGCTTGAGGGTCTGCTCGCGCGAGATCTCCGCCTCGGGGCGGGCGGCGCGCTCCGCATTGGCCACCGGCGACTCGGAGGCCACACCAATCAGGTCCGCGACGGCCCCGATGCGCAGGTCCGTGGGCACCACGCCTTGCCGACGCGCTGCGGCCAACAGGTCTACGATCTGGGTGGGGTGCGGGACGTGGCCCACGCGCTGGCGGCGGCGCCCGTTGCGTTTCTTGCGCGAGCGGTTGGCGCGGGCGGCGGCGCTCATGGCGCGGCGCGCCTCGCTGACGATGAAGCCCCAGGTAGTGGGGGTGTCGAAGGTGACGAGCACGCGGTCGTCGAGAAGCTTGTCCAGCGACTTGAGGAAGCGGGTAAAGCGCGGGGCCTGGGCGACCTCGTGGGTGCTCAGGCCGTGGGTGTGGCGGGGGCCTGGGTCGCAACCGGGGTTGATGACGGCGTGGAACTCCTCGCCGACGCGGCCACCGTCATCAAAGGTCACGGCATCGACGGTGAGGATCCGCCCGGTGGACGGGTGGATGCCCGTCGTCTGCGCGGAGAGCGCAACATAGGGGTAGGACTCGTTCGATGTCATTGTTCACATAGTAGTCGGGCCCCGGGCGGTGCGGCCCGAGCCCTGGCTTACTGGTCCAGCACAGCCGGATCCTGCGGGTCCTCCGCGGAGGCAACGACGGTGTCGTCGTAGCTCGCCGGCGAGGTGCGCGCCGCGGCGCTGTTGCCGCCGTTCCACTGGGTGCTGATGGCAATGACGCCCGCGATGGTGAGCAGGATCAGCAGCGTGCCCGCGGCGATGCAAGCCGGGTGGAGGCGGTTCGCCGCCGCCGGCTTCTTCACGGTGTCCTCCGTGACCGCTGTGACTGGCATGTCCGTGGTTTGCTCCGCGGCGAGCGCGGCAGCTTCGGCGTCGTCGTCGGCGCGGAAGTGCGGGAAGCGGTGCCGAGGCTGATCGGGTTCCGTGACGCTCTCCTCGGGTTCGCCGATGAGCGTGGTGGGCGCGGCCACGACACCCGCAGGTTCGTCAGCGTCCTGAGTGTCCTTTGCCACCGTCGCTGCGGCGACCTCGCGCGACGCCGGGTCCACCTCGGGCTCCGCCGGCGCCGGCTCGTCCAGCAGCGGGGAGGGAGCCAGTGGGGTCGAGCCGCCGGTGAGCTCGCCCGACGCGAGGGAGGGGCGCCCGCAGGATGCCCCGTTCGGGGCGCCGACGGTGGCGAACTCCGGAATTCGCTGCGCCTCCGGCAGCGGGAGGAACGGCACCGGCGAAACTTCGCTCGGGGGACCGGTCTCGTCCACCCCGCTGAGGTTGACGGTGAGCTCGACGCCGTTGGCGGTGGGGGCGTGGTAGCCGCGCACGACCACGATCAGGCCGCGCTGCTCAAGGTTGCGCAGCGTCGGGGTGATTTCGGACGCGGTACGCGGGTCCAGCGTGCCCACGCCGCCCTTGCCCAGGCAGGCGATGACGTCACCGGCCTCGTCGAAGCCGAGGCGGACAAGCAAGCTCATCCGGTCATCCATGTCGCGCTCCGCAGCGTCCGGCAGGTAGGACACGACGCGGGGGCCGGTACCGTCCAGCAGTGCCCAGGGCTCGGTCGGGGGCTCGTTGGCAGGGATGCACAGGCCCGGGCGGGGGAGGCGGAGGGTGAGGTTCACGGTGCCGTCGGCAAGCGACTCGGCCCTGGCGGTGACCTCCGGGGTCAGGCCCGCCTCGGTGATGTGGGCGAGCTCCTGGTACTCCAGCGCGTCGTGCTCGGCCATCGTGCCCAGAATGTTGCCGTCAGCGGTGATGTAAAAGCCTGCGTCCTCGCCGCGCTGCAGCAGCGTGACCTGGAAGTCGGCGTGCCCGTCGCGGGCATTCGCCAGGTAATTGCGCACAAGTGCCTGATCCACATCGCAGGTAGGAATGCTTCGGACGGCGCCGATCCCGTGGTCGGGAACCACGTAGTTCGGGCTTTGCATGATCCTTCTCCACCTTACTGTTCGGATTGGGAATATGGACGGGATGTTGTTGTGTCACGTTGCTCTTTGTTGGCAGCCTATCTCAGAGTGCGGTGATATTCGACGCGCCGGGTGTCTTCCCGGTTCAGAACTTGCGCTGCGCTGCAACTGGCGGTTCTAGATCAAGTATATGTGTCGTCGTAATCGGGACGAAGTGTGCCTGTTGAACAATCGTGTAATTTACGGGGTTTACGTGCAATAACGCGCGTTCTGTTAGAAATCGACTGAGAGAGCGTCGGGAGGCGAGTGGTCCGACGTGCGTGAACCACTTAAGAGACTTGGGCACATACTCAGGATCCCCGAGCCACCCCGTCTCCCCCGAAGCGGGGTGGCAAAACGTTGGACTTGCGATGGTGATTGGCTACACCCCGCCAGCTTTTCCCGCGGTCAGGCCGCGGTTCACGGCTGAGGTGATTGCCTTGAGCGACGCGCGCGTCGTGGACGCGGCGATGCCAACACCCCAGGCTGTAGCTCCGTCGACGTCGGCGTAAATGTAGCAGACCGCGTCGGCGTCGTCGCCCGCCGTGCGCGAGCGCTGCGAGTAGTCCTGCACCTCAAAGTCGATGCCCAGGGACTCGAGCGCGTTTGCAAACGCGGCGATCGGGCCGTTGCCGGTGCCGCGCAGCTCGTGGCGCTCGCCCTTGTAGTCCACCGTCACCTGGACCGCGGAGTCGTCGTCCTCCGCGACCGCGCCGGTGACCTCGTAGTCCACCAGCTCCAGCGGGGAGTCCAGGTCCAGGTAGGCGCCGGCGAAGATGTCCCACATGTTCTTGGAGTTGACCTCGCCGCCCTCGCTGTCGGTGATGTTCTGCACCACCGCGGAGAACTCGGGCTGCATCGCCTTCGGCATGTTGATGCCGTGGTCCGTCTTCATAATGTAGGCCACGCCGCCCTTGCCGGACTGCGAGTTCACGCGGATCACAGCCTCGTAGGTACGGCCCACGTCCTTTGGATCGATGGGCAGGTACGGCACCTCCCACACCGTGTCGCGCAGCTCCTCCCAGGTGACATCGTTGGAGGAAGCGGTCGGGTGCACGCGCTGCGCCAGCGCGTCCAGGCCCTTATTAATCGCGTCCTGGTGCGAGCCGGAGAAGGCGGTGAAGACCAGGTCGCCGCCGTACGGGTGGCGCTCCGGAACGCGCAGCTGGTTGCAATACTCCACCGTCTGGCGGATCTTGTTGATGTCCGAGAAATCGATCTGCGGGTCCACACCCTGCGTAAGCATGTTCAGGCCCAGGGTGACCAGGTCCACGTTGCCGGTACGCTCGCCGTTGCCAAACAGGCAGCCCTCGATGCGGTCGGCTCCGGCCAGGTAGCCCAGCTCGGCGGCGGCGACGCCCTCGCCGCGGTCATTGTGCGGGTGCAGCGACAGGATGATGGACTCGCGGTGCGCCAGGTTCCGGTGCATCCACTCAATCGAGTCCGCGTACACGTTCGGGCTGATCATCTCCACCGTGGACGGCAGGTTGATGATCATCGGGTCCGCCGGCGTCGGCTCCATGACGTCCACGACCGCGTCGCAGACCTCCTTGGCAAAGTCCAGTTCGGTACCCGTGTAGGACTCCGGTGAGTACTCCCAGCGCCAGCGCGTATCCGGGTAGTCCTCCGCGATGGACTTGATCAGCTCGGCCGCGTCGGTGGCCAGCTTCTTAATCGCCGGGCGGTCCTTGCGGAAGACCACCTCGCGCTGCAGCCTGGAGGTGGAGTTGTAAAAGTGGACGATGACGTTCTTCGCGCCCTCGCAGGCCTCGAAGGTGCGGCGGATCAGGTGCTCGCGCGCCTGCACCAGGACCTGGATGGTCACGTCCTCCGGGATCATGTTCTTCTCAATGATCTCGCGCACGAAGTCGAAGTCGGTCTGCGAGGCCGACGGGAAGCCTACCTCGATCTCCTTGTAGCCCATCTCCACCAGCAGGTTGAACATGCGGCGCTTGCGCTCGGGGCTCATCGGGTCAATCAGCGCCTGGTTGCCGTCGCGCAGGTCCACGGCGCACCACTGCGGCGCGACCGTGATCTTCTTGTCCGGCCAGGTACGGTCCGGCAGGGAAATGTCCTCAACTTCTTCGGCGAACGTCAGGTACCGGTCCGCTGGCATCTGGGACCCGCGCTGCTTGTTCCATGCCGGCTGGCCCTCATTCTTGGGGCCATTCGGGGTCTGGATCTCGCGGGGTACGTAAAAGTCGTTGGCGTTGCTCATTGGTATTCCTTCCACGGGTGGGCGTTTGCACTATTCACGGCCGGCAAACACGAACTCCGCGACGGGGTGCCGGCCGTGTTAGTAAAAGGCCTGATTCCCGCCGCGGCGTAGAAGGAGTAGCTGCCTGTGTGACATGCCAGACATCTTACATAGCCCAGCCACTGTGTCACGCGGATCACATATTTATATGCAGGGAGTGCTTATCGACGCCACCGCTACCGAATACTCACGCGCGTCACCATCGCCGCGCTGAACAGCATGCCCGCGATGAGCAGCGCCATCGCTGTCCAGCCGAGGGCCCCGGACAGCGAGAACTTTTCGCCCAAAAGTACAAGTCCCAAGGTCAGGGCCACGAGTGGCTCGACGACCTTCATCGCCGGCAGCGTAGTCGCGAGCTTGCCCGCGCCGAAGGCGAACTGCTGCACGACGGTGCCGATTACGGCACAGGCGAGCATGGCCCAGAACTGCCAGGATGTGAGGATGCCCAGGACGCCGCCGTGGACGTAGGCGTCCACGGCCACCTTGGAAAACACGGCCAGGTAGCCGAAGATGGCACCGCAGAGGATGCCAAAGGCGAGGCTTTGGACGGCCGCGGAGTGGGCGCGGGCGAACGCGAACGTCGAAAAGAGCCCCACGAGCCCGATGCCGACGGCAGTGAGCCACTCCCAGGTGTGCGGCGCGCGCTCGCCGGGCAGCGGGCGGCCGACGACGACCACGACGCCGACGAACACGGTGAGCAGGATGGCCCAGAACGAGGTGGCGGCGGACATGCGGCGGCGCTCGACGCGCGCGGAGAGCAACAGCGTGAGCATGAGGGAGAGCACGAGGACGGGCTGCACGACGAGCAGGGAGCCGAAGGCGAGCGCGACCGCTTGGAAGCCGTACGCCGCGAGCGCGAGCGCGAGGGAGAACCACCAGGCGGGGCGCTTGAGGGCGCTGAGCGGGGAGTCATTGACCTCCCCTTGGTCGCGTCCGGCGCGCAAGATTTGGTGGCGCCAGACGGTGCCCACCGCGATCAGGAGCGCGGACGTGAATGCGAAGCCGACCGCAAGATAGTTGTTGTGCACGCAGAATTATATTAGTGCGATACCTCGAATCGTGAGTTTTCGCCCGCTAAGGTTGGATGACGGGTTTGCAACGTTTGCGCGGCCCCAGAATTGTCACCTGAACGGAAGGCGTACAACACCAATGGCACTGATCGTCCAGAAGTACGGAGGCTCATCCCTCGAAAGCGCGGAGCGGATCCGCGCCGTCGCTGAGCGAATCGTTGCCACGAAGAAGGCCGGGCATGACGTCGTCGTGGTGTGCTCCGCAATGGGCGACACCACCGATGAGCTCCTGGACCTTGCTGCGGAGGTCAACCCGACCCCGCCCGCGCGCGAGATGGACATGCTGCTCACCGCGGGCGAGCGCATCTCCAACTCGCTGGTGGCCATGGCGGTGGCCTCGTTCGGCGTGGACGTGCGCTCCTTCACCGGCTCCCAGGCCGGCGTGATCACCACCGAGCGTTACGGTAACGCGCGCATTATAGAGGTCACCCCGGGCCGCGTGCAGGAAGCGGTGGACGAGGGCAAGGTCGCCATCGTTGCTGGCTTCCAGGGCGTGAACCGCGATACGCGCGACATCACCACCCTGGGCCGCGGCGGGTCCGACACCACCGCGGTGGCGCTCGCCGCGGCGATGAACGCGGACGAGTGCGAGATCTACTCGGATGTGGACGGCGTGTACACCGCGGACCCGCGCATTGTCTCGGACGCCCGCAAGCTGGACAAGCTCTGCTTTGAGGAGATGCTTGAGCTGGCCGCGTCCGGGTCGAAGATTTTGGTGCTGCGCAGCGTCGAGTACGCGCGCGCGTTTAACGTGCCCATGCGAGTCCGCTCGTCTTACAGTAACGACACCGGCACTCTCGTCGCCGGAGCATTGGAGGATATTCCCATGGAAGAAGCAGTCCTGTCCGGCGTCGCCACCGATAAGTCGGAGGCAAAGATCACGGTGCTCGGCATCCCGGATACCCCGGGCGAGGCCGCGAAGATCTTCCGCACGCTCGCGGACGCGGAGATCAACATTGATACCGTGCTGCAGAACATCTCCACCCGCGAGGAGAAGAAGACGGACATCACCTTCACCCTCCCGGTGGCGGACCGCCCGCGCGCCATGACCCTGCTGACCAAGCTGCAGCAGGACGAGGGGTGGACCGATGTGACCCACAACGATGAGATTGGCAAGGTCTCCCTTGTCGGCGCGGGCATGAAGTCGCACCCTGGAGTCACCGCTGACTTTGCCGAGGCGCTTCGCGACGCCGGCGTGAACATCGAGATGATCAACACCTCAGAGATCCGCATCACCGCCGTGATCCGCGAGTCCGAGCTAGACAACGCGTGCCGCGCCATCCACGATCGCTTCGACCTCGGCGGCGACGAGCCGGCCGTGGTCTACGCCGGCACCGGCCGCTAAGCTCACGCCACACCGTATATAACCGCAACGCTTTCAAGGAGCTGTTTTCCCCATGACCACCATCGCCGTCGTCGGAGCAACCGGGCAGGTCGGGCGCGTTATGCGCACCATCCTCGCGGAGCGCGATTTCCCGGCAGACACCGTCCGCTTCTTCGCCTCCCCGCGTTCTGCGGGCAAGAAGCTGGACTACCGCGGCACCCAGGTGGTCGTGGAGGACCTGACCCAGGTCACCGAGGACTCCGTCAAGGACATCGACATCGCCCTGTTCTCCGCGGGAGGCTCCACCTCCAAGGAGTGGGCCCCGGTCTTCGCCGCGGCTGGTGTGAAGGTCGTGGACAACTCCTCCGCGTGGCGCAAGGACCCCGAGGTTCCGCTCATTGTCTCCGAGGTCAACCCGGACGACGCGAAGGCCCTGCCCAAGGGCATCATTGCCAACCCCAACTGCACGACCATGGCGATCATGCCGGTGGCGAAGGCGCTGCATGACGCAGCCTCGCTTACCACCATGCGCGTCGCCTCCTACCAGGCCGTTTCCGGCTCTGGCCTGGCGGGCGTGAAGGCTCTGGCGGACCAGGTCGCGGAGATCGGCGACCGGAACACCGAGCTCACCCTGGACGGCTCCGTGCTCGCCCCTGAGGACCTCGGCCCCTACGCCGCCCCGATCGCCTACAACGCGGTCCCGCTGGCGGGCAACCTTGTTGACGACGGCACCGAGGAAACCGACGAGGAGCAGAAGCTGCGCAACGAGTCCCGCAAGATCCTGGGGATCCCCGAGCTCAACGTCGCCGGCACCTGCGTCCGCATCCCGGTCTTCACCGGCCACACAATGGTGGTCCACGCCGAGTTTGCCAAGGCGATCACGCCCGACGAGGCACGGGCCGTGCTTGCGGACGCGCCGGGCGTCTCCGTTGTGGACGTGCCCACGCCGCTCGCCGCCGCGGGCAAGGACGAGTCCCTGGTTGGGCGCATCCGTCAGGATCAGACAGTTGAGGGAAACCGTGGCCTGATCTTCGTCGTTTCCGGCGATAACCTGCGCAAGGGCGCGGCGCTGAACACGATCCAGATCGCCGAGCTGCTGGTGTAGCAATACGGTCGTCCTGCGATAGGTCACGAGCAGGCCGACAAACGGTTGCAATTCCATAAAGTGAGTTGCCCGTAGCTGAGATTTCGCCAAAAATAGTGGCTATGAGTATTCGACGCCGACGCCACCGTGCCCAATTCGCGGCACACGCAGCAGTCGGCGCTCTGCTCCTGGGGGCTATGGGGGCCGTCACGCCAGCGCCTGGCGCGCTGGCGGCGGAGACGGGCAAGTGGTCTAATACCACGATCAAACCCGGCCAAACGCTGTTCTTGGTAACGGCGAAGGAGAGCGGGGCGTCGCTGCGCATGAATTCTGAAGACCCAAGCACGCTGCCCGCGGGCTGGAGCGCCATTTCCCGTCCGAACGGGCTGCGCCTTACCGCGCCGCAGTCCGCCAATGGCAGCGATTACGCTACGGTCCAGGTGACGGAGGGCGGCGCCGTGGTTGATGAGTTCAAGGTGCGCCTGGACACCAGCGGCACCGGCAAGCGCGCCCGAGCCACCGTCACGTCCACGCTGGCGCCCGCGCCGGAAACCAGCGAACGCAAGCAAGAACAGGACGAAAAAGCCCCCGCGACAAGCGCGGGGGAGCGTCCGACCCCGACCCCCGTGGCTGCGCAGCCCGTCGCGGTGGTGGCGACCTCGGAGGCGCCCACGACCTCGGCTGAGCCGACCAGCGAGACGGCGGTACTGCCCGCCGCGCTGCCGGGGTCCGAGTCCGGCGCGGCATCTGGGGGCTGGTTCAGCGGGATCGTGTCCCGCGTGAACAACCTTTTCGGCGGCTAGGCGGCCGCTACAGGCGGGTGCTGCCGTTCCCGTTGCCCGTGTCGGCGTCGTCGCCGGACTCGGCCTCCTCGGCCTCCTCCTTGGCAATCATGTCGTCCACGGTGGTGTCGTTCCACGGCTCGTCCGGGTTTTTGGCGTACTCCTCCTTGGACTGCGGCTCCGTGTAGGACACGTAGACCACGTCGCCGTCGGGGTCCTCGGGGTCGTATTCGACCTCGTCGTCGTCGATAAGCTCCTGGCTCACCTCGTCCTCGAGGGCCTCGGTGAACTCCTCCTCCTCGATGACGGACTTGCTGGTCAGGTATTCCAGCTCCTTCTCATCGTTCTTGGTAAAGCGCTCGCGCGGATCCAGCTTGAGGCGGGTCAGCTCGAGGGCGCGACGGCGGCGGTTGCCCTCCTTGCGCAGCTTCTGGGCGCCGCGCAACCATGCCGCAGCGACGACGACGATGAGCAGGATGCCAATGTAGCCGAGGACCGGGTAGACGTACGCAACCAGCGTCTTAAAGCCGACGAAGGAGAGCGCGAAACCGACCAGGCAGGTCACGCTGAAGATGATCGGGTACTTGTCCTCGCGGCCGCGCGAGAGGCGCTTGCCCAGCGCGTAGAACATGCCCATCGCGGTGGCGAAGATCATGCCGAAGACCACAAGC
Organism: Corynebacterium gottingense; assembly: GCF_007559235.1. NCBI lineage: Bacteria > Bacillati > Actinomycetota > Actinomycetes > Mycobacteriales > Corynebacteriaceae > Corynebacterium > Corynebacterium gottingense. The sequence goes on along the minus strand of NZ_VMHH01000003.1, from coordinate 144,762 downwards.
GCCATGATGGTGCCCAGGATCGGGTTGATGTCATTGATCAGGGTCAGCATCGGCATGTCCTCGCCGGAGACCGTGTCAATCTTGACCATCAGCGCGGTGGCCAGCAGCATGAGCATGACCAGGTAGCCCATGCCGCCAATGAAGCCGCCCAGGCCCGCGGCGCGGGTGTCCAGGTAATTGCCGCCGATCACGAGGGCCATCGAGACCACGCACATCACGTTGAGGCCCGTGTAATTCAGCGCCGCCATCCACCAGTTCGGCAGGGTGGTGTTGACCTGCTCTGCGGACATGTTGATGCTGTGCCAGTCAATGTCGGTGGTGATGAGGGTGTACGAGCAGCCGAAGATGACAAAGGCCAGCAGGAACGGGGTGAGCGAGCCGATCGCGGCCGTCACCTTATCCACGTCGAGCATGCCCACGCCGAGCACGAGCGCGAGCATGAGCACCGCGCCGATCCAGACGGGGATGCCAAACTGCTGGTTCAGGTTCGACCCCGCACCGGCGAACATGACGAAGCCGATGGAGAACAGGGTGGTGATGGTAGCGATGTCCAGAATCCAGGACATCACCTTGCTGGAAATATTTCCCAGCACTTCCATGTGCTCGTTGGCCTGGAAGTACGACCCGAGCTGGAGGATGGACACGCCGGCGATGAGCATGAGCACGGAACCGAGGATGGCGCCGTAAATGCCGTCAGTGCCGAACGCCGAGAAGTACTGCATTGCCTCTTGGCCGGATGCGAAACCCGCGCCAACAACCACGCCGATAAAGGCGAAGGAGATACCTATTGCGTTTTTAAGCATGAAATCTTTCCGTAAGAAATCAGGGATGTTCGGGTAAACCTTTGCAATAGTATCGTCATTTGCTCTCAATGGCAGTTAAGCGGGGAGCATGCTTTGCGACGCCACGCTGTCCGGAGCTACCGCTCGCTGACGACGGTGCTGCCGCCGTCCTCCCGCTCCGCCTCGTCGTCGGCCCACTGAGCCGCGAGGTCCTCCTCGCTCGGGTTGCCCTTCCACGGCTCGTCCGGGTGCTTGGCGTAGTCCTCCTTGGACTGCGGGTCCGTGTAGGTGACGTAGACCACGTCGCCGTCTCGGTCCTCGGGGTCGTATTCGACCTCGTTGTCGTCGATAAGCTCTTGGCCCACCTCATCCTCGAGAGCGGCCTCGAGCTCCTCGTTGTCCACGATGGAAGCCTGGATGATGTAGTCCAGTTCCTTCTCATCGTTTTTGGTAAAACGCTCGCGCGGATCCAGCTTGAGGCGGGTCAGCTCGAGGGCGCGGCGGCGGCGATTCCCTTCCTTGCGGAGCTTCTGCGAGCTGCGCAGCCACGCGGCGGCGAGGACAGCGACGAGCAGGATGCCCAGGTAGCCCAGGATCGGGTAGACCACGGACACGAGCGTCTTGAAGCCGACGAAGGAGAGCGCAAAGCCGATCAGGCAGGTGGTGATGAAGATGGGGCGGAACCGCTCCTGGCGGCCGCGGGCCAGGCGCTTGCCCAGCGCGAAGAACATGCCGAGTGCGGTGGCGAAGATCATGCCGAAGATGACCAGGGACATGATGAAGCCGAGGACCGGGTGGATGTTGGTGATGAGGGTGAGCATCGGCATGTCATCGCCCGCGATGCTGCCCACCGCGGCGAGCAGACCGCAGGACAGCAGGAGCAGCATGACGAGGTAGCCCATGCCGCCGAGGAATCCGCCCAGGCCCGCGGCGCGCGTGTCCAGGTAGTTGCCGCCAATAACCAGGGCCATGGAGGCAACGCAGATGGCGTTGAGCCCCGTGTAGTTCAGGGAGGAGATCCACCAGTTGGGCAGCGTGGTGGAAACCTCCTGGGCCTGCACGTTGAGGTTGGACCAGTCGAGGTCGCTGGTGCACAGGGTCCAGATGCAGCCGAAGATGACAAAGAACAGCAGCAGCGGGGTCACTGCGCCGACAGCGGCGGTGACCTTATCCACGTCCATCATGCCGATGACCAGCACGAGCGCGAGCATGAGTGTCGCGCCGATCCACACCGGCCAGCCGAACTGCTGGTTCAGGTTGGCGCCCGCGCCGGCGTACATGACGAAGCCGATGGAGAACAGGGTGGTGATGGTGGCGATGTCCAGGATCCAGGACATGACCTTGCTGGACACGCTGCCCAGCACCTCCATGTGCTCGTTGGCCTGGAAGTACGAGCCAAGCTGGAGGATGGAGACGCCGGCGATGAGCATGAGCGCGGAGCTTAAGGCCGCGCCCCAGATGCCCTGGGTGCCGAACGCGATGAAGTACTGCATTGTCTCTTGCCCGGAGGCAAAACCGGCGCCGACGAGGACGCCGATGAACGCGAAGGCAATGCCAATGGCGTTTTTGAGCATGGGAGGCTCACTACTTTCAAGAATGTTCGTATGATTTCCGCCCACAAGTGTAGCGTGACCTAGCTCACCGTGTGTGACCGTGCTTATTCCGCCTCGGTGTGGTGAATGAGGTCACGCCTCGCGCGCGCGACGCGGGAGCGGATCGTGCCAACGCGCACGCCGGTGATCTCCGCCGCTTCCTCGTAGGTGTAGCCCAGGACTTGGGTCAGCACGAGGGCCTCGCGGCGCTCGGGGCGGAGGCTGTCGAGGAGGAGGCGGGCGTCGATAGCCTCTGACCAGGCGTTCGCGTCATCGGGGCTGGCTTCCTGCGCGGCCACTTCGTCGTACTCGGCGGCCGATTTGCGGGGCCGCGCCATGTCGTGGCGCACCGAGTCGACCCACGCGCGACGCGCGAGCGAGAGCAGCCAGGTGCGTGCCGACGAGCGCGCCTTGAACCGGGGGAGCGAGCCGAGGACGCGCAGATAGGTTTCCTGCGCGAGGTCGTCGGCGTGCTCGGCACCGGCGAGGTGGGCGAGCAGCCGCCAGACGTCGTCTTGTGTGGCGGCGATAAATTGCGTCAGCGCGGCCTTGTCACCGCGCCCGGCTTTCAGCGCGAGTTCGGTGACGTAGTCGTCGTCTGTGCTGCTCACGAATGCTTAGGCTACCAGCGCGCGCGAAATTCCCTAGGCTTGGCGGGGTACGTGCTAGCGACAGTCAAGGAGGAGCCACCAATGGCTGAGAAGAGCAAGGCAGAAGACATCGTTGCAAAGGGCGAGCGCCCCGCGGGCAACAGCCGCACCACCGAGTTGAGTGGGCAGCCGGTCGCCTCGGAGCACCTGTCGATCGTCCAGGGTCGTCGTGGGGCCAATGTGCTTAACGACGTCCACCTGATTGAAAAGCTGGCCCACTTCAACCGGGAAAACGTGCCGGAGCGCATCCCGCACGCGAAGGGCCACGGCGCCTTCGGTGAGCTGCACATCACCGAGGACGTGTCCAAGTACACCAAGGCCAAGCTGTTCCAGCCCGGCACCGTGACCCCGATGGCGGCGCGCTTCTCCACCGTCGCCGGTGAGGCCGGCTCCCCGGACACCTGGCGCGACGTCCACGGCTTCGCGCTGCGCTTCTACACCGAGGACGGCAACTACGACATCGTGGGCAACAACACCCCGACGTTCTTCATGCGCGATGGGCTAAAATTCGCCGACTTCATCCACTCTCAGAAGCGTCAGCCCAACTCCGGCCTGCGCGACGACGAGATGCAGTGGGACTTCTGGACCCGCACGCCTGAGTCCGCGCACCAGGTGACCTACCTGCTGGGCGACCGCGGCACCCCGAAGACCTCGCGTCACCAGGACGGCTTCGGCTCCCACACCTTCCAGTGGATCAACGAGGAAGGCACCCCGGTGTGGGTGAAGTACCACTTCAAGACCCGCCAGGGCTGGGAGTGCTTCACCGACGAGGAGGCCACCGAGAAGGCTGGCACCGACCCGGACTTCCAGCGCGAGGACCTCTTCAACGCCATCGCAGACGGCGACTACCCGATCTGGGACGTGAAGGTCCAGATCATGCCGTTCGAGGAGGCAAAGGACTACCGCTTCAACCCCTTCGACCTGACCAAGACCTGGTCGCAGAAGGACTACCCGCTGATCCCGGTCGGCTACTTCGTGCTTAACCGCAACCCGAAGAACTTCCACGCCCAGATTGAGCAGCTCGCGCTCGACCCGGCCAACCTGGTCCCGGGTGTTGGCCTGTCCCCGGACCGCATGCTGCAGGCCCGCGTGTTCGCATACTCCGACCAGCAGCGCTACCGCATCGGCGCGAACTACAAGGACCTGCCGGTCAACCGCCCGCTCAACGAGGTGAACACCTACTCCGAGCGCGGCAGCATGGCGTACTTCTTCAACGAGGAGAACGAGCCGAACTACGTGCCCAACCGCACCGACAAGGGCGCCGGCTACCTGGACAACAACGAGGATTCTTCCTCCAACTTCACCGACTACGGCCAAGCGGAGAACCTCTACGTTAACCCGGACCCGGAGGGCACCGACCTGGTGCGTGACGCCTACGTCAAGCACGCCGAGGACGACGACTTCGGCCAGGCCACCACGCTCTACCGCGACGTCTTCGACGACGCGGCCAAGGAGCGCTTCGTGCACAACATCATCAACAAGATGATGGCCATCAAGAACAAGGACGTGGAAGAGCGCGTCTACGCCTACTGGGGCAAGGTCGACGCAGACCTGGAGACCAAGGTCCGCGAGTCCCTGGCCAAGAAGCGCGCCGAGCAGGAGAAGTAGTTCCTCTCTCGCTGCGTAAGCCAATGCCCGTTAGGGTCCGCGGCCGCGGACCCTAACGGGCATGACTTTTGTCATGCGCAATTGGTGACAAACGCTTCTACCAGCCGGGATGCATTCTCGGCAGGGTAGAAGTCATGGAAAACGTCATCGAAGTAGATAATTTGCAACGCCGGTACGGCGAGTTCACCGCCGTCGACGGCCTCAGCCTCCATGTCGCCCGCGGCGAGGTGTACGGCCTGTTGGGCACCAACGGCGCGGGCAAGACGTCCACGCTGGAAATCCTGGAGGGGCTCGCCGCACCGAGCGCGGGCGAGGTGCGCGTCTTGGGGATGGACCCGGTGGCGGATCGGGTACGCCTCCGCCCGTACACCGGCATCATGCTGCAGTCCGGTGGGCTGCCGCGCGCCCTTTCCGTGGAGGAAACGTTGACCATGTGGGCGGGCACGTGTACCGCCCCGCTGCCAATCGACGACGTGCTGGCAGACGTCCAGCTGACGCATAAACGTGAGGTGACAGTCGGGGCGCTGTCAGGCGGCGAGCAGCGGCGCCTTGACCTTGCCTGCGCGCTGCTGGGAAATCCGGACGTGGTGTTCTTAGATGAGCCGACGACCGGACTCGACCCTGAGTCCCGCCGCCGCGTGTGGGAGCTGCTGCGCGGACTGAAGGACCGTGGGGTGACGATTGTGATGACCACGCACTACCTCGAAGAGGCCGAGTTCCTCTGCGACCGCATCGCGATTATGCACGGCGGCCGCATCGAGGTCGAGGGCACGACCACGGAGTTAGCGAGCACGGTGCCCTCCACCATCGAGTTCGTACTGCACAGCACATCAGCCCCTGCGCTGCCAAACCTTCCCGGGGCGCTGGTGCACAGCACCGACATTTCCGAGGGCACGAAAGTATCGGTGCACACCTCCAGGCTGCAGGACGACGCCTCCGCAATCCTGCAGTGGGCGCGCGAGAGGAACCTCGAACTGGCCCAATTTGTAGCGCAGCCCGCGAACTTGGAACGAGTCTTCCACGGCGTCGCAGCAACGCAACGTACCCACACCACCCGAAAGGACGAAGAAGCATGAGCACGACCACGATGAACCCCACGAACCACGCCGCGCGCAGGCTGCGGGCCCTCGGCCGCGCCGAGTGGCTGCAGTTCACCCGCAACCGGCTGCTTGTCTTCGCCGGCCTCGTTTTCCCGCTACTGTTGCCACTCTTCCTGTGGCTGGTCGGGGACCAGTCGGTGGGGTCGACCGCGGCGGCATCTGAGGTGTTCGTGTTGTTCGCGCTGAGCTTCGGCGTGTTCTATCCCGCGCTTTCCATGGCGGTGACCAGGCGCGACGAGGGGGTGCTCAAGCGTCTGCGCACGGGCGAGTCCCGCGACTGGGAGCTTCTGACTGCCATTTGTCTCCCGCTTGCTGCGCTCACCCTCGTGCTGGCGGTCATCGTGGTAGTCGCGTTTTCGAGCATGTCCATGGTGCTGCCGATTGACCCGCCGGTACCCCACGTGTGGCCGAAAAACCCGTTGATCATGGTGATTGCGATGCTGCTCGGCGTTGCGGTCTCCCACGGGTTGGCCATGCTGACCAGTCGTTTTACCCAGAACGCGGAAGGCGCGCAGATCACGTCGATGCCGGTACTGATGCTCGTGTTTTTCTCGCAGACCGGTATACGTGAGCACCTTCCGGAGTCCCTTGCCAACGTCATCAACCGGACACCCTTTGTGCTGGCAAGCGACGTCTTTCGCGATGGTTGGGTCGGCGAAGGCTCGTTCGCTTCGCTGCTGGCAGGCGCGGCAACGCCGATGCTCCTGCTCGCGGTGTGGGCCGCGGTGCTGATCTCGGTGGGGTATCGGCGCATGCGCTGGGAAACGCACCGCGAGGTGTGAGACCACTGTTACGCTCGGAGCACACTATGACGCAAACACCGCCCCGCACCTCGGCGAAGCAACCAGAACCGAAGCACTCGTCGCGGTTCCTCACGCTCAACCGCTGGTCGCTCATTGGGACGCTGTGGCTGTTCGTCGGGACCTTTTCCTCGGTCATTGTGAAGCGCTCGGGGGCAACCCACGCCGAGACGTTCGTTGGCGTGGGCATTGCGGTGCTGGCGAGTCTTGTCGGGACGGTGGTGCTGGAAACCAGGCCAGAGTTGCGTCTGGAGACGCGCGAGCACAGCAGCGGCTGGCTGCGGTGGGGGATGCTCGCCCACCTTATTGTCTTGGCGGTGTGCGCGGTGGTGCTCCTCTTCGGCCCGGCGGAGTGGAAGGCGGCCTCAGCGATCGCGGTCGGGGCGGCGTTCTTTAGCATCCAGCTTGCCTTTCTGCCCTTCATGGCCAAGCAGCGGATGTGGACGACGCTTCCCCTCGCGTGCGCGCTCGCGAGCGTATTCCTGTTCGGCTCGGTGGAGATCGCCGCGATCGTATTGGTGTACAGCATCGCGTGCGTGGTCACGGTCCCCTTCACCACGTGGTTTTCCCGCGCGATCATTGAAACGGAGCGAGCCCGCCGTCTGGAGTCGCAACTCGCCGCCGCGGAGGAGCGTCTGCGCATGTCGCAGGATCTCCACGACACCATGGGGCAACATCTTGCGGCGCTGACGATCAAGTCGCAGCTTGCGCTCGCGCTCGCCGAGCGCGATGATCCGCGCGTGCCCCAGGAACTGCGTGAGCTGCACCAGCTCACGCAGCGCGCAGCCGCCGATATGCGCAGCGTGGTGAACAACTATCGGACCCCGGACCTCGCCACCGAGCTCGAAAGCGCGAAGCAGGTGCTCGGCGGCGCCGGCGCCGAGGTTTCCATGGCCGGAACCAGCGACGACGTGCGTCCGGACCTGCGGGTGACCGCCGCGTGGTTCGTGCGCGAGACCACGACCAACATCTTGCGCCATTCCCAGGCCACGGCGGTGTCGATTGAGTTGCAGCCGGACGCGATCACTGTGGTGAACAACCATCCGCGCCCTGGAGAGGGGAGCGGTACGGGCTTGGAGGGGCTGCGTCGGCGGGCGGCGGCGCATGGGGCGTCGATAAGCGTGGAGCGAACAGCTGAATGCTTCCGCGTGCGACTGGAGGTGGGCGCATGATCAGGGTCGCGCTGATTGATGATGAGACGCTGGTGGCCGATTCCCTCGCCATGCTCATCGGCTTGGAGGAGGACATTGACGTGCTGCATGTCGCTTACTCGGGCGCGGGATTCCTCGAGTGGTGGCGGTCGCTGCCCGCCGCCGCGCGCCCGGATGTTGTGGTCACCGACCTGCAGCTTGGGCAAGGTGGGGCGGATGGCATTGAGGTCGCCTCGCTTATCGACGCCCACGTGGTCGTCGTCACCAGCCACGCGCGGCCAAGCGTTGTCCGGCGGGCTCTGGACTCGAAAGTGCTCGGCATCTTGCCCAAAACGGCCGCGGCCGGCGAGCTCGCTGCGGCGGTCCGTGCGGCGCACGCAGGCAAACGCTACATTGACCCGGAGCTGGCAGCCGCCACGATTGCTGCCGGGGAATCGCCGCTGACTGCGCGGGAAGCCGAGGTACTCGAACTGGCGGGCCAGGGCGGGGCTATCGAGGCGATCGCCAGCGCAGCGCACCTGGCCACCGGCACAACGCGGAACTATATCTCCTCCGCGATTGCGAAAACCGGGGCGGAAAACCGCTTCGAGGCGTACACCATCGCCCGCGAACGCGGCTGGCTGTAGCGCCTACTGCGGCACGTTGCGCGAGGTCTTGTCCTTCGGGTCCACTACGGTGACGCCGTGGATGGCGCGGCCGATGACGAAGGAGCCGACGGAGCCGATGATCCACACGCCGGCGATGGCCAGGATCGCGCGGATGAAGGCGTTGATGCTGAAGCCCTCGGTGGACCAGCTCATCAGCAGGTTCGCCACGATCAGCAGCGGGAAGGCGAGGCAGACGAGGGGGCCGAGCAAGTTCGCGCGGGTGAGCGCGTCGGGGGCGCGCAGCTGCAGGGAGGCGGTGGCCACCACGAAGATGGTGGAGATGATGACCAGGACAGCGACGATGATTTCGATGATGCTCACTAGCGGCGTCCTCTCGAGATGATGCGGGCCATGGAGATGGTGGGGATCACGCCGCAGACCAGGGCGGCCAAGACGGCGATCTCGTAGGTGATCATGCTCTGGTTGAACAGGGTCCACACCAGGTAGATGGCGACCATAGCGTAGAACACAAGGTCCGCCAGCACCGAGCGGGAGAGCTCGTCCGTGGTGACGATGATCTTGGCCAGGCCCGCGAGGAGGCTCAGCGCCATGATGACGATGCAGACGGTCATGATGGTCTGGAACATGGGTTAGTCCATCCTTTCTGCGGCGGGCAGGTTCTCTGCGTGCTCGTGGTCCAGGTCGGGCCCCAAGTGCTTGTAGGGCTTCCAGAGGACCTTGGAGGCGTCGAGAGGCGTGTCCTTGAGCGAGGGTTTGAGGTGTTCCTCCATGTCGGCGAGGTCCTCGATGACGCCGAGGGGGTCGTCGCCAAACGCGGCCTGCACGATGAGCAGGTCGCTCCCGCCCTCAGACGCCGCGTGGCGGAACCCCAGCGAGAGCGTGCCCGGGGTGGCGGTGATGGACGTGGAGAACCAGAAGCGCTCCCAGTCGGTGCGCACCCGCATGGGGTAGAAGATCACGCAGGGGCGCAGGCCGGAGTCTGGTTTGAAGGCGGCGACGGTGGCGTCGATGCCCGCGGCGTAGATTTCCTTGATCAGCCAGGCGCCGTATCCGATCGCGTGGCCGACGCGTTTCAGTGCAGATTGCTGTGCCATGTTAGTGCTGGCCTCCCTGCAGCGAGTCGAGGTCGGGGATGCCGATCGGGTCGGTGCCCAGAACGGCGGTGGAGTAGGCGTCGACGTCCAGGAGGTCGTCGACAGCCGAGGTGGTGACGCCCCACAGCTGGCCCGCGCCGATGAACATCACCAGCGAGAGCACGATCAGCGCGAGCGACGGAAGCAGGAACTTCCAGCGCACGTTGAGCGCGTCCGGGTACTGCTGCATCGGGCGGCCCCAGAACACTTCCTTCCACACGCGCATCATGGACAGCAGCGCGCCGAAGGAGGCGATGATGATGGCGGCGATGACCACCCAGGTGCGCCAGTCGTGCGCGCTGGCGGCGGCCATGGTGATGGTCACCTTGCCAAACAGGCCCGAGAACGGTGGGAAGCCGACGATGGAGAAAGCGCCGGCCGCGAAGACGGTCGCGGTGAAGGGGTCGCGCCGGGCCAGGCCGGAGAGCTTGCCGATAGCGCCGGTGCCGTAGGTCTCCTCGATCGCGCCCGAGTTGAGCACGAGCGAGGCGACGGTGATCATGTGGTGCAGCGTGTAGATCAGGCCGGCGGCCAGAGCGTAGCGTGCGTCCGCACCCGCGCTGGTAAACGCCAGCATGATGAGGATGAACGGCATACCGTTGACCATCTGGTAGGCCAGCACGCGGCGGATCGTGTGCTCGCCCAGGCCCGCGAAGCCGCCGATGAGCATGGAGATCACCATGACCACGATGATCAGGGTGTTCCAGCGCGGGTCCATGTCAAAGATGACGACCCAGATGCGGAAGAGCATGTACACGGCCACCTTGGTGTGCAGCCCCGAGAAGAGGCCCATCACCGCAGCGCTTGACGACGGATACGTCCTGGGCAGCCACGTGTGGACCGGGAAGACACCCGCCTTGGCGGCGATGGCGATGACCACCAGGCCCATCGCCACGGTGACCGGGCCGTTGCCGGCCGCGGCGCCGCGCAGGGCGGCGATGTTCACCGCGCCCGCGACGCCGTAGAGGTAGCCAACGCCCATCACGAGCATCGTGGATGCGGCCAGGTTGACCAGCACGAAGGCGCGCGCGGAGAGCAGGCGGCTGCGCGTACCCGTCATGGCGATCAGGCCGTAGGAGGGCAGCAGCATGACCTCGATCATGACGAAGAAGTTGAACAGGTCAGCGGTGAGCAGCGCGCCGGAGACGCCGGTGACCAGCACGAGGGTGAGCGGCGTGTAGAACCGGGCCTGCGTCTCGCCCGCGGCGATGGCGAACCAGTTGGCGGTCAGCGCCACGATCATGGTGGTCACGATCATCACGGCCGAGAACTGGTCGGCGGCGAAGGAGATACCCACGCCGCCTTGGTAGAGGCCGATGACGTGGGAGATCGTGCCGTGGGAGGCGGTGTAGGTGTAGAGCCACACGCCGAGTCCCAGGTTGATGGCTGGGATGAGGAGCGAGAGGGCGTCGTTAAGCGTCTTGCTCGGGCTCAGCGCGGTGACGGCCGCGACGATGAGGGGCAGGGCGACAAAGACGGGGAGGATCGCGTCGACTGACATCAGTTGTTTGCCTCCAGCTTCTTCGGGTTGAGGCGCGAGTTGCGGCCGGCGGTGGACAGGGCGGACGGGGAGAGCTGGTTCGGGTCGAACTGCTCGCCCTCGCGGGACTTGCCCACCGTCTTGGGCACGTCGAAGGTGTCATCGTTCTTGCCCAGCGACGCGAGCATGAGCATGATCGTCGTGGTGGCCATCGCGATGACGATGGCGGTGAGGACGAACGCCTGCGGCAACGGGTCAGAAAGGTCGTCGAACGCGGTGCGCGACGGGAACGCCTCGCCGCGCCAGGCGCCGACCCCCGTGGCCAGCAGGGTGAGGTTGGAGGCGTGGCCCAGCAGCGACATCCCGAAGACGACGCGGACCATGCCGCGCTGCATCACGAGGTAGACGGCGCCGGCCACGAGGACTGCGACAGAAAGTGCCATGACCATGGTTTATAGCTCCTTTGTCTGCATAGGTTTGGGGTTGTCGGCGGGGTTGAGCGGGGCCGGGTGTGCGTCCACCGCGTCCTCCGGCTCCTCCGGCGCTGGCACGTCCGGGAGCGGGTTTTCTGGCTCGTCTCGCGTGTAGTCCAGGTTGTCGCGCTCGGTGCCCGGGCGGAGGTAGCCGCCCAGCGCGTTGATGGCCTGGGTGACCATGCCGAGCACGGCGAGGTAGATGCCGAAGTCGAAGATCAGCGACGTCGTCATGTGCTCCCCGGCGATCTCGCCGTGGATGGCGTACATGAAGCCGCCCTCGAGGAAGCCGAGGAAGCCGGAGCTGATGGCGATGATGATGCCCCAGCCGGTCAGCGCGATCGGGGTGAACGGCTTGACCACCTCGGTGTCCGCGCCGCGCGACAGGTAGTTCAGGCCGAACGCCGTGGCCAGTACCAGGGCGGCGACGAAGCCGCCGCCGGGCGCGGTGTGGCCGCGGAAGAAGATGAGCACGGACAGGACGACGAGGATCGGCACGACCAGCGCCGCGCCCTTGCGCACGGGCAGCGAGTTGAACTGCGACTGGCCGAACGGGCGCGGGCGGGTGCCCGCCTCGAACATGTGGCGCGGCATGGACTGGGTTACCGCGGCGATGACCACGGCGGCCATGCCCAGCACGGAAAGCTCGCCGAGGGTATCAAAGCCACGGAACTCCACGATGATCACCGCGACGATGTTGTCCGCCCCGGTGACCTCGCCGCCCTCGGTGAGGTACCAGAGCGCCAGGTCCGAGCGGTCGTGGCGGCCGAGCAGCCCGTAGACGCCGAAGAAGGCGACCACGCCGGCGATGACCGCGAAGATGGCGGCGAACAGCTTGCGCCGGTTGTTGGTCTGCGGGAACATGCGCGGCTGGTAGCGCAGCACCACCATGATGACGATGACGGTGAGCGACTCCACCAGGAACTGGGTGAGCGCCACGTCGGGCGCCCCCAGCATGAGCATCTGCAGCGACATGCCCACGCCCGCAGTGCCCAGCAGGACCGCGGACGCGAGACGGGAGCGGGTGAGTACCATGCCCACCACGGACAGGGCGATGATGGAGAACGGGATGAGGTCCCACCACACGTCGATGCCCTCGGCGCGCGGTGCGAGCGGCATGCCGTCGACGCCGTCGGTGCCCAGGAGGGTAGTAAGCCCCAGCAGGACCACCAGGATGAGGATGGGCAGCAGGTGGCGCGACGGGTTGAAGCCGTTGGCCATCTGCCCCAGGCCCCTGCCCACGGCGCCCAGTCCGGAGACGGTGGCGGCGAGGAGGTCGTTGCCGCTGGTGGGCAGCAGCTGCTTGTTCTCCACCGAGGCGAACATGCTGCGGCGGGCGAACGCGACGAGCGCGACGCCGATGACCAGCACGGCCATGGAGACGATGAACGGGGCGTTCACGCCGTGCCACAGCGCCAGGTGGGAGTGGTACTCGGTGTTGCCCGTAATCGTGTGGACCGCGGCGTCGAGCGGGCCGTCGACCCAACCGAGCAGGAAGGGAACGACCAGCGACATCGCGCCGGGCAGCGCGGCGGGCAGCCAGAGGCTGACGGGCGCTTCGTGGACGCCGCTCATGTCCTTCGGGCCGTCGAAAAACGCCCCGAACACGATCTTGGCGGAGTAGATGAAGGTGAGCAGCGCGGCGAAACCGGCGATGAGCAGCAGCGCCATGCCGTACTCGGTGTCCTCGAACGCGGCGAGGATGGACTCCTTGGAGATGAAGCCGAACAGCGGCGGGATCGCGGCCATGGAGGCGGCCGCGATGACGGTGGAGGCGAAGGTGAACGGCATCTTGTCCCACAGCTTGCCCAGGCGGCGCATGTCGCGCGAGCCCGCCTCGTGGTCCACCACGCCGATGAGCATGAAGAGGGAGGACTTAAACAGCGCGTGCGCGAGCGTGTGCGTGAGCGCCGCGGCCAGCGCGATCGGGGTGCCCACGCCGATGGCGGCGACGATCCAGCCCAGGTGGGACACGGTCGAGTAGGCGGTCAGGTGCTTGAGGTCCGTCTTGGTGATGGCAAACAGCGCGCTCATGATCGCGGTGCCCAGGCCGACTACGAGCAGCAGCCAGTTCCACGCGGCGACGTCGGAAAAGATGGTGGAGAAGCGCAGCAGCAGGTAGATGCCGGCCTTCACCACGGCCGCGGCGTGCAGGAACGCGGAGACCGGCGTGGCTGCGGCCATCGCCTCCGGCAGCCAGAAGTGGAAGGGGAACTGCGCGGCCTTGGTAAAGCCGGACACCGCCACCAGGATGGCAACGGTGGTGGTCAGGCCCGGGTTCTCGCGCCACACATCCGACGCGAGCACCTCCGTCAGGCGCGTGGTGCCAGTGCTTATCGACGCCACCGCCAACGCCGCCAGCAGCGTCAACCCACCAAAGAACGTGAGCATCAGCGTGCGGTAGGACCCGGCCTCGCCGCCGGACCCGGAGCGCGCGATGAGCAGGAAGGAGGCGATGGACACCAGCTCCCAGCCGATGAAGAGCACCACCGTGTCATTGGCCAGCACGAGCAGCAGGACCGAAAGCGTAAACGCCGTCATGATGGTGTAGAAGCTCGTGTTGCCGTCCCGCTTTGGCAGGTAGGCGGCCGAGTACGTCATCACGACCGTGCCGATGACCAGGGCGAGCAGCGCGAAGAAGATGCTCAACCCGTCGGCGCGCAGCGCAAACGATACGGCGCTGCCTTCCCCGAGGATGTCGCGGGCCCAAGTCACCTCCCACTCAAGGGGCTGGCCGTCGGCGACGCCCGGGAACTCTCGCCCAAGGACGACGGCGGCGGCCGCGAGGATCAGCGCGATCGGGTAACCGGCTTTGCGGTCCATCGCGCGCACGAGAATGGGTGACAGGATCACTGTCGCCGCAACTAATGCGAGCACGACAGGGAGTGTCATGGTGAACCCTCTCCAAAACATAGGTGGCCAATTCGTGTGCGCCTGCCACGGTGAGCCGATCCGGGCAGCGCACACGCGCACAGAGCCACCCAGCCGTGGCGACAACACCTGAAACGGTACCAGGCAGTTTTGATGAACCTGCAACAGCGCTGAATCGCACCTTATTAATGGTGCTGCTGCGCGTTGGCGTCGATAAGCGCGTTTCGGTGCGCCGCACCCAGTCACGCCAGCAACTCGGGTTACATTGAGTTGCATGAAATGGCGATTCTGTTGTGCCGTCCTTGTCCTCATCGTCGGCGTGTTCCTGCCCTTAAGCCCCGCGAGCACGTGGACCCGCTCCGGCGACGACACCACCGGTGCCCCGGCCGTGGCGCCCGGGCAGGACGGGTTGGTGGAGGCTCGCAAGGCGGCCGGCGAGGCCAGCGCGCAGGCCGGTTTCCTCACGCAGGGCACCGGGCAGCTTGTCGACGGAGTGTCCCAACTCGACACCTCCTCGCAGGAATTGATCAACGCGATCGCCGCCGCCCAAACCGGCTCGCAGGAGCTGTCCAACGGCATGGTCCAACTGCAGGCGGGCACCGGCCAACTGGCGGGCGGCGCCACCCAGGTCGCCGACGCCATCGGGGGAGTGGCCGACCAGGTCGCCGGCTTCGACGCGGTACGCGGCCAGGTCGTGGCCACCATCGACCGCACCCTGGAGTCCACCAAGGACGCGAAGGACCCGGACGTGAAGGAGGCCCGGACAGCGCTCGAGGGGCTGCGGGGACAGGCGGAGACCGCCCAGCTGCCGCCCGAGATGCTGGGCCAGCTCGAGGAGTTGCGCAAGGGATCGCGCGACGTGGCCAACCAGCTCTCCGTGCCCGGGTACGCCTACCACGACGGCATCTACTCGGCCACCAACGGAGCCGCCGAGCTTGCCAACGGCCTGACCACGCTCAACGACCAAGCCTCCGGCGCCACCGACGGCGTGACGCAGCTGCAGGAGGGCGCGGCCAAGATCGACGACATGGCCAACAAGACCTCAGACCAGATCGCCGCCGTCCGCAAGGCGATGCCGGCTGCGGCTGGTGCTGGTGCTGGTGCTGGCTCTAGTGCTGGTGCTGGTGCCTCCGAGGCTCCGGCGCCGCGGTCCACGCTCGCACCGGTCGCGGCGATGCTGATCGCGGCGCTGGTCATGCTCGGTGGCACCGCCACGGGCGCGGCCGCGCGCCTCGCCCCAGCCCGCCGCTGGTGGATCCTCGGGTTCGGCGGCCTGTTCGTCGCCGCGGCCGGCGGCGCCCTCGTCGCAGTCCTGGGCAGCGGGCTCACCGCCGCGACCGCCGGGCTGCTCGCGCTTGGCCTGGTCGTCGGTGTGGCCGCGAGCGCCGGGCTTACCGACGTGCTGAGCGCTGCCCTCGGTACCCGTGTCGGCCTGCCCATCGCGGGCGTCCTCGCCGTGGCGCAAGTCGGCCTGGTCGGCTGGCTGTGGAGGACCGCATCCACCGCACCGGTTGGCAAGGTCTGGGAGTACGCCGCCGGCGCAACCCCGATGCACTGGACGACGGCGAGCCTGTCTGCCGCCGGCAACGGGGGCTCTACCACAGCGCTCTGGGCCGGCACGTGCGCTGGTCTCGTCCTTGCTGTGGTGTCGTTCGCCGGCGCAAAGGGGCGCGGATAAGCAAAGGTGCATACCGTGTGTTACGCTTTGCTGGCTCATTCCAAGTAATAGGGGCTTGGAAATGAGTGGTCTCCTTTCGCCCCACTGGGGTGAAATGGGTTAGGGATGGGATGGACCCCGCCAGGACGCTTCGCGCGGCCGGCGGGGTCCTCTTTTTGTACGGCGAGCGCTAGCGATGGGGCTTGGCCGGACGGGGCTGTTGCCTGCCGGGGTGTGGGGGTCTGATGCTATGCGGCTAGATGACGAGCACAGGATGACGAGGATGCGAGTAAAGTCTGCGTGTTCGTCATCGTGTTCTCGTCAAACACGCCCCGGCCGAGCCCCAGCGGAGCCCAGGCCGGCCCCAGCCCCCCATACACCGCAACCCCGCCAACAAGGCAAAGCAAAAACCCCGCCCTGCTGGGCGGGGTTTCAGTAACTGTCGGGATAACAGGATTTGAACCTGCGACCTCCTCGTCCCGAACGAGGCGCGCTACCAAGCTGCGCCATATCCCGGTTGTAACTGCTCTGCTGAGCGGTACTTGGGATACTTTAGTCTAGCGTCGCTGTTTGGCCAAAACGGCAGGTCAAGCGCCTACTCGGCTCGTTCGGTGATGCGCAGTAGCGCGGCCGACGGCGGGCAGAACAGTCGCACCGGCGCGTACTTGGAGGTGCCGAGCCCGTTGGAGACCTCCATCCACATCTTCCCGTAGCGGTGCAGGCCGGAGGCGCGCTCGCGGTCGATGTCCGCATTCGTGACGATGGCGCGCTCGCCCGGCAAGCAGATCTGCCCGCCGTGCGTGTGTCCGGCGAGCGCGAGGTCGTAGCCGTCTGTTTCGAATTGGTCGAGGACGCGTCGATAAGGCGCGTGCAACAGGCCGATCGACAGGTCCGCGTCCGCATTGGGTGCTCCCGCGATCTCCTCGTAACGGTCCAGGTCGTGGTGCGGGTCGTCCACACCGGCGAGCGCGAGTCGGACGTCGCCGACCTTGAATTCGAGGCGGTGGTGGGTGGCGTCGCACCAGCCGCGCTCGATGAACGCGGCGCGCATCCCCTCCCACGGCAGGTCCACGTACGACGGCTCGCGCTTCTGGTTCAGCAGGTACTTGAACGGGTTCACGGGCTTGGGCGCCCAGTAGTCGTTGGTGCCAAAGACGAACGCACCGGGGCGGTCGAGCAGCGGCCCGAGCGCGTCGAGGACCCATGGCACGCCGCGCAGGTCCGACAGGTTGTCGCCGGTGTTGATCACCAGGTCGGGCTCGAGCGCGTCGAGGGAGGAGACGAACTCCACTTTGCGCTTCGCCCCCGGGATCATGTGCAGGTCCGCGATGTGGAGGACGTCGAAGGAGTCCTGCCCGCGCAGCGTGCCGGGCGCGAGCAGCGGCAGCTCGTATTCCTTGAGCTGGAAGTTGGTGGTCTGGCTCGCGCCGTACGCCAGCGCGCCCATGCCGGCCGCGCCGAGGCCGCCGATGGTCGTTGCGATAGTTTTCAGCTTGCTCACCCGCCCAACCTTAGTGTGCCCCCGCCGTCGTGGGGGTGCGTCGCGTATCGTTTGCCCTATGAGTGCATTGAAAGATCAGATCCGCGCAGACCTCAAGGAAGCCATGAAGGCGAAGGAGAAGGAGCGCACCGGCACGATCCGCATGCTGCTGGCCTCCATTCAGGCCGCGGAGACCGAGGGCTCCAAGCACGAGGTCACCGACGAGGACATCCAGAAGATCATCGCCCGCGAGGTGAAGAAGCGCCGCGAGTCGGCGGAGATCTACTCGCAGAACGGCCGCGAGGATCTCGCGGATTCCGAGCTCGCCGAGGCGGAGATTCTGCAGGGCTACCAGCCGAAGCAGCTGGATGATGCGGAGCTCAAGGAGCTTGTCGACGCCGCCGTGTCCGCCACCGGCGCCACCTCCATGGCCCAGATGGGCCAGGTGATGAAGGAGGCGACCGCCAAGGCCGCTGGCCGCGCCGACGGCAAGCGCATCTCTGAGGCAGTCAAGGCGCGCCTCTCCCAGTAAGCGCCGACCGCGCCTACTGCTGGCCGTTTCCGCCGAGGATGTTGCCGATGTTGTCGGCGGCGTCGCCAAGCTGGCGGCCAATATCATCCAGGTTGACCGGTGCCTCCGGCGCCTGGGGCGCCGCCGGGCCCGACGGTGCGGGGGCGGAGGGGGCGGCCGGCGACGGGTTCGCCGGGGCCGCTGCGCCCGCACCGCCTGCGCCTCCGGCGCCGACCGCGCCCGCGCCGGAGCCGCCCGAGCCGTCGGAGGCGTTGATGGTGACCAGGCTGCCGGGGGCAAGGTTCGGATCCGCGGGGACGGCGGAGACGACGCTGTTGAACGGCGCGCCGCCTCCGGCGACCATGTTGACGGTCACCGTGTAGCCCAGGCCCTGGAGCTGGGCGCGCGCGGTGTTCGCGTCCAAGCCGACGACCTGATCAATCGGCCCGCGCCTCGTGCCCTTGTCAAAGGCGCCGCTGGCGGCCGGGATGCCGGCCGCTGCCGCGCCGGGCACGCCGTAGGCGGTTTGGAACCAGGTGCGGGCGGCTTCATTGCCGCCGTACAGGTCGCCGTAGGAGCACTGGCGGACCGGGCCGGTGCACAGCGGGGTGGTCTGGGTGCCGTCGTTGAAGATGTAGGTCGCCGCCGCCATCCCGCGGGTGAACCCGAGGAATGCGGAGGACTGGTGGGACTCGGTCGTGCCGGTCTTGGCGGCGACCGGGGCGTTCCACCCGGACGCGGCGGCGGCGTCCTTCGCGGTGCCGTTCACGGCGTCGCCCGACATGCCCTGCGCCAGCGCATTCGCGATGTCGGGCTCGATCGCCTGCTCGCAGGCGGGGCGGTCGATGAAGACCTCCTGGCCGTGCTTGTCGCGCACGGACCTGATTGGGTTTGGCTCGCACCAGCGGCCGTTGGAGGCTAGCGACGCGCCCACGTTGGACAGCTCCAGCGCGTTCACGGCGGTGGGGCCGAGGACGAAGGCGCCCATGTTCTCGTCCTTGGCGGCCTGGGCGACGGAGCGGTCGTCGCCAAATGAGCCCTCGTCCAGGTAGGAGCGGAGCCCCAGGCGCACGGCAATGTCCACGGTGCGCGCCACACCGACCTGCTGCACGAGCTGGATGAAGGTGGTGTTGGGGGACTGCGCGAGGGCGTCGCGAAGCGAAAGGCGCGGCTTGTACGTGCCCGCGTTCTCCACGCAGTACGCGTCGGGCGGGCAGTTGGCGGCGCCGCCCTTGCCCATGCCGTAGACGACGGCGCGGGTGGGCGTCTCCAGCATGGTGTCCAGACCGTAGCCCTGCTCCAGCGCGGCAGCGGCGGTGAAGATCTTGAACACGGAGCCGGCGCCGTTGCCTACCAGGGAGGTCGGCTGCGGCATGATGGTCTGGCTCTGCTCCAGGTCCAGGCCGTAGTAGCGCGACGAGGCCATGGCCAGGATGTCACGGGAATCCGCGCCCGGCTTGATCACGTTGACCACCTCGGCCACGCCGTTGGTGTACGGGCTGACGTTGTTGCGCGCCGCCTGCACCGTGGACTC
The DNA here is from genome assembly GCF_007559235.1 of Corynebacterium gottingense. Lineage (NCBI taxonomy): Bacteria > Bacillati > Actinomycetota > Actinomycetes > Mycobacteriales > Corynebacteriaceae > Corynebacterium > Corynebacterium gottingense. Next base: position 125,332 of record NZ_VMHH01000003.1, on the reverse strand, counting down.
CTGCACCTGCGGGTCCAGGGTAGTGGTGATGGTGTAGGAACCGCGCTCAAGCTGCTCCAGGGGCAGGCCCTTGTCGGCGAGGTAGCGCAGCGCGTAGTCGCACATGAAGCCGCTGTCGCCCGCGGTGAGGCAGCCCTGGGGGAGGGTGCGCGGCGTATCCACGATGCCCAGCGGCTTGCCCGCCAGCACGTCGGCCTCGTGCTGGTCCAGGAAGCCCTGCGCGGCCATGTTGTTCAGCACCACGTTGCGGCGCTCGGTCGCCCCGTCTGGGTTGGTGTAGGGGTTGAGGTATTCCACGGACTGGAGCAGGCCGATGAGCAGCGCGGCCTGGTCCGGGGTGAGTTCCTTCGCCGAGGTGTCGAAGTAGGTGCGCGCGGCGGCCTCGATGCCAAACGCGTGGTTACCAAAGGAGACGAGGTTGAGGTAGCGCGTGAGGATCTCGTCCTTGCTCAGCGTCTTGTCTAGGTCCGAGGCCATGCGCATCTCGCGCAGTTTGCGGGGGATCGACTGCTCAGTCGCGGCCTGCGCTTCCTCGTCGTCCTTTGCGTCCACGAGCCAGAGGTAGTTCTTCACGTACTGCTGGTTAATCGTGGAGGCACCCTGCTCCACGCCGCCGGCAAGCACGTTGGTGACCATCGCGCGGGCAAAGCCCTGCATGTCGACGCCCTCGTGCTGGTAGAAGCGGCGATCCTCGGTAGAGACCAGGGCGTCCTTTGCATACTGCGAGATCTTCTCGCTGGGCACCTCGTAGCGGCGCTGGTTGTAGATCCAGGCGATGGGGGTGCCGTTGACGTCCGTCACCGTGGTCACGCCGGGCACCTCGCCGCCCGACATGTCGGAGAGGTTTGACTGCATCGTCTCGTCGGTGCGGGCAATAGCCATGCCGCCGATGCCCGCGACGGGGGCCAGGCAGAGCGCGATTGCGACGCCGGCGGCGAGGAGCGCGGCGAGAAGTTTTCCTAAGGAACTCAGTGCAGACACGCCTTTACCTTAAATGATCGGCGTGCCGCGGGTGAATACATATCTCCCCCCAAAAATGTGACCCATTCGACAGGGGTTGGGGTATGTGAATACACTTACAGGTGCAAAATGCATACAGCATTCCTGAAGCTTATTTGCCAGGTTGCGGGGCCGCGATTGGGAACCTGCAGCAAGGTAACGGTAGGCCGATGTGGGTGCCGCACAGGCTTGACGTAGTATAAATTGCGTCAAGGTGTGAATTATGCACGAACGCCCTCCCGAAAGGAGCCCGCCATGACCACAACACTCGGACGCAACGAACTGCACGCCGGACTGCGCGCAGCCTCTACCACCGCGCGAAAGTGTGACGCAGACGGCAACCTCATGTTTGATCGCGGGGAATGGGTGACCAGGGCGCATTGCCGCAACGGCGATCCGGACGCGCTGTTTGTCCGCGGTGCGGAACAGCGCAAGGCTGCGGCCATCTGCCGCCGCTGCCCGGTGCAGATGGAATGCTGCGCGGATGCGCTGGACAACAAGGTGGAGTTCGGCGTCTGGGGCGGCCTTACCGAGCGCCAGCGTCGCGCCGTGCTGCGCAAGAACCCCGATGTGACCGACTGGGCCGAGTACCTGTCCTCCGGAAAGGAAATCGAAGGGCTCTAACACACGTACGTCTTGCGGCCCCGCTCAACTTTCTGAGCGGGGCCGCACTCTTTTCACGGCTTCTCCCGACGGGTGGAAGTGGGCGCGTAAAGAAAACGTAAAAGTTTGGCAGGTGGGGTGTAAATATCGCGCAAAGAACATGCGGAAGCGACGCTGACTAGCCATAACGTGAGTTGTGGCAGGTGCAATCGCACCGGCGCCTGATTCGCAGCACGTATCGGGCAATCGCTTCAACACATGTTCACATGGAGGACTCTTCCTGATGCTGGACCTTTTCGTCATTGTGGTCGTGTTCCTTACGCTCGGCTGCCCCTCCCTGGTTAATGAGATCAGGAGAGGAAAATGATGAGTACCGTAACCGCGACAGTCGGGCTCATCGTTGTCGCACTCCTCGTGGTCTACCTTGTCATTTCGCTCATTGATCCGGAGCGATTCGCATGATGCACGCAATAGCGGCGGTACTGCCGCAATTCCTCGTCCTTATAGCGCTGCTGGTGCTCGCGTACGTTCCCCTGGGCAGTTGGATGGCGCGCAGCTACACATCCGAGCGGGATTGGGCGGTAGAGCGCGGTATTTACGCAATCCTGCGCGTCGACCCCAGCCGGGGGCACAGCAGTAAAAACTATGCGCGTGCACTCCTCGGATTCAGCCTCGCTTCCGTGCTCGCGCTCTACTTAGTCCAGCGGTTGCAAACGGTGCTGCCGAGTTTCGGCAACGCTCGCGACACGGCGGTCGAGCCGTGGATGGCCTTCAACACCGCGGCGTCGTTTGTGTCAAACACGAACTGGCAGTCCTACTCCGGCGAAGACACGCTGACCAACGCAACGCAGATGCTTGGCCTGACGGTACAGAACTTCGCCTCCGCAGCCGTTGGCATGTCTGTGGCTGCCGCGCTCATCCGCGGCATTGGCCACCTCGGGTATAGCCGCGACACGGTGGCTGAGCAGTCCGGCCAGCAGCTGATCGGAAACTTCTGGGTGGATTTAACGCGCAGCCTTGTCCGCATCCTGCTGCCGCTATCACTGGTCATTTCCACTGTGCTCATCCTGGGCGGCACGATGCAAACCTTCGGGTCCAATCTGGTGAGCGCGTCCGGCGTCGATATTTCGCGTGCGCCGGTGGCAAGCCAGGAAGCAATCAAGCTTCTCGGCACTAACGGCGGCGGTATCTTTGGTGCGAACTCTGCGCACCCGTTTGAAAACCCCACGGGCTTTACCAACATGGTGGAGATCTTCGCACTGCTCGTGATCTCCTTCAGCTTCATCCGCGCCTACGGTGTCATGCTCAAATCCCACAAGCACGCCTATACCCTCCTTGGGGTGGCCGGTGGTCTGTGGGCAGTGATGGTCATGCTGGTGGCGTGGGCGCAGCACACCGTGGTGGGAGGTGCCGCCACTGCGGCCGGAAGCAACATGGAGGGCATTGAGCAGCGCCTCGGCATCGATGCGTCCGCGCTCTTTGCGGTCTCGACGACAGGGACGTCCACGGGTGCAGTCGACTCGATGCATGACAGTTACTCGCCGCTCGGCGGCGGCCTGCTCATCCTCAACATGCTGTTGGGAGAAATCGCGCCGGGTGGCGTCGGTACCGGTCTATACGGCCTGGTGATTGTCGCTGTGCTCGCAGTGTTCATCGGCGGGCTACTGGTCGGTCGCACTCCAGAGTTCATGGGCAACAAGATTGGCCGCCAGGAGATTTCCGCGGTGAGCTTGTACATCCTGACGATGCCGGTACTGGTGCTGGTCGGCGTCGGTGCGTCGGTTGCGCAGCGTGCGCTGGTTGAAGCGTCCGCGACGAACTTTGGCGCGCCGGGCACGCCTGACAACGCCCACGCGCTCTCTGAAGTGCTGTACGCCTTCACCTCGGCGGCAAACAACAACGGCTCCGCCTTCGCAGGGCTGACGGTGACCGAACCGTGGTGGCAGATCTCGCTTGGCGTGGTCATGCTGCTTGGCCGGTTCTTGCCCATCGTGTTCGCGCTGTCGCTGGCCGGCAGCCTTGCGGGGCAGCGTGCCCAAGCAACCACCGCGGGGAGCTTGCCCACGGCTGGCATCACCTTCGCCTTGCTCACGGTTGGCGTCATCGTGCTGGTCGCAGCACTGACGTTCTTCCCCGTTCTTACCCTGGGTCCCATTTCGGAGGCACTCTCATGACTACCCAAACTTTGACACCCCAAAAGAAGCAGCGCAACGACAGCAGCAGTCTCGTGGGCCCGGCGCTGCAGGCGCTGCCCCGGAAGATGTCGCCGCTGGAGCAGTCCCGGAACCCTGTGATGTTCGTCGTCTGGGTCGGCGCTGCGCTGACCACGATGTGGTCCATCGCTGCGCCGAGTGTCTACGGCTGGGTGATCACGATTTGGCTGTGGTTTACCATCGCGTTCGCGGCGTTTGCGGAAGCCTACGCTGAGGGGCGCGGCAAGGCCCAGGCTGACAGTTTGCGCTCGGTGCGTGACGACGCCACCGCGAACCTCGTGACCGACAACGGCATCGAAGTCGTCCCGGCGTCAGAGCTAACAAGAGGCGCGATTGTCCGGGTTGAAGCGGGGGAGACCATCCCCGGCGACGGTGATGTGATCGAGGGCGCGGCCACTGTCGATGAATCTGCGATCACTGGTGAGTCTGCCCCGGTTGTGCGCGAGGCGGGCGGCGATCGCTGTGCAGTGACGGGCGGCACCGTCGTGTTGTCCGACTCCATCGTTGTCACGATCACCTCCGAGCCCGGCTCGACCTTCGTGGATACCATGATCGCGCTGGTGGAGGGGGCTGAGCGCAGGAAAACACCCAACGAGATCGCGTTGAGCATCCTGTTGTCTACGCTGACGATCCTTTTCCTCATCGCCGTCACCGCCCTTGCCCCAATGGGTGTTTTTACTGGCGCTGAACTGTCCCCACTCTCACTGATCGCGCTGCTGGTGTGCCTGATCCCCACGACGATTGCGGCACTGCTTTCTGCGGTGGGCATCGCAGGGATGAACCGCCTGGTTCGCCACAACGTGCTCGCCACCTCTGGCCGCGCGGTGGAAGCTGCCGGTGACGTGGCGACCCTGCTGCTAGATAAGACGGGCACCATCACCTACGGAAACCGTCAGGCAACGGACCTGATCGTGGCGCAAGGCGTCGATGAACTCGAGGCAGCGAACGTCGCGCGCGTGGCTTCGGTCGCAGATGAAACGCCCGAGGGGCGCTCGATTGTCGCATGGCTGACCGAGCACTACGACCTGCCCTCCGGGGCAGGCGAGGAAGAACGCACCGCCGAGGTCATCCCGTTCAGTGCTTCGACTCGCATGTCCGGCCTGGACCTTGCCGGGCGCAAACTGCGCAAGGGCGCAGGAGACGCGGTGCGCCGCTGGGTCACCGAGGCCGGTGGCCAGTGGCCGCAAGAGATTGAGGCGGCAATCACCCAGATCGCGCAGGAAGGCGGGACCCCGCTGCCTGTTGCCGTGGAAGAGGCGGACGAGACTCGGCGGGTGCTGGCAGTGGTGCGCTTGAGCGACGTCGTGAAGCCGGGCATGGCGGAGCGCTTCGCGGAACTGCGCGCAATGGGCATTAAAACGGTGATGGTCACCGGCGATAACCCGCTCACGGCTGCCGCGATCGCACAAGAGGCCGGCGTGGACGACTACATTGCCGAGGCTACCCCAGAGGATAAACTCGCCCGCATTCGGGAAGAGCAGGCACAAGGGCGCATGGTCGCGATGACCGGCGATGGCACGAACGACGCACCGGCGCTCGCGCAGGCCGATGTCGGCGTGGCGATGAATACTGGCACCTCCGCGGCCAAGGAGGCCGCGAACATGGTCGATCTGGATTCGGACCCGACAAAGCTCATCGACGTCGTGCGTATCGGCAAGCAGCTGCTTATCACCCGCGGCGCGCTGACCACCTTCTCTCTGGCCAACGACCTGGCGAAGTACTTCGCCATTCTGCCTGCGTTGTTCTCCGCGCAGCTGCCGCACCTCGAACAGCTCAACGTGATGCACCTGCATTCACCGCAGTCGGCCATCGTTTCTGCAGTGGTGTTTAACGCGCTGATTATCGTCGCGCTGATCCCGCTCGCCTTGAAGGGTGTGTCGTACACCCCCGCTTCAGCGTCCTCGTTACTTCGCCGCAACCTCGGAATCTGGGGGCTGGGCGGCGTGCTCACACCATTCATCGGGATCTGGCTCATTGACCAGGTCGTCGCACTCCTCCCGGGATTGCAGTAGGAAAGGAATAGTCATGCGTATCTATATGCGTAACCTCATCGCCGGTTTTGTGGCAGTACTGCTGTGTACCTTCGCCCTCGGTTTGGCGTACCCGGCGGCGGTGTGGGGAATTTCCCGCATCAAGGTGGATTCGGCGGAGGGGAGCCTGCTCTACCAGGGTGAATGTCTGGCGGGCTCAGCCAAAATTCAAGATGGCATGAGCGAAGGCCCGTACTTCTTCCCTCGCGCCGAGGGCATGAGCAACTACGGTGCGAGTAGTGCGGTGCTGCAGGAGGAGATAGGCAAGCGTCGGCAAGCAATTGCTCAGCGGGAAGGGGTCGCGGAGGGCGAGGTACCGAGCGACGCGGTGACCGGCTCTGGTTCCGGCGTCGACCCTGGGATCAGCCCCGCGTACGCCGCACTCCAAGCACCTCGAGTCGCGCGGGAGCAGGGTATGAGTGTCGCGGAGGTCGAGGAGCTGATTGCCACCCACACTGACCTCGCTAGCCTGGGGATTCTTGGCCAGGACGCTGTCAATGTGACCACGCTGAACATGGCGTTGCCCACGCCACCGCCCTGCGCATAAGAGAATTGACTTATGTCCACGCACTCCACACCCCAGACTTCTAAGCGGGGTCGGCTCAAAATCTATCTTGGCGCTGCGCCCGGCTCGGGCAAGACCTGCGCAATGCTGAGTGAGGCGCACACACTGCTGCGGGGCGGCACTGATGTAGTCGTCGGCATTGTTGAAGATCACGGCCGTGCCTACACGAAGTCGCTGTGCGAGGGCCTCGAGGTCATTCCGCGGCGGCACGTTGGCGCGATCGCCGCCGGTGAGTTGGATACCGAGGCAGTGCTTAGGAGGCGACCGAGCATCGTGCTTATCGACGAGTTCGCGCACTCCAATCCTCGCGGCGAAACGCACGCGAAGCGCTGGGAGGATGTAGAGGAGATCTTGGATGCGGGAATCGACGTTATTTCCACCTTGAACATCCAGCACGTAGAAAGCCTCAACGACGTCATCACGCAGATCACAGGCATCGCGCCGCAGGAAACGGTGCCCGATGAGGTGGTTCGCGCCGCCGACGAGATCGAGCTGATTGACGTCTCCCCGCAACTGTTGCGCACGCGCTTGAGCGACGGCCAGGTCTACCACGAGGCGCGCATCGCACCGGCGCTAAATAACTACTTTCGCGTCGGTAACCTCACCGCGCTCCGCGAGCTCGCCCTGCTTTGGCTGGCAGATCAGGTCGACGAAGCCCTGGCGGCCTACCGTGCCGAGCAGGAGATCACGGAGACGTGGGAGGCGCGGGAGCGGGTTGTCGTGGCTGTGCAGAATGTTGCGCACGCCGAGCTGCTCATCCGGCGCGGGCGTCGCATTGCCACGAAGTCTTCCGCGGAGCTACACGTGGTGCACGTGGTCTTTGGGGACTCTTTCGCATCCGGTACCTCGTCCGTAGCGGGGTCGGCGCAGCAACTGGCAAAGCTGCAAACGCTGGCCCAGGACGTCGGCGCGCGATTGCACCAGGTCACCGGCGACTCGGTGCCAGAAGCCTTGCTGAATTTTGCACGGAGTGTCAATGCAACGCAGCTGGTGCTGGGGGTCTCCTCCAGGGGACGGTTTGAGCTGCACGGCCCCAGCTCTGTGGTGGATGCGGTGGTGCGCCAGTCCGGCAAGATTGACTGCCACATTGTGAACCTGCCTCCCAAACGAACGCGCAGGGTCACTCAGCTCTTTCGCCCACTGCGCTCGGTTCCGCGCCGCGCGGTGTCGTTGGTGGTGGCGGCTCTTGCCTTCGTCGCGTTGACCGCGCTTCTTGTCGCGGCAGATGGCCAGGCGTTGGGCACCGGCACCTGCGCCGCGTTCTATTTTGCACTCATCCTCCTGGTCAGCCTCGCTGCAGACTTGCTCTCCGCAGTGCTGGTGGCGGTGGCGTCGGGACTGGCGGTGAACTGGTACTTCACCCCTCCCATACATACTTTTGACATTGCAGATCCGGCGAACGCGGTGATCGCCGCTGTCATGGTTGCCACCGCGGTGGCCGTGGGGATCTTGGTTCGGAGGACCAAGGGGGAGCGCCACAATGCGCTCGTAGCTGCCCGCGACGCGGAGCTCCTCACCGTCTTCTCCCGCGCAGTGCTCAACCGCAACGCCGACGTGGCACCAATCGACGCGGTGGTGCGGAAAGTCGGCGAAGCGTTTGGATGCCACCGCGCCGAACTTGTTGACGCCTCAGGCGACAGCCTCGCTGTGTGGTACTCCTCGTCTGCGGCACGGGGATCTCAGAGCACTGGCAGCGGGGAGCGAAAACACACTCGTCTCCCTATTCCGCGTTCGGCCCCGGGTAAAAACATCGAGACGGTCGTTCACAGTGAGGACCAGACTGTCGAGCTGGCTCTGGAAGGCCCGGCGTTGTCGGCGCGCGACCGGACCCTGGTCGCAGTCGTCGCTGGGTATCTCGCGGGTGTGGTGCGCGAGGAACAGCTGAGCCAGGAGGCGGCGCGCGTGAACGCGGTGGCGGCGGCAGATGAGCTGCGCCGCGCGCTGTTGTCGAGCGTGAGCCACGATCTACGCACCCCACTGGCTACGGCGAAGCTCGCGGTCTCTTCGCTGCGTAACTCGGAGGTGGAATTCAGCCCGGAGGATAGGGAGGAGCTGTTGGCGGAAACCGCTGCGAGTATTGACCAGCTCACGCTTCTGGTGACGAACCTGTTGGACCACTCGCGTCTGAGTGCTGGTGCGGTGACGGCTCGTCGTGAAGCGGTGGAGCTCTACGAGGTGGCGCACCGCGCGATTGCTTCTTGCGCGTTTGGACATTCGCGCGCGCAGACGCAGCGCTTTGTGCTCGATGAAAGCTTGCGGGGCATGACCTGCTGCGCCGATGCCGCCCTGCTCGAGCGGGTGCTGGCGAACCTGTTCGATAACGCGCTGCGCTACGCGCCAACAGGGGAGATTCTCCTGAGCGCGGCAGTTGTGGACGATCGAGTAGAGCTGACTTTGTCGGACGAGGGGCCGGGGATTCCGCCCGAGAAACAAAAGGACATGTTCGCGGCGTTCCAGCGTCTCGGCGATACCAACAACGACAGTGGCGTAGGTCTTGGTTTGTCAGTAGTTCGCGGGTTTGTCGAGGCAATGCGCGGTACGGTCACCGTCGAAGCCACCCCGGGGGCAACGTTTACCCTAAGTTTCCCGCAGCGGGAAGGAGAAAGCGATGACGAATAGGAAAGTGCGTATTGCGATCGTGGACGATGACCCGCGTCTGCTCAACGCGCTGCGGATCAACTTTAAAGCGCGCGGCTACGAGGTCTTTGTCGCGGGCACTGGCGCAAAGGGGCTGCAGGTCGTCTCGCGCAACGAGCCCGACGTGGTCATCTTGGATATGGGCTTGCCCGACATGGACGGCTCCGTGGTGCTGGACGGGATCCGCGGCTGGTCCGCGGTACCCGTGGTGATCCTGACGGCCCGCGCTGATCCCTTCTTAAGCGCCGCGGCGCTGGACCAAGGTGCCGATGATTACGTGACCAAGCCCTTTTCCATGGAAGAGTTGCTTGCCCGTGTCCGCGTCGCGTTGCGGCACGGTGCGCCGCAGCAGTCCCCGGTGCACCAGAACACCGGGGTCATTCGCGCGGGGGATCTGCGCATTGATATTCCGCAGCACAGCGTGACCAAAGCCGGTGAGGTCCTCCACCTGACCCCGACGGAGTGGGGTGTGCTCACCACGCTGCTCCGCGCGCACGGCGGACTCGTGCGCAAGGAGGATTTGCTAGAGGAGATCTGGGGTCCGGGTTTTGAAGGGCAGGGTCACTACCTGCGTGTGTATGCCTCCCAGCTGCGGCGCAAGCTGGAAGATGACCCGACGAACCCGCAGTTTCTCCTCACTGAGCCGGGGCTGGGGTACCGCTTCGTCGTGCCTGAGCCGACACGAGAATAGAAGCCCCGCTGTCGCGTGGCGCGGCACGGTAGGGTGGTCGCCATGAAGAAATGGGAATACGCCACTGTGCCGCTACTTACTCACGCCACGAAGCAGATCCTGGATACCTGGGGCGAGGACGGGTGGGAGCTCGTCTCCGTCACCCCGGGCCCCAACCCGGATAACGTTGTCGCGTACCTCAAGCGAGAGGTGGAGTAGGCCATGGCAGGATCGTGGACCGCAGCACTCGCCGAGCTCGGCATTGAGCTCCCGCAGGTCGCCGCGCCCGTCGCGGCGTACGTCCCCGCGAAGCGCGTCGGCGACCAGGTCTGGACGTCGGGGCAGTTGCCGCTTATCGACGGCACACTGCCGGCCACCGGCAAAGTCGGCTCAGAGGTCAACGCGGAGGATGCCTACACGTACGCCCGCCAGGCCGCGCTGAACGCGCTCGCCGCCGTGGACGCGCTCGTGGGCCTGGACAATGTCACCCGCATCTCCAAGGTCGTCGGCTTCGTCGCCTCGGACCCGGCCTTCACCGGCCAGCCGGCCGTGATCAACGGCGCCTCCGACCTGATGAAGGAGGTCTTCGGCGAGGCCGGTGAGCACGCCCGTTCCGCGGTTGGCGTTGCTGTCCTGCCGCTGGACGCACCCGTCGAAGTCGAGCTCGTGGTTGAGGTTGCGGAGGGTGCGGAGGGGCGTCGATAAGCGCATGCCCCGTGCTGCGCTGATGGTGCAGGACGCGGTAGGGTTGGAGGCATGAAGCACCCCGCTTACAGTCAGTTGCGCCCTGTGACGACCTCCGCCGCTGTCGTATTGGCGCCCAACCCGAGCTACGCGGCGCTGGAAGGCACGAACTCGTGGGTCATCCGCGACCCGGAAGATGAGTACAGCATCGTCGTGGACCCGGGCCCGGCGGATGAAGGCCACCTCAACGTGCTGCAGGCCAAGGCAGGCAAGGTCGCCCTCATCCTCATCACCCACCGCCACCACGACCACGCGGACGGTGCAGAGCGGTTCCGCCAGCTCACCGGCGCGCCGATTCGTTCGTTTGACCCGCAGTACTGCCACAACGCGGAAGCGCTGCAGGACGGCGAGATCATTTCCCTCGACGGCGTGACGCCGAAGCTGCAGGTTGCGCACACCCCCGGCCACACCCGGGACTCCGTCTGCTTCTTCGTCTACACCCACGAGGTGGAGGACGATCAGCTGGAGGGCATCATCACCGGCGACACCATTGCGGGGCGCCACACCACCATGATCTCCGAGACCGATGGGGATGTGGGCGAGTACCTGGACAGCCTGGAGATGCTGGAGACTCGCGGCGAAAACATCATGCTGCTGCCGGGCCACGGCCCCGAGGGCGAGGACCTGTCCAAGTACGCGCGCAAGTACATTGACCGCCGCAACCAGCGCCTCGAGCAGATCCAGCAGGCGCTCAAGGAGCACGGCGAGGACGCGGACATCAACACCCTCGTCGACGCGATTTATGACGATGTCGATCCGGTCCTCCGCGGCGCTGCCGAGCAGTCCACCCGCGTGGGCCTGCGCTACCTGCGCAACCAGAAGTAACGCCCCGTACAACAGCGACTGCCCCGGCAAGGTGCCGGGGCAGTGTTCGTATTTGGGTGCTCGCGGGCTAGCGGGCGCGGCGAGCCAGGTGCTCGGTGTCCACGATGAGGACGGACTTGCCCTCCAGCTTGATCCAGCCGCGGTGCATAAACGTAGCGAGCGCCTTATTCACGGTCTCGCGGGAAGCGCCGACCAGCTGGGCGATCTCTTCCTGCGTGAGGTCGTGGTTGACACGCAGCGCGCCGCCCTCTTGGGTGCCGAAGCGGTTGGCCAGCTGCAGCAGCGTCTTGGCCACGCGTCCAGGCACGTCGGTGAAGATGAGGTCTGCCAGCGACGCATTGGTGCGGCGCAAGCGGCGGGCCAACACGCGCAGCAGCTGCTGGGAGATTTCCGGGTGGTCCGTGATCCACTGCTTGAGCATCTGCGAGTCCATCATCGCCGCGGTCACCTCGGTGACGCAGACGGCGGAGGAGGTGCGCGGGCCCGGGTCAAAGATGGACAGCTCGCCGAACATGTCGGACGGTCCCATCACGGAGAGCAGGTTCTCGCGTCCGTCGGGGGCGTGGCGAGCCAGCTTTACCTTGCCGTCTACGATGATGTAGAGCCGGTCGCCCGGTTCGCCCTCATCAAAAATGGTGGTACCGCGGGAGAACGTCAGCGTCTCCATCTCTTTGATCAGAGCGGTCACCGCGTCGGCGTCGACGCCCTGGAAAATGCCGGCCTTGGCCAGCGTGTCCTGAATACCTTCCATTGAACCTCCTCGGAACGGCGGTGACTGTTATCCTCTGCGTGGTTTGGGTCACCTAAGTTTTGTTTTTACGGCGTGGTCACAATGGCAGATGCTACCAGTTCATGTTGTGATGGGTGCCATATCCCGGAAAAGTTTCCCTACCGGCAATTTTAGGTTTAGCAAACGTTCAGTCTGCAGCACTAGTGCGTGTTAGTGGGCCTCAACCGATGCGGCTTCGAGGCGTTCCATACCCAGGGTGAACAGGCCGAGGAAGAGGGGCAGGATCGCAACTAAAATTACCGTCATAGGGGCCATGGTACGTGTGCGATAGCATTGCAGCATGTCCAACGTCTCGCTTCCCCCCGCACCGGACGCCGGGAAACCGCTGGCCGGCAAGCTTACGCCGCCGCGGCGCCGCGCACCGGGATCCCACCCGGCGGCGAAGGGGAAGGAGACGGAGCTGGGCCGCACCCGCCGCGCCCGGCGGATCAATCGCACCTTGGCGGCGGCGTTCCCGGACGCCCACGCTGAGCTGGACTTTTCCAACCCGCTCGAGCTGCTCGTCGCCACGGTGCTGTCGGCGCAGACGACCGACGTCCGCGTCAACCAGGTCACCCCGGCCCTGTTTGCCACCTACCGCACGGCGCAGGATTACGCGGCGGCAAACCAGGCGGAGGTAGAGGCGCTGATCCGCCCCACCGGGTTCTACCGCGCGAAGGCCGCCAACTTGATCGGGCTGGGGCAGAAACTGGTCACGGACTTCGGCGGCGAGGTCCCGGTCGCGCTCGAAGACCTGGTCACGCTCCCCGGAGTGGGGCGCAAGACCGCGCACGTGGTGCGGGGCAACGCCTTTGGTAAGCCGGGGCTCACCGTGGACACGCACTTCCAGCGGCTTGTCGCGCGCCTAGCGCTGAGTGCGCAGCGCGACCCGGTGAAGATCGAGCGGGAGATCGCCCAGATCATCCCCGCGAGCGAGTGGACGATGTTCTCGCACCGACTCATCTTCCACGGCCGGCGCGTCTGCCACGCGAAGAAGCCGGCGTGCGGCGCGTGCCCCATTGCGTTCGACTGCCCCGGCTTCGGTGCGGGGCCAACCGACCCGGAGGAGGCGGCAGCCCTGGTCACCGGGGAAGAGCGCGAGCACATCCTGGGCATGCTGGGTGATGCGCAGTGAGGTCGGGCAAGACCGCGGTCGTGGCCAGCGTGGTGGGCGCGCTGGTGGTCACCTGTTTCGTCGTCGCCGGCGCCGTGGCGCTGCTGCGCGGCGGCGGATCGGGTGATGAAGTGCGTGGGGAGGGGGAGACGGGGGCGTCGATAAGCAAGGAAGCGCCCGTGGCCCAGCGGCCCGACTGTGTGGCCGGTGGGGTCGGTGGCGTGGAGCTGCCGTGCCTGGGCGGCGCCGATGTGCCCGGGGAGCGCGCGGGCGTGACGGTAGTTAACGTGTGGGCCTGGTGGTGCGAGCCGTGCCGCACTGAGCTGCCCGTGCTCGAGCGCTACGCCGCGGACCACCCGGACGTGGAGGTCGTGGGCGTGCACGCGGACCGCCAGGCGGCGGCCGGGGCCGGCCTGCTCAACGAGCTCGGCGTGGAACTGTCCAGCTACCAGGACTCCGACAACAGTTTCGCGGGGCAGCTGGGTCTGCCCGGCGTCGTGCCCATCACGGTGGTGTTCCGCGACGGCGAGCAGGTGGGCACGCTCGCGCAGGCCTTCGAGTCGGAAGAAGCGCTGGCCAGCGCCATCGACGGGGTGCTCGGACGATGAGCGAGCGCAAGGAAGGGCAGCTTCTCGACGTCCCACTGCAGCCCCACAAGGCACCCCGCTGGCTCGCGCCGCTGATCGACCGGATTCAACGCGGCACCTACCGCGAGGCGGTGCGCCCCCTCCTGCACGGGCGCACCGCGCCGGAGGACGCGGCGGACGAGGCCGCGGTGCTGATCCTGTTTACCGGGAACGCGGCGTCGGCGACCATCCCGGACGACGCGCACGTGCTCATCACCCACCGCACGCCGCGGATGCGGAGCCACTCGGGGCAGATGGCGTTTCCCGGCGGGCATATCGACGCCGGGGACCGCGGGCCCGTCGACGCGGCGCTGCGCGAGGCCTGGGAGGAGACCGGCCTGGAGCGTTCGCGCGTGACGCCGCTGGCCACGCTGCGCACAGTGACCACGGGCGGCAGCGGACTCCGGGTGCGGCCGGTGATTGCGTACGCGGAGCAGCCGGGCGAGACCTACGTGGCCAGCCCGTTTGAAACGGACGACGTCTTCTTCATCGCCGTGCGCGACCTGGTGGATCCCGCGAACCGGCTGCAGGTGGGGCTGGCCAATTTTGCCGGACCCGCCTTCCGCGCCGGGTGCTACGTTGTGTGGGGCTTTACGGCTATTCTGCTCTCAATACTTTTGGAGCAAGCCGCGTGGGCCCGCGACTGGGACCGCACTTTGCGCGATTTGGACGAGGTGCTCGCCAACTCCGCCAATGGGGAGCCGCGGTACACGCGGTAACCCCCGCGGACCGGCCCCGATGACGCCCCACAACACGAACCAGGAGACAGCAAAACAGTGACCGGATCAGCCATCGTGGACCTCGTCGCGGCGATTCTGGTGGTGGGCAGTTTCGCGGCGGGGTGGCGACGGGGCGTGCTGGCATCCGTGTTCATCGCTGTGGGCAGCGTGGCCGGCCTGATTGTGGGGCTGCTGGCTGCCGCGTACACGCTCGACTTCTTCTCCGGCCGCGGGCTGCGCGTCATCATTTTCCTGGCGGTCGTGGTGTTCTTCGTCGGGCTGGGGAACTTGGCGGGCTCTGCGATTGGCGACGCCCTGCGCGGCGCCCAGCGGTGGCGCCCGATGCGCGTGCTGGATTCCGTCGTGGGCGCGCTGCTGCAGGCGCTAGCCATGTCCCTGGCGCTGTGGCTGGTGTCGATCCCGCTGGTCAGCGCGCTTCCGGAGCAGCAGGGCGCCGCGCTGCGGGACTCGCGGGTGCTGCGCGGGATCGACACCGCAACACCGGACGCGTGGGCGCAGCTGCCCGCCAAGGCGGCCGCGTTGCTGCACGACACCGGCCTGCCGCCGCTGGTTTCGCCGTTGAGCGCCGATGCGAAGCGTGAGGTGGACGCGCCGGACGAGTCGGTGGTGACCGGCGAGCTGGTGGACCGCGTCCGCCCGAGCGTCGTCCACGTCGTGGGCGACTCGGAGACCTGCCACCACCGCCTGATGGGCAGCGGCTTCGTCATCGCGGACGGCTACGTGCTGACCAACGCCCACGTGGTGGCGGGCACCCAGCTGGTCAACCTGGACACCGTGCTGGGCGTGAAGCACGCGGACGTCGTGCTCTACGACCCGGAGGTGGACATCGCCGTCCTTCACGCCCCCGAGCTGGGCCTGCCGGAGCTGACGTGGGCGCCGCGCGAGCTGAAGTCCGGCGATGATGCCGTGGTGATGGGCTTCCCCGAGTCCGGCCCCTTTGAGGCCGACGCGGTACGTGTGCGGACCCAGTTGGAGCTCAGCGGCCCGGACATTTACGCCACTGGCCGGGTGGAGCGCGGCGCGTACACGATCCGCGGCGACATCCGCCAGGGCAACTCCGGCGGGCCCATGTTTACCCCGGAGGGGCAGGTCGCGGGCATGATTTTCGGCACGGACGTGGACGTCGCGGACACTGGCTACGCCCTGACCGGCACACAGCTCCGCGAGGTGATCGGCGACGTCGAGCGCCTCACCGACCCTGTGGACACGCAAACCTGCGCGGTCTAAAGCACCAGGAGTGCTATGACGCCAAGTGCTTCTCGACGCCCCGCACAAACGCCCCCGGATCCCCCGCGAAGGGCAGGGCGTGGAGGACGTGGTTGGCGCCGTCTGCTGGCGCGTGCCGCCGCAGGCGATGCGTGGCGAGGATGTGGGGCAGCGCGTTATCGATGCGCAGCGCCGCAAGCCGGGTCGCGAGCGTTTCCGCTGGGTGTTCGGGGTGCTTGGCGGCGCTGTCGGCCGCTGCTCGCGCGAGGGTGGCGTGAAACGCGCTGCGCCACGCGCGGTCCAGCGCGCCGGGCAGGCGTGTGGCGGTGGCGGCCGCGACGGGGACGGGGAGGCGGCTGAGCCAAGCGGGGAGATGCGGCTCGTTGGGGAGCGTGAGCACGCTGCGGACGAGCTGGGGCTGGGCCTGCTCGAGGGCGCGGGCGATCACGGCGCCGGTATCGGCGGCGACGAGGGCGGCGTTCGCATGCCCCAGGGTATGGATCACCCCGCCGAGGTCGCCGCGCAGGATGCGCAGCAGGTTGCCGCCGCGGTGGGCGGGCTTGTCAGACATGCCGAAGCCCCGCTGGTCCAGCGCGGCAACGTGGTAGCCGCGGCTGGCCAGCGGGGCGAGGGCGTAGCGGAAGTCGAACCAGCCGCCGTACGCGCCGTGGATGAGCAGGACCAGGGGGTCGGCGGGGTCGCCGGCCACGGCGGCGTGCAGGCGCACGCCGCGGGTGTGCAGCATGCGGTGCGCAAACTCCCCCGGCAGGTCAACGACCGAGGGTGACGTCGGGGTCAGGCGGGGCATGCCCGGAGCGGCCCTGGAGGTGAAAGCGACTACTTGGTCACTGCCGTGGAGCCGGTGGTGTGCGCGGCGGAAGAGTACAGGCCGCTGGAATCCTTGGTCAGGTTCTGCTGGGCCTGGCCCGGGCGCAGGTGCTTCAGCTCGCCGACGGACTCAATGGTCTTCTCCGGCGCCTTGATCTTCTTCACCTTCTGCAGGCCCATGAAGGCCAGGATGCCGGCGAGGGCGATCATGATGAGGAAGACGATGAGGAAGGCCCAGCCGCGGTGCATCCAGGACGCGAGCATCTCCGCCAGGGCGAAGAAAGCGAAGAAGCTGGAGTACAGTGCGATGACGCCGGCCACGGCGAAGAGGCCGCCGCCCATGGCGCCCTTCTTGACCTCGCCGATGACCTCGGTCTTGGCCAGCTCGATCTCGCCGCGGACCAGGGTGGAAATCTGCTCCGTCGCGTTGGAGACCAGCGTGCCAATGGAATCCTTACCCGGCTGGGTGGTGTCGGCGTCGCGCAGCGGGATGGAGTCCACCTTGGCAGACACTGCCGTGGAACCGCTGGTGTACAGACCGTCTTTGCTCACTGTTTTTCAAACCTTCCTGCGAGTCGCCTACAAGGCGTGTGGCTACTGCTGCTCTCGCGCGTATACGTACACGTGTGATGCATTGTCCTCCACGACTTTAGCTATAGTCCAGCCTTCGTGCCTGTATTGGGGCCGGAAGGTCGGCGAAACCGCTGCCGCGCAAGTTAGGATTTAAGCCTAAAACATCCTGCAAATGGTCCAAAATGCGCAGATTCTCTCACGGGTGTGAGCGCTGCGTGGGAAGGAATGCGGTGAAGGCCCTCAACGTCCTTAAGGTCCTTAAGGTCCTTAAGGTCCTTGGCAAGGCGCTGGTCGCGCTCCTGGTTGTGCTCGTGCTCCTCGCGGTGGTGATTGTTGGGTTGCGCGCTTACAACCGGCACACCTACCCGTTCGGGAGCGTGGGGTCGTCTTCTGTTGCGGGGGAGGGGGATGGTGGGGCGTCGTTAAGCGTTGCCCCGATCCATGGGGACCAGATCGAAGGGTTCCACATCACGCCCGAGCGGAAGACGCACCCGGGCGTGGTGGTCGTGTACGGCGGCTCCGAGGGCGGTGCGGACCGCACTCGTGCCGAGTGGCTCGCGGGCGAGGGCTACGAGGTGCTCAGCATGTACTTCTTCGGGCAGGAGGGGCAGCAGCAGGGGCTCGCGGAGGTGCCGCTGGAGCAGTTTGATGAGGTCAGCACGCTTATCGACGCCACCGTAGACGGCGACGGGCCAGTGACGGTGGTAGGGACGTCGAAGGGCGCGGAGTTTGTCGAGTTGCTGGCGGCAAAGGGCTTCCGGGTGGACAACGTGGTCGCGTTCGTGCCCGCGAGCTATTCCTACCCGGGGCTGGTGTTCCAGCAGGCGGAGGAGTTGCCGTCGTTTACCTACAAGGGTGAGGCGGTGCCGTTCGCGTCGTTCCGCGCGGGGTCCATGGCGGCCGGGGCGAAGCAGATGTGGGACATGGTGACCGGCTACCCGGTGTCGTACCGCGCGACCTACGAGTCGGCGGCGGAAGCGGCACCGGAGGAGGCGCGCATTGACCTCTCGCACTTCGGCGGGAACGTGCTGCTCTTCGCCGGTGAGGACGACCAGATGTGGCAGTCCGCGGACGCGGCGCGCGAGCTCGAGACGCAGGGTGAGCAGGTGGAGACTCACGTGTACCCGGACGCCGGGCACGTCTTCTTTGCGCACGCGGAGGAGCTGCCGAACGGCTGGCAGATCATGCTCGGGGGTACCCCGGAGGGCAACCGCGCCGCGTACGAGGACTCGCGGGCCGTGTTGCTGGAGCGCCTCGACCAGTGGCACGGGAGGCAGTAGCTACTCGAGCTCCTCGGGCGGGGGCTAGGCGGAGCGGCCGTCGCGCATGATCGCGCGGGTGACCAGCGTGCCGACGACGGCGAGCGCCGTGATTCCGGCGATGACGCCCGCGCCGATGCCCACCTCGCGCGCGTTGGGCATCTGGATGAGCGGCTCCGGGTTCTTGAAGGTGCGGATCTCCCAGCCAGAGGACATGGCGTGTTTGCGCAGGGCGCGGTCCGGGTTGACGGCCACGGGGTTGCCCACGGCCGCGAGCATCGGGATGTCCGTGGCGGAATCGGAGTAGGCGTAGCAGTGCGCGAGTTTGTAGCCGTGCTCGCGGGCGAATGTTTCCACGGCCGCCGCCTTGGCCTCGCCCTTGAGGTACTGGGTGATTGTGCCGGTGAGCTTGCCGTCTTCCACCTCCACCTCGGTGGCCACGACGGTGTCCACGCCGAGCTCGGCGGCGATCGGCTCGACGAGGATGTCCGCGGAGGCGGAGATGATGATGACGTCGTGGCCCGCCGCGCGGTGCTGCTCGATCAGCTCGCGCGCCTCGCGGTAGATCGCAGGCGTGACCACGTTGTGCATCGTTTCGGTGGTGATGCGCCGCACTTCGTCCACATCCCAGCCCTTGACCAGCTGCGCGAGTTGGTCGCGGGAGGCGTCCATCTGCTCGCTGGAGTGGCCGACGAGCATGTAGGAGGCCTTGGACAGGTAGAGGTCGAGCGCCTCTTGGCGGGTGATCAGGCCGTTGTTGAGGAACTCTTTGCCAAAGGCGTAGGCAGACGAGGTCGCGATGATCGTCTTGTCCAGGTCGAAGAATGCCGCCACCGGCGCGCGAGTTGCCATGTGCTTCATTCTAACGAGCTAACCTCAGCGCCCGGCGTGTAAATGCTGAGGCGCGTGTGAGGGATGGGACTGGGTTATCCACAGATTGTTTGTTTTGGATGCGATCGCGGCCTGGGTTATCCACAGATGTATCCAACCCCTTGCGCGTTGATATTGCGCCTGAAATGCTTACGGCATGACGCAAACAAAAGTACCGAATTCTCGCGCCGGCCGCCCCATCATCGTCGCGGTGGACGACCCGCTCCTCCACCCGGAGGTAACCCACCTCGCCGCAGCCGCTGGCCACGCCATCGTGGACGTTGCCGACCCCACCGCGCTGCCGCAATACGTGGCGCGTGCGTTCGCAGTGCTTGTCGACGCCACCTGGGCCTCACACCTCCCTCCACCCCGAGCCGACAACGTGTTCATTGTCAGCGGCAGCCTTGCCGACGCCTCCGCGTCCCCGGACGCCTTCGTCCTGCCGGCGCAGGCCGGCGACCTCCTCGTCGCGCTCGGCCGTTGCGCACAGGCGAGCCAGCACAGCGGCGGCGGGCGCACGGTCGCCGTGCTCGGCGCGGGCGGCGGCGTCGGCGCATCCGTCCTCGCCTGTGCGCTCGCCGAGGTGGGCGGGAACGCCACGCTCATCGACGCACACCGGCTCTCCGGCGGACTCGACCTCCTCCTCGGCGTCGAGGAGCGCCCCGGCGCGCGCTGGGGCGAGATCGTGCTGGGCGATGGCGCCGTAGCGCGCACCGACGTGCGTCGCGCTCTGCCCTCCACCACTTCCGGCACCGCGGTCCTCACGTTTGCGCGCAGCACCGTCGCGGACCCGTTCCGGGTCACCACGGCGGAGCTGGAGAGGCTCTGCCGCGCTGTGGGCGGCGAGGGCCTGACCGTCCTCGACGTTCCCATCGACCTGCTCCCGGCGGCGTGCGACTTGGCCGTCATCGTCGTGACGCCGACGGTGCGCTCCGTCTGCGCGGCGCAGACGATCGCGCTGGAGTGCAACGCCGCCGGCGTCGAGCACGTGCTGGTCCTCCGCGACTCCCCCTGGCAGGGCATCGACGACGACGGCGTTGTCGCAGTGACCCGCTCGCGGATCTGCCACCGCCTGCCCACGCTGCACCGGCTGCCGCGCTCGATCGAGAGCGCTGGGCTCCCGGCGCGCCTGCCCAAGCCCCTGCGCAAGGCGGCCGACGCGGTGCTCGCGGAGGTGGCGTGATGGATGCCAACGACGTACTCGCGCGCGTGCAGCGCCGCCTTGCGGACGAGCCTGCGCCCCCGTCGCCAGCACGGCTGGTGGACATCATCCGCGACGAGGCGGTGGTGATTAGCGACCTCGACGTGCTCGCGCTCATGCGCAAGCTCCGCGACGACACCACCGGCGCCGGCCCGCTCGAACCGCTGCTGGCGGCCGGCGATGTGACGGACATTTGCGTCAACGGCCCGTCCGAGGTCTACATCGACCGCGGCCGCGGCCTCGAGCTGGCGGAGACCACCTTCGACTCGGAGGCGGACGTGCGCGCCCTGGCCACGCGCCTCGCGCTGAGCTGCGGGCGCAGGCTCGACGACGCACAGCCATACTGCGACGGGCACCTCACCCGCGACGACGGCACGCTCTTGCGCTTCCACGCGATCCTCGCCCCAACGGCCCAGGTGGGCACCTGCTTGTCGCTGCGCGTGCTGCGCACCGCCACCGCCTCGCTCGCGGACCTGGTGGCGGGCGGCTCCCTCGATCAGGAGCGCGCCGACCTGCTGCGCGCGCTGGTAGCGCAGCGCAAGGCGATCCTGGTGGTGGGCGGCACCGGCTCCGGCAAAACGACGCTCCTGTCTGCCTTGCTTGCAGAGGCCGCCCCCACCGAGCGCATCATCGCCATCGAGGACACGCTCGAGCTGACCCCGCACCACCCGCACGTGCTTAACCTGACCACGCGCGCCGCCAACGCCGAGGGCGCCGGTGCGATCACCATCGCGGACCTGGTCCGCCAGGCTCTGCGCATGCGGCCGGACCGCATCGTGGTTGGCGAGATCCGCGGTGCCGAGGTCGTCGATCTCCTCGCCGCGCTCAACACAGGCCACGACGGCGGCGCGGGCACCCTCCACGCCAATTCCATCCACGAGGTCCCCGCCCGGCTGGAGGCGCTCGCTGCCCTCGGTGGTCTGGACCGCGCCGGGCTGCACTCGCAGCTCGCCGCCGCCGTGGACGCCGTGGTGGTGGTCCGCCGCGGCACCGATGGCACCCGCTACGTGCACCAGATCGGCGTGCTGGAAGGCCAGCCGGTCACCGCACGCGTGGTGTGGGACAGCGAGCGTGGTCCCGCCGCGGGCTACAAGGAGCTGGCATCATGAACCCATTGCTCATCGCCGCCGCGGCCACTGCGCTCACCGCCCCCGCTCCCTCTGCCCGCCTCGGCGCACTCACGCGCAACGTGCAACGCTTCTCGACGCCACGCTTCCACTCCACACTCTGCATCGCCGGCATCGCGCTCGTGCTCGGCCTCGTTGCCGCCAAACGGGTCAGCGTGGTCCTCGCGGCAGTTATGGCCGGGGCGACCGTCGTCGACCTCATCGTCCGACGCCGGGAGCAGCAGCAACGCGCCAAAGGCGCGGCCGTGACCGCCGACTTTCTCGGCCACGTGGTGGCCAACCTGGACGCCGGGGCCCCGCTGCCGCGCGCCTGCGTCACCGCCGCCGAGCGCCTGCCCGACAACGCGCCGGCCCCACTTGCGCGCGACATCCACCGGCTGGCCCACCATATTCGGCTCGGGCACTCCGCAGCGCAGATCGAGGTACCTACGGCGCAGCCGGAGCTTGCGCGCATGGTTACGCTGTGGCGGCTGGCAACCGGGCGCGGGATCCCCGTCGCCCAGCTGCTGCGCGCCGCGCGCGACGAGCTCGACCACGCCGAGCGGCACCGGGCCGCGACCAATGCGGCGCTGGCCGGGCCGCGCACCACGGCCATGGTGCTCGCCGCGCTGCCGCTCGCCGGGATGCTCATGGGTGCCGCGATGGGGGCGAACCCCGTCGGGCTGTTGACCTCCGGAGGCATAGGCGGGGTGCTCCTCGTCGTCGGCACCGCCCTGGTGTGCGCGGGCACGGTCGTGTCCCGGGCGATTATAGAAAGGGCGGCGCAATGATCCTGCTTCTCGCATCACTGTTCCTCGCGGCCGCGCTCGCCCTGCCCCGGGGCCAGCCCGCGCAGCGGCTGCGCGTTACTCCTAGCGCGGGTTCGAAGACCCCGCGGGATGGTCCCCGCGGGGAAGCACCGGGTATCGACGCCCACCGCAGCGCAGCCGACATCACGCTCTTCGCGGCATGCTGCGAGGCCGGACTCCCGCTCGCCGGCGCCGCCGCCGCTGTTGCTGAAACTTACGGCGACACCGGCGGAGGCAATGCACGCGCGAGTCCTTGGCATACCGTCGCTGCGCTGACGGCGCTCGGGGTGAGCCCCGAGCGCGCCTGGTCGGAGCTCCATAGCGTCCCGGGTGGCGCGGAGCTCGCCGGGCTTGTTGCCCTCTCCAACTCCTCGGGGTCCGCCATCGTGGCGGGCTGCGAGCGCATCGTCACCAAACTCCGGGCTGAAGCTGCCGACGAGGCGAGTGCCAAAGCGGAACGGGCGGGCGTCCTCATCGCGATCCCGCTTACCGCCTGCTTCCTCCCGGCGTTCTTCGTCCTCGGGCTTGCACCGGCGGTGCTCAGCTTGGGGGCGGCGATCTTGCACTAACTGTCCACTCCGAAAATCAACAATCATTCTCAACCAATGAAGGGAACACAATTACTATGAATACGATCAACACTGCTACTGTCATGGGCGCCCAGAAGCTATGTGGTTACGCTGGGAAACTCGCTGCAAAGATGCAAGACGACCGGGGGATGTCGACCATCGAATATGCGTTTGGGTCACTCGCGGCGGCCGCGCTCGCTGGAGTGCTCTACCTCGTGGTGAACGGCGACGGTGTGACCTCTGCGATTGAGGGCGTGATTACCGACGCACTCACGAACACCCCGGGCTAATGACCACGATCGAGACAGCGCTCTCGCTGTCCGCACTCGTCACCGTCGCGGCTGCAATCGTTGCCGGCATCGCCACCATCGCCGCCTACATCACGGCGGTGGATACGGCCGGCGCGGCGGCGCGCGCCCACGCAATCGGGGTGGAGTTCGCCCCGCCGCGCGGCAGCGTCGATGTCGCCGAGTCCGGCGGGGTCGTGACGGTGACTGCGCGGGTCCCGGCGGCGGTGGGGCAGCTGCAGGCAACCGCGCTGTTCCCCGTCGAGCACACCGCGGGGGAACGCTGATGGGCTGGCTCCGGAGGCTTCGCAGCGAGGAAGGCTCGGCGACGGTCACCTCGGCGGGCATCATCACCGCTGTGATCGCGCTGGCGCTCGCCGTAGCTGCGGTCGGCGCGCGCGTCGTGGACCACCACCGCGCGCAGGTTGCCGCCGACCTCGCTGCCGTTTCCGGGGCGACGGCGCTCTACACGGGTGCGCCCGCCTGCGAGGCCGCCGAGCGCACCGCGACGCTCAACTCTGCGGCCGCAGAGTTGTGCGAGGTGGACACCGGCGACGTCACCGTCCGTGCCCGGATCGGGCGCGCGGAAGCTACTGCCCGGGCTGGCCCGGCTGAGGAGGAACGTCCCCGGCGGTCATGGTGACCAGCGCGCCCAGCAGCTTCAGCGCAGCGTGCTTGTTCAGCGGCTGGTTCCCGTTGCCGCACTTCGGGGACTGCACGCAGGACGGGCACCCGGACTCGCAGGGGCAGGCGCGCACCGCCTCGAACGTCGCGGTGATCCACTCGTGGAAGCGGGCGAAGCCCTCGTCGGCGAAGCCCGCGCCGCCCGGGTGGCCGTCGTAGACAAACACCGTGGGCAGCATGGTGTCCGGGTGCAGCGCCGTGGACACGCCGCCGATGTCCCACCTGTCGCAGGTGGCCAGCAGCGGCAACAGCCCGATGGCTGCGTGCTCTGCGGCGTGCAGCGCGCCGGGGACGTCGCCCGCCGAGATCCCGAGCTCGTCGAGGACCAACGGATCGATGGTGTAGGCCACCGCCCGGGTGATCAGCGTCTGCTCGGGGAGGTCGAGCGGGATGTGCTCGGACACGGTGCCGTCGGCAAGCCGCACGACGTAACCGGTGACCCGGTCGGTGACCTCGACGTCGACGTTGGCCACCCACAGGCCCGGGGAGGGGTGGACGCCCGCGGAGGCGTCGCCCAGGATCGCGATGTCCGTGGTGGAACGCGCCTGCGTGGAGTAGTCGGGCGTCTCGGGTGCCACCAGCGCCACGTAGCCGTCAAGGTCCAACTCCTGGACCACGAAGGACTCGCCCTGGTGCAGGTAGACGGCGCCGTCGTGGACCTGCGTGGCGGCCCGCGCGGCGTCCACGGTGCCCAGTAGCCGGCCGTCCGTCGCGTCCACGATGAGGACCTCCTCCCCGGTGCCGCCGCGCAGGGACACGACGGAGTGCGCGGTCTCCGGGGTGAGCTCACCCTCCAGTTGCGGGGTGGCGAACCAGCCGCGGGGGCGGCGTCGTAAATAGCCCTCCCGCTCGAGCTCCTCGACGACTTCGTGCGCGCCAAACGCGTCCACGTCCGCGTGCGAAAGCGGCCGTTCGACGGCGGCGCAATAGACGTGTCCGCGCAGGATGTACGGGTTCTGTGGGTTGAACACCGAAGACTCCACCGGGCGGCCCAGCAGCGCGTCCGGATGGTGGACCAGGTAGGTGTCCATCGGCTCGTCGCGGGCGACCATGACCACCACGGAAGCCTGGCCGCGGCGGCCGGCGCGCCCCGCCTGCTGGCGGAACGAGGCGACCGTGCCCGGGAAACCGGCCATGACCACCGCGTCGAGGCCCCCGACGTCAATGCCCAGCTCAAGCGCGTTCGTGGTGGCGAGGCCGAGGAGGTCGCCCTCGTCCAGCGCACGCTCCAGCTTGCGACGATCCTCCGCCAGGTAGCCAGCGCGGTAGGACGCCACCCGGCCCGCCATGTCGGCGCGGCCCGCCACGACCAGGTCCTCCTGCGCACGCAGCGCGACCGTCTCCGCGGCGCGGCGCGAGCGCACGAAGGTAAGCGTGCGCGCGCCCTCCTGCATCAGCGTCGACATGATGGACGCTGCTTCGGTGGAGGCGGCGTAGC
This sequence comes from Corynebacterium gottingense, assembly GCF_007559235.1. Taxonomy (NCBI): domain Bacteria; kingdom Bacillati; phylum Actinomycetota; class Actinomycetes; order Mycobacteriales; family Corynebacteriaceae; genus Corynebacterium; species Corynebacterium gottingense. Next base: position 99,967 of record NZ_VMHH01000003.1, on the reverse strand, counting down.
GCACGGGCGCACCGTTTTCGCCCTCCGCGCCCTCGATGAATCCGGGCTCCCACAGCGTGATCGTGCGGGAACCGGTCGGCGCGGTGTCCTCGGTGATGGCGGTGACGCTGCGGCCGCAGAGCCGAGAAGCCTGCCCGGCCGGGTCCGCGGCGGTTGCAGAGGCGAACACCACGACCGGGTGCGACCCGTACGCGGCGGCGATACGCAACAGGCGGCGCAGGACGAGGGATACGTTGGCGCCGAAGACGCCGCGGTAGGTGTGGCACTCGTCCACCACCACGAAGCGGAGCTGGCGCAGGAAGCGCGCCCACCGGGGGTGCGCGCCGAGCAGCCCAGCGTGCAGCATGTCGGGGTTGGAGAAGACGAAGCGGGACGCCTCGCGGATTCCGGCCCGGGCCTCGGTGGGGGTGTCGCCGTCGTACGGGGCCGGGTGGACGCCGGAGAGCTGGGGAATCTGCGACGTCATCCGCAGCGTTGCCTGGAGCTGGTCCGATCCCAGCGCCTTGGTGGGGGTGAGGTAGAGGGCGCACGCCTTGGGGTCCTCTGCAAGCGCGGTGAGGATGGGCAGCTGGTAACCGAGCGACTTTCCGGAGGAGGTGCCCGTGGCGATAACGGTGTCGTTGCCGTCGCGCACCGACTGCGCGCACTGGGCCTGGTGGGTGTAGGGGGCGGTGACGGAGGCGTCGATAAGCACTTGCTTCAGCTCGGGGAGCACCCACGCTGGCCACGGAGCGAACTGCGCGGACGAAGCGGGGACGTCTTCCACGTGCGTGATGGTGGAGCTGCCGAAACGGCGACGCAGGAGCTCGATGAGTTCTGCGCCGAGTGACGGTGGGGGTGCGGGGGTATGAGTCATTCCATATGAAGTATGCCACTCGCTATGCCAAAGTATGCGATTCGTGGCACACTAGAGCACGGTCACAGATTTTGTGTGCGCCCTCCAAAGGTGCTCGCGAGGATCGTTGACGCGGGCGCCAGGAACCCCGAGATGGTCCTGGTGGACGACCAAACATATCTCACTCAAGTTTTACGTGAAAGGTTTCACCATGGCTACCGGAACTGTTAAGTGGTTCAACGCAGAAAAGGGCTTCGGCTTCATCGCACCGGACGACGGCTCCTCCGACGTCTTCGTGCACTACTCCGAGATCCAGGGCTCCGGCTTCCGCACCCTGGAGGAGAACCAGCAGGTCGAGTTCGAGGTGGGCGAGGGCGCCAAGGGCCCGCAGGCCCAGCAGGTGCGCGCGCTGTAAGCCAGCATTCCAAAGAGACCCCGCTGCCGGTGACCCCGGAAGCGGGGTATTTTTGGGCCCGCTGCCCGGTCTGGTGGGGTGTGCGGGCGGGGTGCGCGGGTGAAACGGCAAAATGTGTGGGGTGGGGTGGGGTTTGGCCTGTTTGACGAGGGCAGGGTGACGAAGACGCGGAATTTTCGTCGTATCCTCGTCATCCAGGTCTCGTCATCTGGGCGTCGAGAGCGCTGTTGCCGCCGTCGCCGCGGGCTGGCCGCCCTGTTTCCCGACGAGAGCGAGCGCGGGCGCCCCTCCCTACAGCCCTACACCCCTACAGCGAGGACTCGCCGCGGCGCTCGTCGCGCCAGTCGAACAGCTTGCCCTGCAGCTTCTGGATGCCAAAGCCGACGAGCGAGCCGAGCAGCACGCCCACAACCATGCCGAGCAGCGGGACATCCGAGAACAGCGCGCCGCCGGCGTAGCCGATGCCCACGGAGAGGATAGCCCAGACGATGACGCCGATCGTGTCGTAGATGACGAAGGCGAACCAGTTAAAGCGCACCGAGCCGAGCACGATCGTGGCTACCCAGCGGGCCCAGGGGATGAAGCGGGCGACGATGATGGTGGCGCCCGCGCCGCGGTTCATGTTGCGGCGCACCCAGAGGATCGCCTGGCCGGCCTTGGACTCCGCGTCGAGCCGCTCGACATAACCGATGAGGCGGCCGCCGAGGGCGAAGCAGATGTTGTCGCCGATAATGCCGCCAATGATCGCGGCGACGATCACGGCCGTTACATCCGGCACTCCTTGCGAGCCGGCGAACGCGCCCGACAGGTTGAGCACGGACTCGGACGGGACGATCGGCGCGAGGGCGTCGGCGACGATGAGCACCGTGACGAGGGGGTAGAACAATGGGGTGCCCATGAGCATGTGGAGGAAGTTGATGAACGGGTCGAACATCTCCATGGGGTTCCTCCTCTCAAAACGCCTGGTCACGGGCTTGCCGCAGCGGTGCGATGGGCGCGGCGCTGCCGTATGCTCCCCGCCACGATACGCGCATGCGCCGGGGACTGCGAGATCTCGGGTCTGCTACAAATGTTGGTGTTTGAGATTCGGCGTTTAGGCGCGCCCGCCGGGTGTATGCATATACTGCGAGAAAGCGCATGTATCGCATCAGTACATATATATAGGTGCGAATCGAGTAAATAGAGCGAGGTGTCACAAAGCGTGGCGGGAAACGGCAAAACCCTGGTCATCGTGGAGTCGGCGACGAAGGCGAAGAAGATCCAGAAGTACCTGGGCAACGACTACATCGTCGAGGCGTCCGTCGGCCACATCCGCGACCTGCCGGGCCGCGCCGCCGACATCCCCGCGAAGTACAAGAAGGAGCCGTGGGCGAAGCTGGGCGTGAACCCGGAGGCGGGATTCTCGCCGATCTACGTGGTCAGCCCGGACAAGAAGAAGAAGGTCGCTGACCTGCGCGCCAAGCTCAAGGAGTCGGACAAGCTGCTGCTCGCCACAGACCCCGACCGCGAGGGCGAAGCGATCGCCTGGCACCTGCTGGAGACGCTGAAGCCGAAGGTCCCGGTGGAGCGCATGGTGTTCAACGAGATCACCGAGTCCGCGATCCGCGAGGCCGCCGAAAACACCCGCGAGCTGGACATGGACCTGGTGGAGGCGCAGGAGACCCGCCGCATCCTCGACCGCCTGTACGGCTACGAGGTCTCGCCGGTGCTGTGGAAGAAGGTCATGCCGCGCCTGTCCGCCGGCCGAGTCCAGTCCGTGGCCACCCGCGTCATCGTGGAGCGGGAGCGCGAGCGCATGGCGTTCATCGCCGCCGAGTACTGGGACATCACCGCGTCGCTCCTGCCGCAGCAGGGCGAGAAGACCGAGTTCGACGCGAAGCTGGCCACGCTCGACGGGCAGCGCGTGGCGCAGGGCCGCGACTTTGATGATCGGGGGCGGCTGAAGGGGGAGGCGGTGGTCGTCGATAAGCAAAAGGCCAATTCGCTAGCCGACGGCCTCCGTGACCGCCCCATGCGCGTCACCGCAGTGGAGGAAAAGCCGTACACCCGCCGCCCGCACGCGCCGTTTATGACCTCGACCCTGCAGCAAGAGGCGGGGCGCAAGCTGCACTTCACGTCCGCGCGCACGATGCGCATCGCGCAGCGCCTGTACGAAAACGGCCACATTACGTATATGCGTACGGACTCGACCTCCCTGTCCAAGCAGGGCCTGCAGGCCGCGCGCTCCGCGGCCACCGAACTGTACGGCGACAGCTTCGTGTCCAAGTCCCCGCGCACCTACGACCGCAAGGTGAAGAACTCGCAGGAGGCGCACGAGGCGATCCGCCCCGCCGGTGAGCGCTTCGCCACCCCCGGCCAGCTCGGCGGGTCGCTGGACGCGGAGGAGTTCAAGCTCTACGAGCTGATCTGGCAGCGCACCGTGGCCTCGCAGATGGCGGACGCGCGCGGCAACTCCACCAAGGTCACCGTCGCCGGCGAGGCGGAAAGCGGCGAGCGCGCCGAGTTCACCGCCACCGGTCGCACCATCACCTTCCCGGGCTGGCTGCGCGCGTACTCCGATACGAACGACAAGGAGACGCACCTGCCGCAGCTGGCCAAGGGTGACGCGCTGGACGCGACGAAGCTCAGCGCCGATGAGCACACCACCAACCCGCCGTCGCGCTACAACGAGGCCAGCCTGGTCAAAAAGATGGAGGACCTGGGCATCGGCCGCCCCTCCACCTACGCCAGCATCATCAAGACCATCCAGGACCGCGGCTACGTGGTTACCCGCGGCAACGCGCTCGTGCCCACCTGGGTGGCGTTCTCCGTCATCGGGCTCATGGAGAACAACTTCGACGCGCTGGTGGACTACGACTTCACCTCCTCCATGGAGGACGAGCTGGATGAGATCGCGCACGGCAACGAGGACCGCACCGAGTGGCTCACCGGCTTCTACTTCGGCGACGCCGAGGCGGACGAGAATATGGCCGAGGCAGTCGCGCGTCGCGGCGGGCTTAAGCACATCATCGAGGCCAATCTGGAAAGCATCGACGCACGCCAGGTGAACTCGCTCAAGCTCTTCGAGGACGCCGAGGGCCGCGACATCAACGTGCGCGTCGGCCGCTACGGCCCCTACATTGAGCGCCAGGTGGGCGTGACCGCCGACGGCGAGCCGGACTACCAGCGCGCCAACCTGCCAGAGGCCTCCACCCCGGATGGCATCACCTTGGAGATGGCGGAGAAGCTCTTCGCCACCCCGCAGTCCGGCCGCGAGCTGGGGGAGAACCCGGCGAACGGCCGCACCGTCGTGGCCAAGGAGGGCCGCTACGGCCCGTACGTCACCGAGCTCGTGCGTGATGACGAACGCGCCACCGCCGAGGCCCACGCCGAGGAGGTCATCGCGGCCGAGCGCGCTGAGGAGGATGCCCAGCGCGCCGAGGAGGGCAAGCGCAAGAAGAACTGGGAGACCAAGACGGCGGCGAAGCAGAAGGAAAAGCGCCTGGCCGAGTTGGTGGACGAGCAGCTCAAGCCCGCCACGGCGTCCCTATTCCAGGACATGGAGCCGGCCTCGGTCACGCTCGAGGACGCGCTGCGCCTGCTCAGCCTCCCGCGCGAGGTGGGCACCGACCCGGCAGACGGCGAGGTCATTACCGCGCAGAACGGCCGCTACGGCCCGTACCTGAAGAAGGGCACGGACTCGCGCTCTCTGGCCAGCGAGGAACAGATCTTCAACATCACGCTCGACGAGGCCCGCCGCATCTACGCGGAGCCGAAGCGCCGCGGTCGCGCCGCCGCGAAGCCGCCGCTGAAGATGCTGGGCGACAACGATGTCTCCGGCAAGCCGATGACCATCAAGGACGGTCGCTTCGGCCCGTACGTCACCGACGGTGAGACCAACGCGTCGCTGCAGCGCGGCGACACCCCGGAGACGGTCACCGACCAGCGCGCGAACGAGCTGCTCTCCGCCCGTCGCGCCCGCGAGGCGGAAGAGGGCCCGAAGAAGGCGACCAAGAAGAAGGCCACGAAGAAAAAGGCGACCAAGAAGAAGGCGACTAAGCGCGCGAAGAAGACGGTGAAGAAACCCACGCAGACCACCAAGCGCGTGGTCAAGGCCGGCTCCAGGAAGAAGTAGATGCTCACCCGCACGCTCCGAGGCGCCGAGGCGCTTATCGACGCCCTCTTGCCCCACACCAACCCCACCCCAGCCCGCCTCGTGTGGGCCGGGTGCGCGGACGCCGCCGGCATCGCCCACCTCGCCGATTCGCGCAGGGCCGCACTGGTCGCCGAGCCAGCTTCTCGCGTGGTCCTCGCCGCGGTCCCGCTGCGCCGGGAGGGTGCACACGGCGCCGCCTCCGGCGCCGACGCTGTCGTGACCTGCGCCGTCCTGGCCTCCGCCGTCGACGCTTTCGAGCAGCACCGCACCCCGACGCGCCCGTCGGTGCTCGGCGTTGCGGCCCTGGTCGGCGCGCAGGCCGGCTATATCGCGCGGCTCGCGCAGCGCGGCGCGACGGTGGGGAAGCGCGGCGCCGTGGCGGCCGTTGGCGTCGTCGCCGCTGGTGGTGTGGTCGCGGCCCGGGCGGACCGCCGCCTGCTGCCCGCCACGCTGATCGGCGGCGCGGCGGTGGCTGCGACTGCCGCGCTGGCGAACGACCCCGCCTTCCGCGCCGATGCGAACGCGACCGCCATCGACCCCGCCCGCGAGGGGTTAAGCCACGGCGCGAACCTGCTCGTTGCTGCCGAAGGGCTGCGCCTGCTCACCAATTCCGGCCTGGCGGCCCGGGTGTGCCGCGCCGCGGGCCTCCCGGCGTGGCTTGGCGAGCGCGGCACGCGCGCCGCGGTCTCCTGGGCGGGGTCGATCGGCCAGCTGCTGCTCGTCCACGGGCTCACTGCGCCGGACCGACAGTGACAGAATTCCTTGGCGCGGGGGTGCCGGGAGGGCGCGACCTGGGGGAATAAGGTTGGGCGCGGGAAATCTCACGCACTCTCGTCATTGAGGAAGCCACGGAGGCCCCAAACAACAACCTGCCTAGTACCGGTCCGCCATGGTGGAGCGCACTGGGCGCGCCAGCTGCGTCATCTTGTTACGGCCGCGTAGCTCGACCGACTTCATGAGGGTCCAGCGCTGCTGCTCGACCTCGTTGGCGGCGCGCAGGGTCGATGCGTTGGTGAGCACCCGGCCCTGGACGCCCTTGGCCAGCTCGGTGAGGCGGGCGGCGGCGTTGACGGCATCGCCGATCACGGTGTACTCGAAGCGGTCGTGGCCGCCGATGTGGCCCGCCACGACGTGCCCGGAGGCGACGCCCACGCCGGCTTCGAGCTCCAGCCCGCCGAGCTCCTGGCGGAGTTCCCGGGCCGCTTGGAGGGCGTGCGAGGTGGCGTCGTGAAGCGAAACTGGGGCCCCGAAGACGGCGAGCGCCGCATCGCCCTGGAACTTGTTGATCACGCCCTTGTTGCGGTGGACGACCTCGACGACGATTTCGAAGAACTTGTTCAGCGCCGCGACGACCTCCTCCGGGGTGTGGTCGACGGCGAAGGTGGTGGAGCCGACGACGTCGACAAACACGACGGCAACCTTGCGGTCCTCGCCGCCCAGTTCCGGCTTTTCCTCGAGCGCCTTCTGGGCGACCTCGCTGCCCACGTAGCGGCCGAAGATGTCGCGGACGCGCTGGCGTTCGCGCAGCCCGCGCATCATCTCGTTGAACCCGGCCTGGAGGACGCCGATTTCGGAGCCGTCGTAAATGTCCACCTGCGTATTCGTCTCGCCGCGGCGCACGCGGTTGATGGCGTCCTGCAGCTCCTTGATCGGGTCGACCACGCTCATGATCACAAACGCGGTGCCGAACGCGCCCGTGACCAGGGCGGAGATGGCGAGCGCGAAGACGGATGGCCCGAGCTCGCCCGGGGTATCGGTGAAGAAGCCGCGCGCCTGCGCGACAAAGAGCAGCACGATGCCCAGGATTGGCACCGCGGAGGTGGTGAACCACGTCATGTACAGGCGCTGCTTGATCGGCGGCTCCAGCGTGGAGTCCTCGAAGCGGCGCGCGAGCGCGGTGGCGGCGATCGGCCGCACGAGGCGCTCAGCCTGCAGGTAGGTGAGCACGGCGGTAACGAAGCAGGCCATGGAGGTCGCGATGAAAATGACCAGCGCAAACGGGCCACTCGTGCGCGCGGTGATCACGGCGAGGATGGCGATACCGATGAGCCACACCACCACCACGATCATCGTCTGCAACACCGGCAGACGAAGCACCAGGTGGCGCACCATGTTGGGGTCGTGGTCCTCGGGGCTTCGCTGCCACTCCAGCACGGGCCGGAAGAGGAAGAACGTGACCACCATGCCCACGATCACGGCGAACACCACGTACACCAGCCCGATCAGGCCGAGCCTGGAGCTGTGCAGCGCCAGTTCATCGGTCTCCGGCATGGGAATGAAGTACCTGATGAACAGCATGATTGCGGCGGCGCCGAGCACGTTGGTGCCAAGCACGGTTGCGGCGTACAGGGGCCATGAGGTGCCCCACACCCAACGCAGTCCGTGCCAGAATCTCTCCATGACCTATCACCTTAGCGTTCATCGTGGTTGTGGGGGCGAACTAGTAGGCTAGAGCAGCGTGACTCAGCCAGCCAATCCACGCAGTGTCGCAGAGCGCCTCGCCGACGCACCCCACGTGCGCGACGTCATCTTGTCCGCCGCGGCGTCTGCGCGCGAGCAGTTGCTTATCGACGCCCCCGCGGACCAATACGCAATGACCCACTCCTGGCTGTTCACGGGCCCGCCGGGCTCAGGGCGCTCGCAGGCTGCGATGGCGTTCGCCGCGGCGCTGGTGTGCACGGACCCGCACGAGGTAGGCTGCGGCCGCTGCGCCGGGTGCCGCGACGCGCTGGCGGACCAGCACGCCGACGTGGTGCACGTGGTGCCCAAGGAACTGATCATCAAAACCGAGTACATCCGGGACATCGTCGCGCAGGCGGCCCGGATGCCCACGGTGGCCGCGCACCGCGTCCTGATCATCGAGAACGCGGATCGCCTCCACCCGGCCGCCGCGGACGCCCTGCTCAAGACGGTGGAGGAGCCGCCGGAGCGCACCGTGATCATCATGCTCGCGCCGTCGACGGACCCCGAGGACTTCTCGCAAACTCTGCGCTCTCGCTGCAGGCACCTCTATATCCCGTCGCCGTCCGAGTCGGAGCTCGTGCGCATCCTCATGGACGAGGAGGGCGCGAGCGAGCACGACGCGCACCTGGCCGCGGCGACCTCGCTGCGCCACGTGGGCCGCGCGCGCCTGCTGGTGCGCAACCCGGACATCCAGCAGCGCCGCGCCCGCGCGATCAACCTGGCCGAGCTGATTTTCCACGGCGCGCAGGCGTTCCAAGCAGTGGGTTCGCTGGTCAAGGCGACTGAGAAGGAAGCCGTCGACGCCTACGCAGAGGAAGATGCCGCCGAGCGTGCCAAACTCGAGCAGGCTCTGGGCATGGGCGCGAAGGGGAAGGGCGCGGCGAAGGCGCTGCGCGGGGCGGCCAGCTCTATCAAGGAACTTGAGTCGCGGCAGAAAGCGCGTGGCACCCGGCGTAAGCGCGACGTCTTCGACCTGGTCCTGGTGGACCTCGCCGGCGTGTACCGGGATGCGCTGGTGGTGCAGTCGGGTGCCGACGTCCCGCTGACGCACCCCGACTTCGAGCCACTCGCCCGCGAGGTGGCGGACCGCGTACCCGCCGCCGGCCTGGTCGCCTGCCAGGACGCGATCGCGCAGTGTCGCGCCCGCCTGCACCAGTCGGTGACGCCGACCGTGGCGTTCAACGGCATGATCGGTCACCTGCGCATCGCTTGCGGCGTGCGCTGACCTGCTGGTTTATTATTTGCTGGTTTCTGCATTACAATCACTTTCCGGTACAGCGTCACTTTGTGCGTTGTCCGGCCGCCTTAGCTCAGTCGGCAGAGCGTTTCACTCGTAATGAAAAGGTCGCGAGTTCGATTCTCGCAGGCGGCTCCACCAAAACCCCAGCTAGAACACTGTTTTAGCTGGGGTTTCGGCGTGGGTCTGGCGCGCCGAGTTGTCCCAGGTTATGATGGACACCCCCGAGATGAATTCAGGGAGAAATATGATCTATGTGGTCTTTGGCGCAGCGGTCGCGCTATTCATCTCCTTATGCATCATGGCAATGGGGTGCCTCGTCCACCTTTCAGTGAAGCGAAAGGTGCTTTCTCCATTCCGTTTCTTAGTCGTGATGGTTTTACTAGCCCCGGTTTTTCTGATCTACGACATACTCAGCGATGAGATGTGTAGCGGCCTATCCAATTATGCGGTCAGCGGTTACTTAGTTACCGCAGTCGTTATCGGATCTCTAGGGCGCATCATCGCGGATGGCTCCAGTGAAGCGCGGGAATAGGAGCGACTCCTGGGCAAGAGATCGTTTCCTCTTTTCCAGCTTCAACAATGTCAAGAGACCGCCTGCAGTACCGGATACACGGAGCTACGATGCGGCCATGGCAGTCTCGGTTGAATGCGTCGTGGACTCACCTGACCCCAAACGTCTCATCAACGCCTAACTCGGCAGGAGCAAAATGAGTTCATATAAAGACATCACGACCTTCTCTGCCCCCATGCTCGTCAAGTCTCTGAATACGTTGCAGATTTCTGCGGGAGAGGAGAACGGCGAGTGGGGTGCCCAATTTCCGCAAGGTGTTGCCATCTTTGTTCCCGAGGGTGAATATTTCAGTGTCCGCATTGAGTCTTTTGGAACAATCCCGTCAGACGCGCAGCTCGTGGCAATGAACGCTATCAATGCGACGAACGACAACCTCGCTTTCGGCAAAGTGGTTCCTAATGTCATCGAGGGAAGCAGGGCGGTTGTCTTTCGCAATCACTTCAACTTCACCCAAGGCGTGTCCCAATTCCAGCTGGACATGCTTATCGACGCCAGCTTGCAGGTCGGGTTCGACGCGCTGGGAAAGATCGAAGCTCTTTTTGAAGGAACGGAGTAAGGCCATGGGATTGTTTGGAAAGAAGAAGCCGGCGTTGCGTGAAGCATCCGTCGAATCTATTGGGGAGGCACTCTCCTCTCAGGGGCTTAGCTGCTCGCAGCTGTCGACTGGTGGGTTGCTTACTAAAGTCAATGGGGTTCCTATCTACATCGTTGATCAGGACACGAACATTGGTATTGGTGGGATGATCCAGGCGCGTCAGTCTAAAGCGGAGGACCTCAATTGGATCAGCGACTTTAATAATCGTGCGCTGTGGCCGGTTGTCTTCCGCGTAGACCAGGAGACTGCGAGTGTTATCCACGCTGAGCATCGAATCATCAAGGGCGTTGAGTACTCCGAAGCACAGCTGCGTGACGAAGCTGAGCTTGGAGTCCTGATTGTTGCGGATACCTTGCTGCGTTACAGCGAGGAGCATCCGCAGTAGGCCACTACCCAATACGACTCTCGGTATGCGCAAGCGAGTGCAATGAGTTTTTGAAAACCGGATGCGGCGATTAATCTATCGCAGCTCAGCTATCCGGATATGAGTAGGGGTAATGATTCTCGGCACCAGCGACGCGATTCATCACACTCGAACCCTTGGGACTACATTGTCCGAACGGAGCTAGCTCCATTTGCATCAGGACCGGGCGCAAAACCCCAGGTCGCCGTCGCCCACATCGGCCAAACGGAGCTAGCTCCATCTAGGACGTCACGCCCAGGACGCCACACCGACGAAACCTCAACTCCCAACAACCCCGCGCACCAGGTACCCGCGGCGAATCTGCGCGGCGCGGATGAGCGCGGAGCACCCGGCCAGCGCGGCGAGCACCACGAACGGCAGGCTGGGGCCGAAGCGCGGTGTCACCCACGCGATCAGCGGCGAGATCCCGAACCCCAGGTAGGTGGCCACGTAGTACAGCCCGATGACGCGGCCGCGTTTGTCGGGCGGGGTGTACTCGTCGACGTCGAGAAGCCCCTCGCGCAGGCACAGCCCGTAGGCGAGCCCGAGCAGCGCGGTCGCCGCCACAAACGCCCAGGCGGACGGCCGCGCCCCGCCGAGCGCGATGAGCAGCATCCCGCCAGCCGAGCTCACCGCCCCCACGACACCTGCGCGCGGCCCCCACCGCCCGCGCCGTGCGAGCGCCTGCGCCGTCAGCGCCACGGTAAACCCCAGAACGGCGGCCACACCGGGCATGAACGCCGCGCCGATGGCAAAGTCGATCCGCCCGGCAAGCACGATCATCGCCATCGTCATCGACGCAAACACCCACAGCCCCATCGGCACCGCCGTAGTCAGCGCCTTCACCTCGCTGTGGCCCGCGCGCGCCTCCGCCGCCTCTCGCGTCACTGCAGTCACACCGTGCTCGGGCATGCTTATCGACGCCACCACCACCCCCACCGACATCACAATCGGCACCACGAACGGCACCTTCACCGCGTCCGCAGCCAGGTGGGCGACCACCCCGGAAGAGACCGGGCCGAGCATGAACCCGGTGGTCAGCGCGATGCCCGCGAGCATGGACCCGCCCGCGCCGCGGAGCCTACCCGCCCAGGTAGTACCGGCGCTGACCACCAGGCCCACCCCGAGGCCGACGACGCATCGCCCGACGAGCAACCCGTGGCCGGGGATGCCCAGCATGAGGTAGACGTTGCCGGCGGTCGCGATGGCAGTGCCGATGATGACCACGGATCGTGACCCGAACCGGTCGGCGGCCCACCCGCCGATGAGCAGGCTGGGGAAGAGCCCGACCGCGTAGATGCTGTAGGCGCTGTTGACCAAGACCTCGGAGATGTCGTGGTCGCGGCGCAGCAGTACCAGCACCGAGGCGAAGTGGTTCGCTGACCACCCGGCCGTGATGAGGGACGCGAGGGCGAGTAGGAATGGCGCGCGGGCGTTGTCGCGCGGGCCCGGTGCAGCGGCTTCCATGGGGCTCCTTCCTCCCGGGGATAAGAGCTGACGCCCTGGTCCTCGGGACTTATGTGTCGCGGTGGCTTTCCGGCAGCAGGCGGGGGACAACCTTGCCCGTCGCGTTGCGCGGAAGCTTGTCCACGAAGTTTACGTCGCGGGGGATGGAGTGGTCAGCCAAATGGGCTCGGACCCAGTCGCGAATTGCCTGGGGAGTTAGGCGAGCGCCGGCGTCGGAGCGTTCGCGCACCACCCACACGGCGATGCGCTTGAAGGTGTCGGGGTCATCGACGCCGCCGGAGTGGAGCTCGTCCACCCCCGGCATCTTCTCCAGGACCTCGGTGACGGACTGCGGGTGCACGTTCTCGCCGCCGACGATGATCATGTCGTCGTTGCGGCTTAAGACGTGGAGGTAGCCGTGCTCGTCGAAGTAGCCGAGGTCGCCCATCTCGACGAGGCCGTCGATGGTGACCAGCGGGGTGTCCGGGTTGGTGTAGCCGCGCAGGGCCGTTTCGTTGTTGAGGAAGATGCGGCCGACTTCGCCTTGGGGGACTTCCTGGTCGTTGGCGTCGTAAAGCTTGAGCACCGTGCCCGGCGGGACGCGGCCGGCGACGGAGAAGTCGCTGGCCAGCAGTTCCGGGTCGGCGGCCGCGGCGAGGGCGAGTTCGGTGGAGCCGTAGATGTTGGCCAGGATGGGGCCGAAGCGGTCGTGCATGCGCTCAATGATGGCGGGGGTGAGCGCGTTGCCGGCCGAGCCGATGAACTTCAGGTGCGAGGTGTCGTAGTGCTCGTTGCCGGGGACGTCCAGCATCTGTTTGAAGAAGACGGGGGAGGAGACGAGCCCGTCGCAGCGGAAGTTCTGGATCTGGCGGAACACGTTCTCGGGATCGAAGACGCGCTGGGTCACTACGGTGCCGCGCACGCCGAGCGTGATGTTGAGCGCGGACCACCCCCAGGTGTGGAAGATGGACGCCGTCATCTGGATGGTGTGGCCGGAGCGGAACGGCATGGCTTCGAGGTAGCCGGCTACTACGATCGGCAGCTTCGGCTCGGGGCGGAGGATGCCTTTGGGGATGCCGGAGGTGCCCGATGACATGAGCACCATGTCGCCGTGCGCGGGGAAGGCGGGCAGCGCGGGGAGGTCGCGGGTGCCGCGGGCGATGATGCCGGCCTGGGTCAGCTCGGCGCCGTGGTCGCGGGAGGTGTGCGCCCACACCGTGGTGACGTGGTCGATCCCCTCGGGGATGCGGTCGGCGAACTCGTCGTCGATGAACAGGATGTTGATGTCGTTTTCCGCGATGATGCCGGCGAGCTGTTCGGGGGAGGAACCGATGTTGAGCAGGAAGATCGTGCCGCCGGTATAGCCCTTCGCCGCGAGGGGCAGGATGATACCGCGGCCGTTGCGCGCCATCACGCCGATGCGCAGCGCGTCGAGGGCCTGCGTGCGCTGGACGTCAAGCATCCAGCGGCCGAGGGTGCACGATTGGTCGCGGAGCTGGCGGTAGGTGAGGAGGCCGTCGTCGTCGATAAGCGCGGTGCGCTCGGGCACTGCCGCGGCGCCCTGCTCGACCTCGCGTGCGGTGGTGAAGTGGTAGCGCGCGAGCGCGGGCGCGAGGGTGAGCAGGGCTTTCGGCCCGCCTTCGGCGCTGATGAAGCCGGCGCGGGTGGCAGCGCGGAGGAAGCGGACCGCGGAGCGCGCGGTGAACGCGGCGCGGCCCACGGGAGAGAGTGCGGGGTGCGGCATGACGCGAGGTCCTTCTTTCCCTGAAAAACTGGCAGACACAGTGTATCTGCTTAGTTGTAAAAAATGATTTGGGGTGTTAATTCAGTAAACGTATGTGACTTATGTTGTGGGGAAAGTATGGCACGGGTAACGTTTGTCTACGACTTGGGGATATAGATCCTGTACATAATGCCGCCACAAGGAGCATACGGAACATGACGCGCACTTCACTTCGTACCAAGGTTGCCGCCACCTGCGCAGCGGTCCTGGCCACCATCGGCTCCGTCGGGGTTGCCGGCACGGCCGTCGCACCGGCCGCGCAGGCGCAGGAGCGAAACCTGGTCATCCTCGGCGACTCCGTTATCGCGGACCCGAGCGGCCCGCAGTGGGCGGCGGGCAAGCTCGGGCTGGACCCGCGCGGCTCCTCTTCCGTGACCACGTGGTGCCCGACCTCTCCCACCAGCTGGGGCAAGCAGGCGGCCGGCCGACTCGGACTGCCCGCCTGGGACTACTCCTGCACGGGCACGGTTTCCATCCAGAAGGGGCCGCAGTTCGCCTCCCAGGTCACCCGCGCCGTCAACGAGGGCGGCCTGACCCCCAGCACGGCCCGCGTGATCATCTCCACTGGTTTCAACGACACCTACCACAACGACGGGCGCGATCGAGCCGCTTTTCGACGCGACTTTGTCGCCGCCATGGTGCCGCAGATCAATCGCATTCGCGCCGCCGCCCCCAACGCGCGCATCCAGATCGTCGGCTACCCCAAGATCACGCAGGGTGACCGCGTCTGCCTCTTCCATGTCGCGCCGAACGTGTCGGACTACACCCCGTTCGCGGCGGTGCAGGAGTGGGAGGACTCCGCGCAGTGGGCCCAGGTTGACCTTGCGCGCGCGACCGGTGTGGAGTTCCTGGACATGAAGCCGTCCACCTGGAACAACAACATGTGCTCGCCGGATAACCAGCGCATGTGGGCCGGCCTGGTGGACTTCTACGGCGGGCCGGGCAACCTGCCCATCCACGTGAACCAGCGCGGCCACGCCCACGTCGCGGCTAGGATCGCCGCATCTTAAACCACAATTGGATCGCCGCGGCGCCGGAGCATAACGCGGCAAATCCGAACAAACTGACGCCGACCATGTTTGGCCCGTCCTCGCTGAAGTAGTTGAGTGCCATGTTGGCGAGCGTGAGCAAGAATGCGCCGGCGTTGATGTTGGCCGCGCGCTGCAGCTTGCGCTTCGGGCGCGACGGGAGGCTGTGCGCGTAGCGCTTCGCGTCACCGAATTCTTCCTCCACCGTCGTGCCGTTTTCCTCGGCGAACGCGTGGGCCTCCGCAAGCACTTCGCGGATCTCGCGCTCGCGGTACTCACCACGGGCGCGTAACTCCCCGGCGACCGTGCTGTCCCAATCGCCGGCGGCAGGAGTGGTGTATGTGGTGTCGTCGGGCGTCTGCTTCTTCCACGGCAAGAAGAACGCCGCGGCCGACATGATAAGCGCGAGGATCAGGCTCCACCCGTTGCCAAACGGCAGCGAGATCGCGTCCAGCGCCATGATGGCCCACGCGCCGAGGAGGCTGAGCGCCACGAGCGGGACGGTCGCGATGGCAGCAGCTTTCCACTTCGCCATGCGGGTGTAGAGCCTCCAGTAGGTGGCGAGCGTGAAGCTCAGCCCGAGCGCGAGGACCGCCGGGGTGATCGCCATGCCGAGGGTGACGTCCTCGTTCCAGGTGGCGATGGTAATCCCGATGGCGAAGCCTGCCGTGGCGACGAAGAAGATCCAGGCCAGGCGCGGTGGGCGCGCCGGTCCCTGACTCATGAATGGGTCTGTGCCGCCGTGTGCCAGGTCGTCGCGGACCTCGGCTGCGTGGGATTCTGCCCACTCGTCGGCCTTGCCGAAAGCGGCCTCGGGCGTGAGCCCGTCGGCGTCTGCGTGCGCTGCGGCATCGGCGGCGGCTTGCTCGGCCGCGTCGCGGGAAAAGCCGTGGTTGAGGGTGAGGACGAGGGTTGCGCGGTCGGTCCAGAAGCTCATTTCGTGTCCTTTCGGGTGGTAGTGGGGTTCGCGGAATTGGTGGGGTCGGTGCGCGGCGGGCCGTCGCGAAGCGCCGCCCTGAGCTGATCGAGCTGGGTGCCGTAGTCAAAGAGCTCGGCCTTCCCCTTGGTGGTGATGGAGTAGGTCTTGCGGCCGGGCCCGCTTTCGCTGGGGGCCCAGTGGGCTTCGATGAGGTCGGCGTCCTCGAGCTTGCCCAGGACGGGGTAGAGGGAGCCGCCCTTTGGTCTGCCGAAGCCGAGGGGCTCGAGCGATTGCGCGATGGCGTAGCCGTGCGCGGGCCCGTCGGCGAGGCATCGGAGGACCGCAGCCGGCATGAACGCGCGTATCCAAGGTTGGGGGAATGTCATGTACCTAAGTATGAAACGTATCTAGGTATGTGTCAAGATTTTGGTTGGTGTGAGGGGGTAATGCTCGGATAAGTGACAGATCTCCAAAATCCGGTACGGTAGGGCCCTATGAGTATTCAAAAGGTCCAAGGTGTCATCGCCCGCGAAAAAGGTGCAGACGTTGAAGTCACCACCATCGTCATCCCGGAGCCGGGCCCCAACGATGTCGTGGTGAAAGTCCAGGCCACCGGTGTGTGCCACACCGACCTGGCATACCGTGACGGCGACATCGAGGACGCCTACCCGTTCCTCCTCGGCCACGAGACCGCTGGCGTGGTCGACACTGTCGGCGAGGACGTCACCCACGTGGCGCCCGGCGATTTTGTCGTGCTGAACTGGCGCGCAGTCTGCGGCGAGTGCCGCGCCTGCCGCAAGGGCGACACGAAGAACTGCTTTAACACCCACAACGCCTCCAAGGGCATGACCTTGGAGGACGGCACCGAGCTCACCCCGGCGCTGGGCATCGGCTCGTTCGCGGAGAAGACCCTGGTCCACGAGCTGCAGTGCACCAAGGTAAACCCGGACGAGGACCCGGCAGCCGCGGGCCTGCTCGGCTGCGGCATCATGGCCGGCCTCGGTGCGGCCGTGAACACCGGCGACATCCAGCGCGGCGATTCCGTCGCCGTCTTTGGCCTGGGCGGCGTTGGCCTGGCCGCAGTGGCGGGTGCTGCACTCGCGGGCGCATCGAAGATCATCGCGGTGGACATTGACCAGCGCAAGTGCGACGCCGCCACCGAGACTTTTGGCGCCACCCACGCCGTGTGCGCGAAGGACCTCAGCGAGCAGGAGGTCATTGATAAGGTCCGCGAGCTCACCGACGGCTTCGGCACCGACGTTGCCATCGACGCCGTGGGTATCCAGCCCACCTGGCGCCAGGCCTTCTACTCGCGCGACCTGGCCGGCCGCATGGTCATGGTGGGCGTGCCTAACCAGACCGACCACATCGACGTACCGGCTATCGACGTCTACGGACGCGGCGGCTCCATCAAGCCGGCCTGGTACGGCGACTGCCTGCCGGAGCGCGACTTCCCCACCTACGTCGACCTGCACCTGCAGGGCCGCTTCCCGCTCGGCGAGTTTGTCTCCGAGCGCATCGGCGTCGGCGACGTGGAGGACGCCTTTGCCAAGATGAAGCGTGGCGACGTGCTGCGCAGCGTCGTCGAGTTCTAGTCAGACCGAGCCCGAAAGGACCACCATGACATTCCGCGTAGAAAACGTTGTCACCTCCGGCCTGTTCAAGCTGGACGGCGGCGAGTGGGAGGTGGACAACAACGTCTGGATCGTCGGCGACGACAGCGAGGTCTACATCATCGACGCCGCCCACGACGCCAACGCCATCGCCGCCGCGGTGGGCGACCGCCGCGTCAAGGGCATCATCGCCACCCACGGGCACTCGGACCACATCGACGCCGCACCAGAGCTCTCTCGCCTGGTCAACGCGCCGGTGTACCTGCACCCCACCGACGGTTTCCTGTGGCAGCGCGAGAACCCCAACGCGCAGTATGAGCAGCTTGTCGACGGCACCACGTTCCAGATCGCCGGCACCGACCTCAAGGTGCTGTCCACCCCGGGCCACTCGCCCGGCTCCGTGGTCGTCTACGCGCAGGAGGCCGGCGAGCTGTTCTCGGGCGACACCCTGTTCCAGGGCGGCCCGGGCGCTACAGGTCGCTCGTTCTCGTCCTTTGACACCATCATCCACTCCCTGCAGACGTCCGTACTGGACCTGCCCGCGGAGACGGTGGTGCGCACCGGCCACGGCGACCACACCACCATCGGTGCGGAGGCCCCGCACCTGGAGGAGTGGATCCGCCGCGGCTTCTAGCCCGGCGAGCCCGGGTTAGGCGTCGGCCTTCTCCAGCTCGGCGTCGATGACCTCGGCGAACTTCTCAAAAGGTAGCGCGCCCTCGAGCACCTGGCCGTTGATGATAAAGGTCGGGGTGGCGGTGACCTCGGACTGCTGGGCGAGCGTGTTCGCCTCCGAAAGCGCCTGGTCGTACTTGTCACTTTCCGCGTCCGAGCGGAACTGCTCAAGGTCCGGCACGCCGGCCTCCTTGGCAAAGCCGGCGAGCTCGTCGAGGGAGAAGTCCGGGTGGCCCTCTACCTTGGAGGCGGCCGCGACGTAGGCTTCCTGGAACTCGAAGAACTTGCCCTGGTCCGCAGCGGCGCGGCCGGCGCGCGCCCCGTTGAGGGCGCCTTGTCCGTTGATGACAAAGTCGTTCATCTCGAAGCGGACCTTGCCGGTGTCCACGTACTGCTTCACAATCTCCGGCATCGTTTGCGCGGCGAAGCGCATGCAGTAGGGGCAGGCCCAGTCGGAGAACTCGGAGATGACGACGGGGGCGTCGACGTCGCCAAGCGCCATGGCGTCGTCGGCCTCGCGGCGAGCAACATCCACCTTCGGGGCCTCTGCCTGGGTAGACTGCTGAGCGGTCTCCGTCGCGGCGGGCGGCGTCGCGGTCTGGTTGCCAATGAGATATCCGCCCACGCCGGTGCCGATGGCGAGCACGGCCGTAAAGGCCCACATCAGGGGTGGGATCTTCGTATCGCTCACGGTAAAAATGCTCCTATTCAGGTTGCGATGCTTCAGTCGCTGCGCCGTACGGATCTTCCGGGCGCACCGCATTCTGTAAGGCTACCGCGCGGGCCAAGCGGGCATAACGCAGCTCCTGTTCGCGGAACCGGGTCCACGTGGAGATGGTGGTGAAGAAGAACGCGAAGATGAGCGCGTACAGCATGAGATCTGTGCCGCGAGACACCCCGAGCCAGTTGGCCAGCACCGTGACGTCGTCGGGGCGCAGGATCGCCCAGATTGCCGCGAAGACGAGCACCACGAAACCGAGCTTGACCCACGCCTTCGCGTTCGCCTTCTTGCGGTGCGTGAAGAAGTAGATGACCAGCACCAGGGTCGCCAGGATGAGGAACAGCTGGATCATGGGAGCCTCCTTGCCACAATGCCGTCGGCGAGGATGTTCACACCGTTGATCAGGGACTGGCCCTTGCTCATGGAGTACTCGGTGTACAGGATGTCCACCGGCTCCTCAGCCACGCGCCACCCCTGCGCATCAATCATGCTGACAATTTCGGAGGCGTGCGACATCCCATTCATGCGGATGTTCATCTCGTGTGCCACTTTGGCATTGAAGGCGCGCAGGCCGTTGTGCGCGTCGGTCAGCCCAAGTCTGCGGGTGCGAGGAGAGAGGAGCACCACCGTTCTCAGCACGAGGCGCTTGATCCACGGCACCTGCGTCTCCTCCTGGCCTGCGAAGCGGGTGCCCACGACGATGTCAATCGGCTCGGTGCGCAGTCGCTGGATCATGCGCTTCACGTCTTTGACCTGGTGCTGGCCGTCGGCGTCGAAGGTAACAAAGTACTTCGCGCCAGGCTGAGTACGCGCGTACTCAACACCCGTCTGGATCGCGGCGCCCTGGCCAAGGTTCACGGGGTGGTTGACCAGGTGCGCGCCCGCGGCGTGGATCGACTCGGCGGAGTTGTCGTGCGAGCCGTCATTGACCGCCACGATGTTGGGAAACGTTTCCCGCGCGTGCTCCAACACGTCTTGGATGACCTGACCCTCGTTGTAGCAGGGGACGATGAGCCAGGTGTCGGTGAAAGACTCGTGCGCGCCCTGTTCGCGCCCTGGGTATTGCGCCGAATGCTTATCGACGCCGCGAGATTGGTTCATAGCGCTCAATACGTTACCGGTCTCGATGGAAAAGTAGGGCGTACACGCGCGTGAGCAGTCTGTGAGGAATAGTCAGCGAAAACGGTGTTCACTTACTTCGATGGAACAGCACGCCATATGCGCGCTGCATGAGGTGTAGTGGGAGCGCGCGGTAGAGGTTTCGGAGGACGAAGTTGAGGCGCGCGCGCACCGGCGAGACTAGGCCATACTGAACCAGCGCGGTTTGAAGTTCTCTTTCAGCCTCGCGTACGTTGTTCGCGGAACGGCGTCTGAACTGGTCTTGATCCACTCGAAAATATGTTAGAGGTTCTGGGAGATTATAAAGTTTCTTCCCCTGCGAGATCATGCGTGCCCATAAATCGTAGTCCTCCATGCCACGTAGATCGCGGTAACCTCCTACGGCAAGTACGTCGGCGGTGCGAAACATTACCGAAGGGTGGTTCATTGGGGAGTTGAGTCGGACGTATTTTGCAATCGCCGAGGGAGATTCCGGCAGTTTTCTAATATTGCCGTGACCCGCTTCGTTGAACTCCCTCATCGAGGAGCCGACTACCGAGATGTCAGGGTGCTTATTGAGGAAACTGAGCTGAGTCTCGATGCGGTGTGGGAAAGCGGCATCGTCCGAGTCAAGGCGTGCGACAAATTCGGTGTCGACTGCACGAAGTCCAGCTGCCAGAGCTTTCCCGAGGCCAACATTTTCTTCCAACGGTAGCGTATCGACGTTGTTGAGAAGCGAATGGACGTCCTGGGCGATTGGGCCGTCGAGAACTACGAGAATGCGTTCGGGCGGCCGAGTCTGTGCTTGTAGGCTCTTCAGGGCGAAGGCGAGATCTTCAGCTTTCGTATTTGCGTATACGGACATGAGTACTGTGACTTCGCCTACGCGCAATGACTTGACCTGCTTTTCTTCGAATTGTGAACGTGTGATCTCGGGGCAAATTTCTCTGAAGCCCTGAGATTTCGCATCTGGCTAGTTCAAGGTTTTTAAAATACCATTCCCCGACCATGTGTGGCAGAAGTTGACTGCTTTTCTCCAGTCATTTCCTGCGGCGACAGCTGCCCACCTTCCTTGAGCATTGTTGTATAGGTCCATTTCCTTCTCAGCTTGCGGACCGGTTGTGAACTTCTCGTGATTAGTCCCAATCAGCTTCGCTGCTGGTTCTCCAAGATCGATTGTCATTGATGCGCTCCACCAGCAGTGACGCCAGGCGTCTCCTCTTCCGTTGTGTGAGGAAGTCGGATAGAAGCGAATAGCTTCGTCGGAAGCGTGATCGGCGAGTTGCTTTGCTTTGTAGCATTTGGACGCGCCTAGCGTGATGCCGCATTGAGCAATCTCAGCAGCACTTAAAACGGTTCGGCTGTAGGCTGATCGCGTTTGTGCGTTTGGGTGCGCAAGGGCGGCTGCATCTTCAAGCTCCGCTGTGACTGCGAGTTTGGTTTCCAGACTGAGGTTGTCGAATTCCTGCCAAAATTCCTCTTCGGAAAGAGTGCGATTTTGTTCGATGAAGGCTTTCGCATCAGCTTCTGCTGTCGGAGTGATTCGGCTTCGGTCAACGCTGCTAAAACCTTCGGTATCAAGCTCCTGGGTATCCGCGTGGGCGAGAGGTGTTAAGCCTAGGGTAAGTGCGAGCATTGCTGCTGCGGTGATTTTTGCCAACATGGCATCTCCTTGGTGTTGGGGGAAGGGGGGGACCGCGGTGGTTTTCCGGGTAAAAGTATTGTATCAAAAAGTAGATGAGGAAAAGTGCTTTGTCAGAACTTTTTCTAGTCCCGCGCCGCGTCCAACAAGTAACGCCCGTAACCCGATTTCAGCGTGGCGCGGCCGAGGGCTTCGAGCGCGTCGCGGGAGATAAAGCCCTCACGGTAGGCGGCCACCTCGGGTGAGCCGATGATGGTGCCGGTGCGCTTCTGCATGACCTCCACATACGCGCTGGCCTCGCTCATGGAATCGATCGTGCCGGTGTCCAGCCACACGTCCCCGCGGTGCAGCCGGTGGACCTTCAGCGCGCCCTCGCGCAGGTAGGCCTCGTTCACGCTGGTGATTTCCAACTCGCCGCGCGCGCTCGGGGTGATCTGTTTGGCAATCTCCACCACCTTGCTGTCGTAGAAGTACAGGCCCACGACGGCGAAGTTGGACTTGGGTGTTTCCGGCTTTTCCTCGATGGACAGGGCGGTGCCTGCCGCATCGAACTCGACGACACCGTAGCGCTGCGGGTCCGAGACCTCGTAGGCGAAGATGGCACCGCCGTCCACGTCGCGGGTCTCGCCAAGAATCCGGGTGAGCTGCGTGCCCTCGAAGATGTTGTCCCCCAACACGAGTGCGACCGAGTCGTCGCCGATGAAATCCTCCCCGATGATGAAGGCCTGCGCGAGCCCATCCGGGGAGGGCTGGACTGCGTAGTTGAGCATGACTCCGAAGCGTGAGCCGTCGCCAAGCAAACGCTTGAACGCGCCCGCGTCCTCCGGGGTGGTGATGATGAGGATGTCGCGGATACCTGCGCTGATCAGCGTGGTCAGCGGGTAGTAGATCATCGGCTTGTCATAAATGGGCATGAGCTGCTTCGAAATGCCCTGCGTGATCGGGTACAGGCGCGTGCCGGACCCGCCGGCCAGAATGATGCCTCGCATGCGTCCCAGACTAGCCGGTCACGCGAAGTCCGCCCGCGCTTACTCCTGTGTCATTTCCTTCATGAAGTCTTCGAAGGTGTAGCGGCCGGCGGCGATCTCTCGCACATCAAATTTCACTGCCAGGCCCAGCACCGTGGTGAGCACGCCCAGCACGAGCAGCGCGATCTGCGGCTTGCTGATCTTGGAGAAATCGCCGCTGGACATCGCCTGCAGGATGTCCGGGGCGGAGGGCGCGGCCGATGACGTGGTGGTGGCCGGCGTGATCGTGGGGGTGGTGGTGACCGTGACCGTCGGGGTGGTCACGGTGGTGGGACTCGGGGTGGCGGTCGGCGTTGCGGTTGCGGTGGTGGTCCCAGTTGCCGTGGCCGTCGGAGTGGCGGACGTCGTCCCCGTCTGCCCTGTCTGCGCAGCATTCGCCGGGACCACAAGGCCCGCGGCGCCTAGGACGGCGACGGTGGCCAACGCGACGGACTGCGTGCGAGACATCTGCGTGCGAGGCATCTGCGTGCGAGACATGGTGGAGCTCCTTTTACGGTTTCCTCAGGCAAAGCAAGTTCAGCGTCTAAACCTACTGCATCGCAAGGTACAGGGCGAGTGCTGCTCGCCAATTGGTTGGCGTGAATCCGGTCGCCTTGATCTTGTCCAAGCTCAGGGTGGACTCCGCCGGGCGCAGTGCCTCCGGTCCGTTGAGCTCGGCGTACTGCGCCGTGGTCACCGGGTGTACCTCGGAGGGGTCGTGGCCGACGCCGATGAACACGGCCATGGCGATCTCGTCGCGGCCCACCGCGTCCCCGTCCGAGGTCAGGTTGTATACCCCGTACTCAGCTCGGGTGCGAAGCAGGTGCGCGATGCCCTTGGCCAGGTCCTCGGCGTACGTGGGGCGGCCGCGCTGGTCCATGATCACCTTCGGCTCCACCCCGCGCGCGGCCAGCCCGGCCATCGTGGACATGAAGTTGTTGCCGTCGCCGAAGACCCAGGCGGTGCGCACCACGTAGTGCTTGCGCGCCACCTGCGCCGCGGTATCGCCCGCGGCCTTCGACGCCCCGTAGGCCGACAGCGGAGAGGGGGTCTCCGCCTCGTCGTGGACCTCGCGGGTGCCGTCGAAGATGTAGTCGCTGGACACGTGCACCAGCGTCAGATCGTGGGCATTGCTTATCCGCGCCAACTGTGCCGGCGCCTCAGCGTTGACCGCCCAGGCGGTGGCGCGGTCGTCCTCGGCACCGTTGACGTTGTTGTACGCGGCGCAGTTGATCACGGCCCAGTACTGGGAGAAGTCCAGGTCGGGCATGTCGGTGAGGTCGAACTCGTCGTGGGTGAAAAAGTCGGCCTCATCCTCGCCGTATACCTGCCTGAGTGCCCGGCCCAGCTGGCCGTTCGCGCCGGTGACGAGGATTTTGCGGGGCGGGACCGGCGTGGCGTCGGCAAGCATTGGGTGCTTCGTGTCTGCCTCCGAAAGCTCGGTGGGCTCGAGCGGCCACTCGACCTCCTTGTACGAGCAAAACGCGTATGCTCCGTCCGGGTTGTAGCGCTGATTGACCAGGTAGATGTAGGTCGTGGCGTCCTCGAGTGCCTGGAAGCCGTTGGCTACGCCCCGCGGCACAAACACCGCGATGTCCGGGGTGACCTCCAGTCCAAAGCGCGCTCCAAACGTGGGCGAGCCCTCGCGCATGTCCACCCACGCGGCGTAGACGCGGCCCGTGGCCACCGAGATCCACTTGTCCCACGGCTCGGCGTGCATCCCGCGGGTGGCGCCGCGCCGGGTGTTGAAGCTCACGTTCTGCTGCGCGGGCACGAGCGCCTGGCCGGCCCAGTTCTCCTTGAACCAGCCGCGATTGTCCTTGTGGACGGTCAGCCGTTCAACCTGCAGGCCTTGAATCGGGGTCTCACACATGCTCGCCAGTCTAGAGCCCGCCTACTGGCCGCGTGCCGCGTAGCCCGCCTCGACAGCGTCCTTGCCCGCGGCCCACCAGGACTCGTGGTCGCGGTACCAGGCAATCGTCTGCTCCAGGCCCGCGCGCAGATCCGTGTAGCGCGGCTGCCAGCCCAGCTCCCGGCGCAGCTTCGTCGCGTCCATGGTGTAGCGCTGGTCGTGGCCGGGGCGGTCCGCGACGTGCTCGTAGGTGCCGCCCATCAGCTCGCAGATGTCCTCGATGACCTGCTTGTTGGTCACGTGCGCGCCGCCGGCCCCGATGTTGTAGGTCTGGCCCAGCTCGCCGCGCTCCAGGATGGTGAGCACCGCGTCGTTGTGGTCGTCCACGTGGATCCAGTCGCGCACCTGCGCGCCCGTTCCGTACAGTTTCGCGGGCTCGCCGCGCAGCAGGTTGGTGATTTGCCGGGGGATGAACTTCTCCACGTGCTGGTAGGGGCCGTAATTGTTAGAGCAGTTGGAGATGGTCGCCGGGATGCCAAAGGAGCGGACCCACGCGCGCACCAGGTGGTCCGATCCCGCCTTCGTCGCCGAGTAGGGCGAGGACGGGTTGTACGGCGTTGTCTCAGTGAAGGCGTCCGTGCCGCCGAGGGCGAGGTCGCCGAAGACCTCGTCGGTGGAAATGTGGTGCAGCCGCGCGCCGTGCTCGCGCACCGCCTCGAGCAGCGTGTACGTGCCCACCAGGTTGGTCTGGATGAACGCCGAGGGGTCGCGCAGCGAGTTGTCGTTGTGCGATTCCGCCGCGAAGTGCACCACGGTGTCGGCGCGAGCGACGAGGCGGTTGACCAGTGGGGCGTCGGCGACGTCGCCACGCACGAGCTCCACGTCGCACCCGGCGAGGCTGTCCCGATTGCCCGCGTAGGTGAGCTTGTCCAGTACCACAATCTTGTCCACCCTGCTGAGCGCCATGCGCACGAAGTTGGACCCGATGAACCCGGCACCGCCGGTGACCAGCATTGTTCCCATAGGGAACTACCTTAGCGCGCGCCGCAGCCCCGCCACATGCACCAGCGCGCCAGCCAGGGGGCCTGCGAAGAGGGCAATGCTTATCGACGCCACTGTGCCCCCACCCTCAGCACCCACCGGCGCCGCGAACAAAATCCCAAACGCCACCGCCGTGGCCGTGAGCCACCCGGCGACGTACCAGCCGTGACGCTCCAGGGCGAGCACCGCAACACCGGTGATCATGAGCGCGCCCATGAACGCGGACGCGAAGGTGAGCACGCCCAGCGACACCCCGCCCATCGCGTACTCCGGCGAGAACGCGACGCGCAGGATGAGCGGGCCGACTGCCCACGCGGCGACGAACCCCACCGCGCCGAGCCCCAAGACCGCGCCAATCGGCATGGCCAGCGCCGCGTAGATCCGGTCGCGGTGCTCCACAAACCGGACCACCAGGGCCGACTGGAAGCGCTGCAGCGGCACGAGCACGGGCGCCCTGGTGAGGATCACGGCGTTGATCACCGCCGCAACCGGCGCGCCGGGAAACGCCGCGTTGATCACGGCGGGGAAGCCGGTGATCAATGCCGCCGACGCCCCGGAGGCCACCATAGCGGTGACCATGCGGCGCACGAACAGGCCGCGGTCCACGTCCACCGGCACCTGCAGGTGCTCCCGGCGCAGCAGGGTGAGCCAGCTCGCCGCGCCGATCACGGTGATGAGCAGGAAGACCGGCAGGTCCCACCCGGCGGCCCACGCCACTACGGCGAGGGCCAGGCGCACGCCCGAGTCCAGGGCGAAGAGGGCGGCGTAGCGGTCCCACAGGTGCGAGCCGGACAGGACGCCCGCCAGTACCGCCTGGAACACGTAGCTGATCAGGCCGATGGTGAGCAGGGCGGTAGCGGTGCCCGGGGACTGCGGTACGACGGTGCCCATGAGCAGGGCACCGCCGACCGCCACGACAACGAGGACCACCGCCGCGAGCCGGGCACCGATGCGCCACGGGTTGGCCGCGCCCCGCTTGCCGGTCTCGGCGGCGGAGGCGACGGCGCGGGTGGTTTCGTGCGTGATGCCGTCGACAAGCCCGGCACCCGCGAAGAAGACGCTCCAGAACGCGGCGAAGTAGCGGTAGCCCGTCTCCGGGTCCAGGGCGCGGGCGGCGACCCAGAGCACGACGAAGCCGCTGATGGCCGCGAAGATGGTGGCCAGCGTCAGGTTCTTCACTGCGTGCGCTCCACCGTGGTTGCGTCGCCGATCTGGCGCTCGAGCTGGGTGTAGAGCCAGGTATAAATCATGGCCTCCACGCGCGCTACCTGCTCGTTGTCGGCTGCGCCCGCGTGCCCGCCGACGGTGTTTTCAAAGTAGTCGACCGGCTGGCCGGCTTCCCACAGCGCGAGCGCGAAGGTGCGCGCGTGGGCGGGGTGGACGCGGTCATCACGGGTGGACGTGGTCACCAGGGCCGGCGGGTAGGCGGGGGCGCTGGCCACGTTGTGCAGCGGCGACCACGTCTCAATGAAGGTGCGCTCGGCCGGGTCGTCCGGATCCCCGTACTCCGCCATCCACGACGCGCCGGCGGACAGCGTGTGGTAGCGCAGCATATCCGTGAGCGGGACCTGTATCACGGCGGCGCCGAAGCGGTCCGGGTACTGGGTGAGCGCACCGGAGGTGAGCAACCCGCCATTGGAGCCGCCGCGGATGGCAATGCGCTCGGGCGTGGCGTAGCCGCGCGCGACGATGTCTTCCAGCACGGCGCGGTGGTCCTCCCACACCTTGTGGCGGTTTGCCTTCACGGCCTGCGAGTGCCAGCGGGGGCCGAACTCGCCGCCGCCGCGCAGGTTGGGCTGCACGGAGAAGTAGCCCTTGGACAGCCAGGCGATGCCGCGCACGTTGGAAAACGACGGCGTGAGCGAGACCTCAAAGCCGCCGTAGCCGCCCACCAGCGTCGGGCGCGGGCCACGCGAGAAGTCGCCGGTGATGTAGTAGGGGATCCGGGTGCCGTCGGCGGAGGTCGCCCAGTGCTGGCGGGTTTCCAGCCCCGCGGTGTCAAAGAGGGCGGGGGCGTGTTTGGCCGCGTTGGGGTGATCGGGCGCGGTGGCGTCGAGAAGCGAAAGCGTGCTCGGCGTGGTGAAGCTGGAGGTGTTGAGCCATACCTCATCGCCGTCGAGCGGGCTGGTGGCCACGATGTGCGCAGCCGAGGCCGGCGGGAGCGGGACGTCCGTGCGCTCCCAGGTGCCGAGGGCGATGCGCTCGATGCGGGTGGACACGTTGTCGAGCGTGGTGACGAAGACGTAGTTGGCGGTCAGCGAGAGGTCTTCAACCGCGCCCGAGCCGGACAGGACGCGGAAGTCGCGCTCGCCCGCGAGGAAGCGCTCCAGGTCGGTGACGGCGAGCGCGCCGGCCGGGATTGTTTCGCTTGCTGGCTGGTAGTCGGTGCGTGGGATGATGAACAGCCACTGCTTGTAGGGCACCGCGCTGCAGTCCAGCGGTAGGCCCAGTTCGTGGCCGTCGACCCAGGTCCGGGACGTGTAGAAATCCAGGGCGCGGGTGATCACGGTGCGCTCGTAGTCGGGAGTGGGGTCGTAGGAGGCGCCGACGGCGACGTCGCTCGCCTCGCCGCGGAAGATCTCCTCCGCCTGCGTGAGCGGTGTACCGCGGTGCCAGCGGCGAACCTGCGCGGGGTAGCCGGAGTGGGTGAGCGAGTCCTCGCCCAGGTCCGTGCCCACCAGGAGCGTGTTGCGGTCGACCCAGCTCACATCGGTCTTGGCCTCGTCAATGCGGAAACCGTCGGCGACAAAGGCGCGGGTGTGCAGGTCAAACTCGCGGATGGTCACCGCATCGGCGCCGCCGCGTGACAAGCGCAGCAGCGCCCGGTCCTGCGTCAGCGGCAGCACGGTCGCACCCTTCCACACCCAGTCCTCGCCCTCTGCGCGGGCAAGCGTATCCACACTCACCAGTTCCTCCCACTCCGTGACCGGAGCCAGGAACTCTGGCAAGGTGGTGCGGCGCCACACGCCGCGGGGGCGCGAGGCGTCGCGCCAGAAGTTGTAGAGGAAATCGCCGCGGCGCAGCACGTAGGGGATGCGGGCGTCGGTGTCCAGGGCGGCGCGGATGTCGCCGCGCAGTTGCGCCGCCGCCTCCGCTCGCGGGCTATCAGGCCCGGTCAGTGAGGCCTCGGTGTCCGCGGACCACGCGTTGGCCCACGCCAGCGCCTCATCGCCGGTGATCTGGTTGAGCAGCGCCGGGTCGATCGCTCTGCTGCGGGGCTGGTTGCTCTGTTTGCTCTGCGGATGCATCTACATCCCAAACGCAGGGGCGATGGTGGTGAACCATGCCTGCTGGATGTCGTCCTGCCAGTACCCCCAGGAGTGCGTGCCCGCGTTGCGGAACTCGTAGTGCGCCGGGATGTTCAGCCCGTCGAGCTTTGCGCGCAGGTCGTGGTTGCACTGGTTGATGGCGGCCTCGATCGCGCCACCCTCGACCTGCAGCGTGGTGGCGGCGACGCCCGCCGCGATCTCCGGCACGCCGGCCTCGCCCACCAGGTAGCTGACCTGGTCCTTCCGGCCAGCCAGGCCGGTGGAGGAGGAGATGTAGAGCTTCGTGCCGCGCAGGCGCTCGGCGTTGGCCAGCCCGTCGTTCCACACGTTGTTCGGGCTGCCCATCGGGCCCCACATCTGCTCCGGGGTAATCTCCTGGTAGTTCGGGATGTTCGCCGCGCGGTTGATGGTC
The DNA here is from genome assembly GCF_007559235.1 of Corynebacterium gottingense. Lineage (NCBI taxonomy): Bacteria > Bacillati > Actinomycetota > Actinomycetes > Mycobacteriales > Corynebacteriaceae > Corynebacterium > Corynebacterium gottingense. The sequence goes on along the minus strand of NZ_VMHH01000003.1, from coordinate 70,807 downwards.
ACACGCCCGTAGTTGTAGCCGTGCGGGGAGGCGGTGGCGGCGCAGCCGGAGAACGAGGCGGCGGCGTCGTAAAAGCCCGGGCGGTGCTCCGGCAGCACGAGCGCGCTCGTGCCGGACATGGAAAAGCCGACGATGGCGCGGCGGTTGTCCGCGTTGAGCGTGCGCTCCATCGGGCCGGGCAGCTCCTGGGTGAGGAACGTCTCCCACTTCTGCGGCCCGCGGACGTAGCGCCCCTGCGGGTTTTGGTCTACCCAGTCGGTGTAGTACGAGAACGCGCCCGCCTGCGGGATGACCACGTTGACGCCCTTGCCCGCAAAGAACTCGCGGGTGGTAAAGGATTTCAACCAATCCTGGTCCTGCTCCGCGCCGCCTGCGCCGTTGAGCAGGTAAATGATCGGTGCGTTGGGCACGCGCTGCCCGGCGGCATTGGTTGCCGGGATCACCGCGACCGGGATGTCACGCCGCATGGAAGGCGAGTACACCTGGTACGACAGCACGTTCTTGTGGTCTACCTGCTGAGTCCACGACTGCGGGCGGTTCGTGTTCAGCGCCAGCGGCGGGTTGGACCGCGCGTCCCACGCCTTCACGGTGCCCACCGGGGTCTGCCCCGCGACCTGGGCGGCGGTGTCGGTGGCAGCGTCCGCCGCCGGAGTCATTCCGCAGGCCAGAGCGATTGTCGACGCCGCGGCAACCACGGCTCCCTTCAAGTTCATCAGTCCAGCATTCCTTTTCCAGGTTGTCTTGGGAGTAACAGAGAGAAGCGGGAGTGCCCACTGTTTCAGATATTGCCGAGTGCTCATCTTACGTTACTCATGGGGCAATTGAGGTTACAGTGTGCGACAATAGGCCGCACAGTTTGTAACAGCGGTGACAGAAAACGAGGTTTTTCACATGAACGGATTGGAAACCATCCAGGTCCAGATCAACGAGGCGCTTGGCCAGATCCTCAACTTTGGCTCGTCGACCTCCTCCACCATCGCCTACGGCCTGGGGCTGTTCTAAGCCGCACGGTTGTGGCCCAATAGCTTGAGGGCTGGCTTGCACTCGGTGCAAGCCAGCCCTCAAATCGTTTCCGGCGGGCGACTAGTTGTACTGACCGGACACGTTGATCGACGGTCAGGAGCTTGACCTTGACGCAGCGTCAATGTTTAGTGTCGCGAGCATGACAGTGACGATGATTGATAGTGCCGCTGGGATGCGGGCGATGGTGAGCAGTTCTCCGGAGCAGTGGAAGGACGCAGCTCGCAGACTGTGGGAGCCGATGGCGGGGATGTACTTCTTCATTCCCGGTGGACCTGATCTGGCCGCGGTTCACAGCCAGAACTTCGGTTTCGGACCCTCCGTAGCGGCAGACAAGATCCTCGGCGCGGTCGACGCTTTGGAACGCGCCGATGCTTGGGGCCGTGTCGAGCGAGCGCTCGAAACGGGGCTGCGGGAGCTGAGTGCCGCCGATCCGACTGTGGCGATGCCTGACCTGAAGGTGTTGCTCATGCTCGGGGATCCCACCAACAAGCACTTCATGGATGAGATCCGCGGCCTGTCGGCCTTCGGTGGGATCAGCGGGTACATCGCCATCACGATCTGGCCCACCTACGAGGTTCTGGCGCGATTGGAGGGCATCGCCCTGCACGAGCTCCACCACAATGTGCGGTATTCGCCAGGACATGTGGTGTGGAACCCGCAGACGGTGACGGTTGGTGAGCACGTGGTGGCTGAGGGTCTCGCGGACCTGTTCGCCGCCGACATGGTGGGCGAGCAGGGATTCACGCACTTCGTCAGCGACCAGACCCGTACCAGTGACGAGGTGCTGCGCCGCGTTGTGGAGGGCTTGGACGTGACTGGCATGCAGGATTTCGCGGCTTGGGTGTTGGGCGATCCGAGCGCTCGCCTGTTCGGCGCGACACCGGTCGGGCTGCCCACCGGCGCTGGTTACGCTGCTGGGGCTCGCATCGTGTCCGCCTTTCTGGAGGCCACAGGACAGTCACCCGCCAGGGCTGTGGCCACGCCCGCCTCCGAGATCCTGGCCGTGGCACTGCCACAGTTGGGTCTGACAATGCCTGCCCGCTGACGAGAGAGGCCGAGATGGTGGAGTCGACCGTCCAAGAACTCGCTGACCGCGCCGGCATCAGCGCCAGGACATTGCGTCACTATCATCAGATCGGCCTGCTCGTCCCGGACCGTATCGGCGCGAACGGCTACCGCTACTACGGACCCGTCGCCGTGGCACGACTGCAACGCAGCCTGCTCCTGCGTGAAGCTGGCCTGGCTTTGAGTGCGATCAGCGAAGCACTGGCAAGTGACGCGAACCCAGGAGACGAGATCACCGCCCTCGAGGCGCACCTGACATACCTCGAGCACGAGCGGGAAGCACTGGGACGTCGTATCGCGTCCGTCGAGCACACAGTGGCGATGAGACGCGAGGGGCGCCAGCCGCGGATGGACATGATGCTCGAAGGCTTCAACGACCGCTACGAGGCTGAGGTGACCCAACGATGGAAACGCGTGGTCTTCGAGCAGTCTAACCGGTGGTGGCATGCCAAGAGCCTCACCCAGCAGCGCCAGTTCCAAGCCGATGCCGAGCGACTCTTGGCGCGGTGGGGCGAACTTCACCAGTCGGGTGTCTCCCCATTCGGCGACCCGGCCCAACAGTACGCAGCCGCCCACGCCGCCTGGTTCGCCCCAGATCCCCGGGACGCCCGGGCATGCCGGCGACCTGGACAAGACCCGCGCCATGCTCATCGGCATGGCCAACGTCTATGCCACCAACCTAGACTTCCATCCCGCTTTCGGTGGTGCCAAAGCCGCCGGCTTCGCCGCCCAAGCGCTGCGCCACTACGCCCAGAGCTACTGACAAGAACCCTTCGGGATGGTCGCTGCACCCGAAGGGAATGCCGCCATGACTCATGCGAATGCAGCACTTACTCCACGTCACCGCCTCAAGGTTGCCCAGCTCGTGGTTGACGAGAGCTGGCCTGTCAGCGAGGTCGCCGCCCGATTCCAGGTCTCCTGGCCCACCGTGAAGCGCTGGGCCGACCGCTACCGCGCAGGCCAGCCCATGCAGGACCGCTCCTCACGCCCGCACCACTCACCGAACAAGACGATCCAAGCGACGACGAAGCGCTGCATCCAACTACGCCTGCGCCTCCGAGAAGGCCCAATCCAGTTGGCCTGTCTGCTCGGGATCGCGCCGTCAACGGTTCACCGCATCCTGTCCGACTCGCACCTCAACCGCCTGACGCATGTCGATCGTGCCACCGGCGACCCCGTCCGCCGCTACGAACACGACCACCCCGGCATCATGCTCCACGTCGACGTGAAGAAGCTCGGCAACATCCCCCGACGGCGGAGGCTGGCGCTACGTCGGCCGTCGCCAAGGCGAGAAGAACCGAGCCGCCACCCCCGACAAACCCAGGAACAAGTACCGGGACCCGTTGATGGGCAAGGCCTACGTCCACACCGTCATCGACGACCACTCCCGCGTCGCCTATGCCGAGATCCACGACGACGAAACCGCAAGCACCGCTACGGCGGTCCTGGTCCGAGCCGTCGAATGGTTCAACGCCCGCGGCGTCACCGTTGAAAGGGTCCTGTCCGACAACGGCGGCACCTACCGCTCACACCTGTGGCGAGACACCTGCGCCGAGCTCGGGATCACGCACAAGCGCACGCGGCCCTACCGGCCGCAGACCAACGGCAAGATCGAGAGATTCCACCGGACCCTGGCTGATGGTTGGGCCTATGCCCGCTGCTACTCCTCCGAAGCCGAGCGTCGCGGCGAACTCGAGGGCTGGCTGCACTACTACAACCAGCATCGGCCCCACACGGCCTGCGGGAACCAGCCACCTTTCTCACGATTGATCAACGTGTCCGGTCAGTACAACTAGGTGGCGTCGGCCGTGGTGGTCTCCGTCGGTGCTGCGGTTTCCGTTGCCTCATCCGTCGCGGTGGCGTCGGCGGACTCGGAAGACTCAGCGGCAGTGGTCGTTTCAGTCGGCTCAGTTGAGGTCGGTGCGGTCAGCTCGGTCGGCTTCTCGGGGGCCGCCGGGGTGTCCTTCTCGGTCGTGGTCTCCGGCTCGTCCGGGAGCAGCGCCGGGCGGATTACGGTTGCCCAAGACTCGCGCATGTCCTCCAGCCAGGACGGCCAGGAGTGGGTGCCGGTCGCGCGGAAGTTGTAGTGCGCCGGGATGCCCTTGGCGTCCAGCTTGGCGCGCAGGTCGTGGGTGCAGGCGTTCATCGCGCCCTCGATCACGCCGCCCTCGACCAGGAGGGTGAGGTGGTTAGAAAAGGCGCGGCTGGATTCCAGGTTGCGCTGGTTCTTCAGGTAGCCGATGGTGTCGGTCTCGCTGACCAGGCCGGTGCCGCTGGAAATGTACAGGTCAGTTCCCTTGAGGTATTCCGCCATGACGAGCGCGTCGTTGTAGCGGTTGTACTCGGAGCCCATCGGGCCCCACAGCTGATCCGGGGTCAGGCCGCCGCCGCGATTCACCGTCAGGCCGACGAAGAACCAGGGGAGCGGGCGGGAGGTCGCGGCGCAGCCGGAGAAGGAGCCCACCGCCTTGTAGAAGCCCGGGTTGTGCTCCGCGAGCAGGAGCGAGGAGGTGGCGGACATAGAGAAACCGGAGACCGCGCGGCGGTCGTTGGTGGTGTCCATGTACGGCTCGATGGACTGTGGCAGCTCCTTGGCCAGGAAGGTGGACCACAGCTGCTTGCCGTTCATGTAGCGGTTCTTGTCCGGCTCGGTGAGCCAGTCCACGTAGTAGGAGAAGGCGCCCTCCATCGGGATGACCACGTTGACGGGCTCGTGGCCCAGGGTGCGGTCGAGGGTGCCGCCGGCTTGGGCGATCCAGTCCGTGTCCTGCTCGGAGCCGCCGGCGCCGTTGAGCAGGTAGTAGGTCGGCGCGTCTTTGATGTAGTTGCCCTGGTCGTCGGTCGCGCGGATGATCGCGACCGGGATGTCGCGCTCCATGGAGGGGGAGTAGACCTCGACGGCCTCGCCGCCGTCGAAAAGCTTGATCTTGTCCACCCACTCCTGCGTGCCGCCGGTGGCGGCGGGCAGGGAGCGGGTGAGCGGCTTGACGGTACCCGCGGAGGTGGCGCGTTCCTCCTGCATGTTGTTCAACTTGTCGGGGTCGGTTTCGGGGCCGGACAGGACATCGTCGATAAGCGCGCCGACCTCGCCCTCGTCCCCGGTCGGGTTGGAAGCGCCGCCGCCGTTGGCGTCGGTGAGCTCGCTGTCGGATTCCTTAGCGTCCGGCTCGGCGTCCGAAGTCGGCTCGCTCGGCGCAGAAGACGCAGAAGACGCAGAAGATTCAGAGGAATCAGTGGTCTCTGTCGGCGCAGTAGATTCGGTAGATTCCGTCGTCTCCGGCACGGTCGCGGAGGTGGTGGACTGTGCGGCGGCGATCTGCGCGGGCTGGGTGCCCTCCTCGCTGTCGGCGCTGAGATGGATACCTGCCGGGACTGCGGCTGCGGCGACGGCAACTGCGGCGACGGCGGCGAGTGCAGGGCGCGTGAACTTCACGGTGGCTCGCTTTCCTAGTTAGCTGTGTAAACGGTGTGAACAAACGGGAGGGCTCGTCGTTGCTTCCGTATATATTGCCAGACGGCCGTCACGTTACAGGAGTGAAACCGGAGTACAGGCTGTTTCGGGGTGCTCGGTACCCACATTCGGGCGCTGTACGGCACTCGCGGAAGCGCGATGTGGGGGAATGCATACCCAAAGTTGGGGAATGCACGTATCCTGTGTGGCGTGAGTAAAGAACATTTTGACGTTGTTGTCCTCGGCGCGGGCCCCGGTGGGTACGTTGCCGCCATCCGTGCAGCTCAGCTGGGTAAGAAGGTTGCAGTTGTAGAGAAGCAGTACTGGGGCGGTGTCTGCCTCAACGTGGGCTGCATCCCGTCCAAGGCGTTGATTAAGAACGCCGAGGTTGCAGAGATTTTCAACCACGATGCCAAGACGTTCGGCATTAAGGGTGACGTGGAGTTCGATTACTCGGACGCCCACAAGCGCTCCCGCCAGGTCTCGAAGAAGATCGTTGGTGGCGTGCACTACCTGATGAAGAAGAACAAGATCGCCGAGATTAACGGCCTCGGTTCCTTCACCGACGCGAACACGATCGAGATCACCGAGGGTGACGACAAGGGTAAGACCGTCACCTTCGACGACTGCATTATCGCCACCGGCTCCGTCGTGCGCACGCTCCCGGGCATCGAGCTGTCCGAGAACGTCGTCTCCTACGAGGAGCAGATCCTCAACCCCGAGGCCCCGAAGAAGATGGTCATCGTGGGCGCCGGCGCGATCGGCATGGAGTTCGCCTACGTGCTGTCCAACTACGGCGTCGACGTGACGGTTGTGGAGTACATGGACCGCGTCCTGCCCAACGAGGACAAGGACGTGTCCAAGGAGATTGCGAAGAAGTACAAGAAGCTCGGCGTGAAGCTGCTGACCGGCCACGCCACCACCGCTGTGCGCGACAACGGCTCCGAGGTGGAGGTGGACATTCAGAAGAATGGCACCGACAAGACTGAGACGCTCACCGTGGATCGCGTGATGATCTCCGTCGGCTTTGCCCCGCGCACCGAGGGCTACGGCCTGGAGAACACGGGTGTCGAGCTGACCGAGCGTGGCGCCATTGCTATCGACGACCGCATGCGCACCAACGTCGAGCACATCTACGCCATCGGCGACGTCACCGCGAAGCTGCAGCTTGCCCACGTCGCGGAGGCTCAGGGCATCATCGCCGCGGAGACGATCGCGGACGCGGAGACCCTCGAGATCGAGGACTACATGATGACCCCGCGCGCGACCTTCTGTAACCCGCAGGTTGCGTCCATGGGTTACACCGAGGAACAGGCGAAGGAGAAGTGGCCGGACCGCGACATCAAGGTTGCGACCTTCCCGTTCTCCGCAAACGGCAAGGCTGTCGGCCTGGCCGAGACCGCCGGCTTTGGCAAGCTCATCGCCGATGCCGAGTTCGGCGAGATCCTCGGCGCGCACCTGGTCGGCCCGCACGTCTCCGAGCTTCTGCCGGAGATCACCCTGGCCCAGCGCTTCGACCTCACCGCCGGTGAGATCGCCCGCAGCATCCACATCCACCCGACGCTGTCCGAGGTGCTCAAGGAAGTTGCCCACGGCGTCGAAGGGCACATGATCAACCTGTAGGCAGTTGCTTGTCGACGCCACCGTCGACCCACCCCAAGCGCCCCGGTTATCGCCGGGGCGCTTTTTGCGTGCCATGGGGGCGTCGAAAAGCGAAGGCTCAACCTGGAGTTGAAACAAAGGGCGAACTTACCAACGAAAGGTTGACACATTAAGGGGTGCGGGCAGGGGGATTATGAACAAAATGCGGAGAGAGTGTGCAAGGTCACAAATTACCGTAGGGTGGGCTGGGAACGTTGAAAGTTGCTGGGAGCGGGCGCGCTCCGGGGGTCGGGCGAGAAAGGTACTCCCATTATTCGAGGTGGGAGGGGGTGTGGGGGCGCGAAAGTGGCGCGAATAAATAGGTGGGGTGCCTAAAGGTTGCCTACAGTAGTAGCGACACTGGAGGTGCCATGACTGTACAAAACGCAGACCGTGAAGCCATTCGTCACGGTAAAATCACTGAAAAGCCGCTGCGCGAGCGGCCGTCCTACCCAACGTGGGCTTTGAAGCTGACCATGGCCGTCACCGGCCTCATTTTCGGTCTTTTTGTGCTCGGCCACATGGTGGGCAACCTGAAGATCTTTATGCCGCTCCACGCCAACGGGCAAGCGCCGATTGATGAATACGGCCGCTTCCTGCGCGAGATCGGCGAGCCGCTGCTCCCGCACGAGGGCTTCCTCTGGATCGCCCGCATCGTGCTGCTCGTCTGCCTGGTGCTGCACGTCTGGGGCGCGTTCACGCTGAGGGCGCGCTCGTCCCAGTCGCGCGGCAAGTTCAAGCGCACGGGCCTGATGGGCGGCTGGCAGTCCACCGCGACCCGCTGGATGCTCATCACCGGCGTGATCTTGCTGCTCTTCGTCATCTTCCACCTGTTGGATCTGACCACGGGCCAGGTCGTCGCCTCGGACCAATTCGTCCACGGCGAGGTGCGCAACAACATGCTCGCCACCTTCGCACCGGGCCGCTGGTGGGTCACCCTGATCTACGTTGTGGCCAACCTCGCGCTGCTGATGCACCTGACCCACGGCATCTACCTCGCTGTTTCCGACCTCGGTTGGCTCGGCGAGCGCGGCCGTGGCCTGATGGTCCTGCTGGCGTACGTCCTCCCGTTCATCGTGGTCATCGGCAACGTCGTGATGCCGATTGCCATCGCGTGCGGCTTCGTCCCCGACTTTTCCCGGTAACGGCTGATAGAGGAGAAACACACTATGACTACCGCATACAACCCCAATAAGGGTGCTCAGGGCGGCGCAGCCGACACCACCGCTACCGGCGCAGTGGGCGCCCAGGGTGCCGCCGGCCAGGAGACGTCCGGCGGCTTCCGCCAGCCCGAGTCCGCCGCTCCCGGCGTGACCCCGGGACACATTCTGGACGCCGCGGAGCCCAACCGCGACGAGGTCCGCATGAAGGACATGTGGGGCTACCAGAAGGACCACATGAACCTGGTCTCCCCGCTGAACCGCCGCAAGTTCACCGTCCTCGTGGTGGGCACCGGCCTGTCCGGCGGCGCTGCCGCCGCGGCGCTGGGCGAGCTGGGCTACAACGTGAAGGCCTTCACCTACCACGACGCACCGCGTCGTGCGCACTCCATCGCCGCGCAGGGTGGCGTGAACTCCGCCCGCGGCAAGAAGGTGGACAACGACAGCGCGTACCGCCACACCAAGGACACCGTCAAGGGCGGCGACTACCGCTGCCGCGAGTCCGACTGCTGGCGCCTGGCCATCGAGTCCGTCCGCGTCATCGACCACATGAACGCCATCGGCGCCCCGTTCGCCCGCGAGTACGGCGGCACCCTGGCCACCCGCTCCTTCGGTGGCGTGCAGGTCTCCCGCACCTACTACACCCGTGGCCAAACAGGCCAGCAGCTGCAGCTGTCCACCGCGTCGGCGCTGCAGCGCCAGATCCACCTGGGCAACGTGGAGATCTTCACCCACAACGACCTGATGGACCTGGTCATCACGGAAAAGGATGGCAAGAAGCACTGCGAGGGCATTGTCACCCGCAACCTGATCACCGGCGAGATCGTGCCGTTCACCGGCCACGCCGTGATCCTGGCCACCGGCGGTTACGGCAACGTCTACCACAAGACGACGCTGGCCAAGAACTCCAACTCCTCCGCCATGATGCGCGCGTACGAGCGCGGCGCGTACCTCGCCTCCCCTGCATTCATCCAGTTCCACCCGACGGGCCTTCCGGTCAACGCGAAGTGGCAGGCGAAAACGACGCTGATGTCCGAGTCGCTGCGTAACGACGGCCGCATCTGGACCCCGAAGGAAAAGGGCGACGACCGCGACCCGAAGGACATCCCGGAGGAGGAGCGCGACTACTTCCTCGAGCGCCGCTACCCCGCGTTTGGCAACCTGGTGCCGCGCGACGTGGCCTCCCGCGCCATCTCTCAGCAGCTCAACGCCGGCTACGGCGTTGGCCCGCTGCACAACTCCGCGTACCTGGACTTCACCGACGCCATCGAGCGCCTCGGCGAGGACACCATCCGCGAGCGCTACTCCAACCTGTTCGAGATGTACGAGGATTCCATCGGCGATGACCCGTACAAGGTCCCGATGCGCATCGCCCCGACCGTCCACTTCACCATGGGTGGCCTGTGGACCGACTTCAACGAGATGACCTCCATCGACGGCCTCTTCGCCGCCGGCGAGTGCTCCTGGACCTACCACGGCGCGAACCGCCTGGGTGCGAACTCGCTGCTCTCCGCGTCCGTGGACGGCTGGTTCACCCTCCCGTTCACCGTGCCGAACTACCTGGCCAACCACCTCGGCGAGGAGGTGCTGCCGGAGGACGCGCCGGAGGTCACCGAGGCTGTCAACCGCGCCAAGGACACCATCGAGCAGATCATGTCCGTTAACGGCACCGAACCGCACGGCCCGGAGTTCTACCACGAGCAGCTCGGCGACATCCTCTACGAGCACTGCGGCGTGTCCCGCACGGTCGAGGGCTTGACGGAAGGCATCCAGAAGATCCGCGCGCTTCGCGACGATTTCCGTGCCAACATCTCCATCCCGGGTTCCCCGAACGAGATGAACCAGACCCTCGAGGCCGCACTGCGCCTGGCCGACTACATCAACCTCGGCGAGCTCATGTGCATCGACGCCCTGGACCGCGACGAGTCCTGCGGTGCGCACTACCGCATGGACCACCTCACCGAGGACGGCGAGGCAGAGCGAGACGACGAGAACTGGTGCTTCGTCTCCGCGTGGGAGCCGGCCGGCGAGGGCGAGTTCATCCGCCACGCAGAACCCCTGTACTTTGATTCGATCCCGCTGATGACAAGGAACTACAAGTAATGAAACTGACACTTGAGATCTGGCGTCAGGCCGGACCCGACACTGAAGGGCACTTCGAGACCATCCAGGTGGACGACGCCGTCGAGCAGATGTCCATCCTGGAGCTCCTCGACCACGTGAACAACAACCTGGTCGAGGAAGGCAAGGAGCCGTTCGTCTTCGCCTCCGACTGCCGCGAGGGCATCTGCGGCACCTGTGGTCTGAACGTGAACGGCCGCCCGCACGGCGCGGACACCAACACCACCGCCTGCCTGCAGCGCCTGTACAACTACAAGGACGGCGACACCCTGAAGATTGAGCCGTTCCGCTCCGGCGCGTTCCCGGTGATCAAGGACCTCGCCGTGGACCGCTCCGCGCTGGACCGCGTGATGCAGCAGGGTGGCTACGTCTCCATCAACGCCGGTACCGCACCGGACGCCGACACCCTCGCCGTGAACCACCATGACGCGGAGACCGCGCTGGACTACGCGGCCTGCATCGGCTGCGGCGCCTGCGTCGCCGCTTGCCCGAACGGTGCTGCGCACCTGTTCACCGGCGCGAAGCTCAAGCACTTGAAGCTGCTGCCGCTGGGCAAGCAGGAGCGCAGCCGCCGCGCCCGCAACATGGTCGACGAGCTGGAGACCAACTTTGGCCACTGCTCGCTCTACGGCGAGTGCGCGGACGTCTGCCCGGCGGGTATCCCGCTGGACGCGGTCGGTGCGATCAACGCCGAGCGCGCACGTGCAGCCTTCCGTGGTGGCGACGACTAGGCCGCCGTATACTATCTACCGAGTATTTGAAGCAGGACGAGAGAAAAGAGTCATCATGGCTTCCGAGCACGCAGTTGCAGACATCAGCAGCGAGTCTTTCCCGGCGTACAAGTCGGCACTCGCGGACACCTACATCGAGGGCTACGACCCGGTTTCCCTGGGCGCTCCGCACTCCTCGCTGAACCGATTCTCCACCTGGATCGCGATGGCCCTGATCCTGGCGTCCCTCTCCGGCTTCGGCTTCGCCGTCTGGGGCGGCTCCGCCATGATTGCCGGCTTCGGCGCACAGGAGACTGACCACAGCCAGATCCTGCTCATCCTCGGCCTGATCGTCGTCGCCGCCACCCTGATCCTCGGCGCGATCCTGATCGCCGTAGGCCGCAAGGACTACAAGGCGTACAGCAAGGCCACCGGCCGCGTGAACTAGCGCCGCACGCCCTGCGCCACTTCCCCCGACTGCGGAATTTTCCCGCGGGCGGGGGATTTTTGGTGCACGGGGGCGTCGCTAAGCAACTCGAACTGCGCGGGTCCGGGCTGCCATAATCAAGGTATGTCTCAGCACGCGATGATGCCCGCGCCCTCGAACGAGGCAGAGCGGCGGCGGATCCTCCGGAATTACAAGATCTTTGTCACGAGCCTGCTCGGGCTCATGGCGGTGATCTTCCTGTCCTGCTCGTGGTGGCAGTCGCACGGCGCGCCCGCCTGGGTGGGCTATGTGCGCGCCGCGGCGGAAGCCGGCATGGTGGGCGGGCTGGCGGACTGGTTCGCCGTCACCGCGCTGTTCCGCTATCCCATGGGCCTGCCGATCCCGCACACGGCGATCATCCCCAACAAGAAAGACCAGGTCGCCGACGCGCTCAGCGAGTTCGTCAGCGAAAACTTCCTCAACGCCCGCACCATTACTCAGAAAGTAATGGAGGCGAACCTGCCGCAGCGCGTCGGCACGTGGCTCACCCGCCCCGCCAGCGCCGAACGGGTCAGCCAGGAAGTCGGCGACTTTACGGTCCGCGTCGTGCGCGGCATCGATCCTGCCGACGCAGAGGCATTCATCAACACCCAGCTCATCGACCGCCTCGCCGAGCCCACGTGGGGCCCGCCCGTCGGCCGCGCGCTCGAAGGCTTCATCGCCGACGGCAAAGCGGAGCCCATTGTGGAGGACATCCTCGCCTGGTCGCGCGCGAAGCTGGACGGGATGGAGCAGAGCATCGTCACGCTTATCGACGACCGCATGCCCCGCTGGGCACCGAAATTTGCCAAGGACCTGGTGGGGGAGAAGGTGTACACCGAGCTGGTGAAATTCATGGCGGAGGTGGACCGCGACCCGAACCACGAGGCGCGCCGCGCCATCCGCCGGCAGCTGTCCCAGTTCGCGCAGGACCTGCAGTTTGATAGCCAGATGATTACTCGCGTCGAGGCGCTCAAGGGCGACGTGATGGGCTCCACTGCCGTCACCTCCGCGGCCGGCAGCATGTGGGCACAGCTCGCGGACACGATCGTAGCCAACGCCACCGACCCGGAGAGCATGCTGCGCCGCAAGGTGGCGGACGCCGCCGCGGAGTGGGGCGGGAAGCTGGCGAACGACCCGGAGGTGCGAGCGTCGGCGGAGCAGAAGCTGGAAAAGGTGGTGCACTTCGCCGCCGAGAACGGCGCCGACCAGATCGTGGGCATCATCGCGGAGACCATCCAGCGCTGGGACGGGGCGGAGGCCTCGGACAAGATCGAGCTCATGGTGGGCAAGGATCTGCAGTTCATCCGTCTCAACGGCACGATCGTGGGTGCACTCGCCGGGCTGGTTATTTACACTGTGTCTCAACTGCTCTTCTACTAGCTCACGCAACCACCATCCAGCAAGACACTGAAAGGTTTTCTGACATGGCTGACAAATCCTTCGACTCCGCATCCACCTCCTCCGAGTCCGGCGACCTGAGCGCCAGCCTGCGCGACGCGGGCCAGGCAATCGTTGCCGCCGGCTCCTCCCTCGGCGCGATGATCAGCAAGCACGCCGGCAAGTACACGGAGGACCTGCCGGAGAAGCTGAAGTCCGCTACCGCCAGCGCCCGCGAGCGGCTGGAGCAGGCCGATAGCGAGGGCGAGATCCGCGCGGCGGCCTCCAACTTCGTCGCTGAGGCAGAGAAGCAGTTTAAGGCGTTTCAGCAGCGCGACCTGGAGTTCTCCGACGACGTGAAGGGGGCGCTGCAGAAGGCCGTGGATGACGCGCGCGGCCTGTTCAACGAGAAGATCGGTGAGCTGCGCGGTGGCGGTGCCGGCACCGCCACGGGCCAAGGCGCGGACAGCGTGCTCGATGATGTGCGCGAGCGCCTCGAGTCCCTGTTTGCCCGTGTGCAGGAGCAGTTTGGCGGCGCGAGCCAGCGCCCCGATATTATCGATGGCGAAATTGTCGCCGACGAGGATAAGTAACGTATGACCCCGACTCTTGCGAACCTGAGCACCGTCACGATCATCATGAGCATCCCGACGATGCTCAGCGCCCTCTTCTTCTTCGCGGTGGCGATCGCGGGCTTCGCTGGGGTGTACTTTGCGCTGTCCACCCGCGCGGATGCGTTTGATGCGGCGGACCGGCAGAACAAGAACACGTGGGCGCTCATCCTGGGTGGCTCCGCCCTGGTCTGCCTGCTCCACCTGCCGTTCATCATGTGGTTCGGCGCGGTGGCGATCGGCGTGTACTGGCTGGACGTGAAGCCCCAGCTGGATAACATTCTGCGCGGCAACTACGGGTACTAGCGGCGCATGAACGACTACGAGTGGCTGGCCACCCGCCGGGGCACGTTCCTGGCCGGTGGCCCGTTTGCTGCCCCGGATGACCGGGGGAGCGCGGGCCTTGTCGTCGAGCCGACCCAGATTCCGCAGGTGCTCCGCCGCAGTCTTCCCGCCATCGCCGTCGTGGGCTGGCCCACCGGCCGCCACCACAGCGTGATCAAGGCGGCGGAGGCGCGCCTGGCCGCCGAGTCGGGCGCCGACGAGATCTGGCTCGCGCTCGACCCCGATGCCGAGCAGGGCGCCGCGCTTGCCGACGCCATCGCGGTCCACCAGTCACTCACCGTCCCAGTGGGCATCGTCTGCCCCGCAGGCGCAACGGATACCGCGCTGCGGGTCGCGGAGCAGCTCGGCGCGTCCTGCCTGGCTGTCCCGGCCTCCGCCGGGGTGACCGACACGCCTGTCGACGTCGCCGTCTACGGCGCCGATCCGGGCGAGGAGGCCGCGATCACGTGGCTGGAAGCCGGCGCGACCCGGGTCTTCGCCCGCTCCGGAGCACAGTCGGACTAGGCTGCGGCGCCGTACTGGCCCTGCGCGTTCTGCATCTCCGCAAAGTTCACGTTCTCACCGGTCATGGTGACGCGCACGCCGCCGGGCACGACGCTGAACTCCTGGATGTTCATGCCGCCGGCGCTCTGTTCCTCCATGCCCTGGCTCATGGCGTCGCTCAGCGCGCTCGCGGCCTCCTCGGGCAGGTCCATGCCGAACAGCTGGGTGCCGGTGGCCTCGAAGCGCATCTGGCCCTGCTCGGTGATGGGCTTGAGGTCCAGCGCGGCCACCCCGCCGGTGAACTCGATGTGGACGGTGCCGGCGTCGGGGTCGGTGCTCACGTCGGAGACGTTGATCACGCCGCTGAGGAAGGAGTCCTCGCCCATCTGCTGCTGCAGCTGCTGGTTGAGCATCGCGCGGATGAGGTCATTGGTGAGCTCGGTGTCCACGCGGAAGGACTCAGCGACGGGGTCGCCGGAGTCGTAGCGGATGTTGTCCATGACGATGTGCGAGGCGGGGTCGCCGGTCACCTGGTCGCCGTTGACCACCAAGGTGGACGGGGTGTCCAGGTCGATGTGGGGGAGCTTGCCAGACACCAGGCCGAAGATCACCGGTTGCGGGCCGAAAGAGACATCGGGCTCCGCGTCGTCACCGCCGCCCTGGGCGGACGAGGTCTCGGCGTTCTTGTTGAACTCCGAGGTGATCTGGTTTGCCATGAACATGCGGATCCCGCCCTCGGCGATAAGGAGCAGGACAAGCAGCACGGCAAGGATGCCAACGATGACTTTCCATGCGGTTTTCATGCGGCCTAGTCTACGGCAGGGGCCACTGCCGCCCAGTCCACGGTGAGGACGTTGTCGCGCAGGGGGCGCCGCACCGGGTGGATGGGCCACCCCTTGACAACGAGCTCCTTGCGGGCCTCGCGCCAGCGCACGCGGGGCCCGTAGGGGTCGAAGGGTGCGGCGTGGGCGTAGGCCGCGTTGGCGTCGGTAAGCAGCGCGTGGATCTTCTCGCCCGGCACATTGCGGTGGATGAGGGCCTTGGGCAGGCGCTCGGCCACGGCACCCGGTTCGGCGACGTCGAAAGGGTCCCAGGCGAGGGTGAGGGAGCGGGGGCCGGTGGCGTCGAGCAGCACCCAGGTGGCGCGGCGACCGATCTCGTCGCAGGTACCTTCGATGAACATGCCGCCGGGGGCGAGGCGCTCGCAGACGGTGCGCCAGGCTTCAGCAACCTCGGCGACGTCGTATTGGCGCAGCACGTTGAAGGCGCGCACGAGGTGGGGGCGGTAGCCGGCGAGCTCGAATCCGCCGAGCTCGAAGCGCACGCCGTCGCGCGGCGGCAGCACCCGGTCGGGGTGGATTTCCAGGCCCACGACCTGGGTGGAGGGGTTGACGCGCCGCAGCCAGCGGGACCACTCGACGGTGGTGGTGTGCGAGGCGCCATAGCCCACGTCCAGCGCGAGCGGTTCCGCGGCGCCGCGTAACAGGGAGCGGATCGCGGGGTTGTAAAAGGCCCAGCGATCACAACGGCGCAGGCGGTTATACCCGGTGGTACCGCGGGTGATCACACCGTACGGTTTGCCGGGGCCGGCCTGCGCCCTGAGGTTGTGATGGTGCGGGGAGATTTACAGGTTCTCCGCGATCCACTGCTCGGTGAGCTTGGCTTCGTTCTCCACGATCTCCTCGAGCGCCTCGGCCACCTTCGGCTCGAGCGCGGCGCCCATGAACGGGATGTCAACCTTCGCCTCGTTGTCGTAGGCCAGGGTAGTGGTGTCGCCCTCGCCGGTCATGGTGATCTCGCCGGAGAAGTCGACCGGGGTGCCCTTCACGTCGCCGGTGAAGGTGTGCTTGGCGGTGGTGCCGTCGAGCTTGCCGATGTTGACCACGCGCTTGAGCTTGAGGTCCTGGCTGATCATGGCCTGCGCCGCCTCGGGCAGGATGGACTTGGGCAGCACCTCAAACAGGGTGGCGGTCTCACCGGTGAACTCGTGCAGCTGGCCCGGCTCCGGGGAGAGCTTCTCCGCGATGAACTCCCAGTACGCCTGGGTGGCGTAGGCTTCGGCGACCTTCTCGGCCGGCTGGTTGATGGTGACGGTGGTTTCACTACGTGCAGTCATGCCCAACAGACTACCGTTGGTGGGGTGTCTGATTCATCTTTCGCCTCCCTGACCACGCTGCGCGTCGGCGGCACCCCCGCTGACCTGATCCGTTGCACCACTGCCGAGGAGCTCGCGGCCACCGTCGCGCGCCTGGACGCCGCGGGCACGCCACTGCTGGTCGTGGGTGGCGGCTCGAACCTGCTCGTCGCCGAGGGGAAGTTGGACCTCGTTGCGGTCGTCGCGGCAAACGAGGGCATCACGCTTGTCGACGCCCCCTCGTCCCCCTCCTCCCGCACCACCCTGCGCATCGGCGCGGGCACGGTGTGGGACGACGTGGTCGCCTACGCGGTTGAGCGCGGCCTGGGCGGTATCGAGGCGCTTTCCGGGATCCCGGGCTCCGCGGGCGCCACCCCGGTGCAAAACGTTGGTGCGTACGGCGCGGAGATTGCCGAGGTGCTCACCCGCGTGCGCCTGTGGAACCGTGAGACCAACACCGACGAGTGGGTGCCCGCAAGCGACCTGGACCTGGCGTACCGGTACTCCAACCTGAAGTTCACGCATCGCGCGGTCGTGCTCGAGCTGGAGATCGAGCTGGAGCGCCGCGAGCTCTCCGCCCCGCTGCGCCACCTGGGCGGCGAGCAGGTCCCGCTGGCGCAGGCGCGCGCCTCGGTGCTGGCCACGCGCCGGAAGAAGGGCATGGTGCTGGACCCGGCGGACCATGACACGTGGTCGGCCGGCTCCTTCTTCACCAACCCCGTCGTGGACCCGTCGGTTGCGGACACGATCGAGCGCGAGGTCGGTGAGGAGGGCATGCCGCGCTTCCCGCAGCCGGACGGCAAGGAGAAGCTGTCGGCGGCCTGGCTCATCGAGCGCGCCGGGTTCCCGCGCGGATTCCCGGGCGAGGAGGCGCCGGCCCGCTTGTCCACGAAGCACACGCTCGCCCTCACAAACCGCGGCCAGGCGACCGCGGACGATATTGCGGAGTTGGCACGGCGGGTGCAGCGTGGCGTCGAGAAGCGCTTTGGCGTGGCGCTGGTGCCCGAGCCTGTGTGGGTCGGGCTCCCACCGCTTAGCTGAGCATGTTGAGCAGGTCGTCGCGTACCTCGCGGCGGCGGATCTTGCCCATCTGATCGCGCGCGAGCTCCTCAAAGTGGTAGAAGGTGCGCGGCACCTTGTAGCGGGTGAGGTTCTCGCGGGCGAAGTCCTTGAGCCCCTCCGGGTCGAGCGCGGCGCCGTCGCGCAGCGTGACGCAAGCGACGACGTCCTCGGAGCCGTCCTCGCGGGGGCGGCCCACCACTGCCACGTCGATCACGTCGCGGTGCTTGCGCATGACCTCCTCGACCTCGGCCGGGTAGACGTTAAAGCCGCCGGTGATGATGAGCTCCTTGATGCGGGAGACGAGCTTGATAAAGCCGTCTTCCTCCATCACGCCCATGTCGCCGGTGCGGAACCAACCGTTGTGGAAGGCCTTCTCGGTGGCTTCCTCGTTGTTGAAGTAGCCGCCGAAGACCTGCGGGCCCTTCACCAGGATCTCGCCCGGCTCGCCGAAGGGCATGTCCTCGTCCAGGTTGTCCTCGTTGGCGATGCGAATCTGCGTATCCGGGAAGGGGAAGCCGATGTAGCCAGGGCGGCGGTCCGCGGACTGGGGGTTGCCCACGATGATCGGGGAGGTCTCGGTCAGGCCGTACCCCTCGACGAGGTAGCCGCCGGTGAGCGACTCCCACTCCTCGATGACCTCGACGGGCAGCGAGGATGCGCCAGAGAAGCCGACCTGCACCTTGGACATGTCGACGTGCTTTTCGCGGGCCGTCTTCACAATGCGCTCGAAGACGGTGGGCACGCCCGGAATGAATGTCGGCGGGCGCTTCTTCAGGGCGTTCATGATCAGGTTCATCTTCGGCGCCGGCAGCAGGTTGAGCTCGCTGCCCACCAGCATCATGAGGGTGAGGGAGAAGGTGAGGCCGTAGGCGTGGAAGAAGGGGAGGGTGGCCAGCATGCGCTGGCCCGGCTCTTGCAGCTCCTTGACCCAGGCGCGGCCCTGCACCGTGTTGGCGTGCAGGTTGGCGTGCGAGAGCACCGCGCCCTTCGGCGCGCCGGTGGTGCCGGAGGTGTAGAGGATCACGGCCGGCGAGTCCGGGGTGAGTGCCTCCGGGATGTCAATGTCCGCGCCCTCGCCGCCGATGGCGGAGCCGGTGAGCGCCTCGAAGGGGACGGTGTTGGTGCACGGACCGGTGAGCTGTGCGCGCGCCTCGCGCACCTTGGGCAGTGGGATGCGCAGCGCCAGGCGCGTCTTGCGCGGCATCGCGCGCGTCATGTCCACGCTGATCACCGTCTCCAGCGGCGTGTCCGGGCGAAGCTTCTCCAGCGTGTCCGCGGTCTTGTCCCACACGATGGCGATGCGCGCGCCGTGGTCGGCGAACTGCGGGCGCAGCTCGTTGGCGGTGTAGAGCGGGTTGTGCTCAACGACGACCGCGCCAAGCAGCTGCACCGCGTAGAAGGCGACGATGTGCTGCGGGCAGTTGGGCAGCATGATGGCCACGCGGTCGCCCTCGCGCACGCCGAAGGCTTTGAGCCCGGCGGCGGCGCGGCGGACGTCGCGGTCCAGCTCCGCGAAGGTGAGCGTGCGGCCGAAGAAGGTGGCCGCCGGCTTGTTCGCGTTTTTCTCCAGGTTCTGCAGGTACATCTCCGGCAGGGTCGTGGTGCCGTATTCCAGGGAGTGGTCGGTCCACTCCGGGTAGTACTGCAGCCAGGGCTTTTCCTGGTTCGGGTCAAAGGCGGAACCGGAGTTGCCGGCGGCGGAGGTATGCACTGTGGAAGACATGCCCCACACCTTACGCTTCCGTAGCTTTCTCTACCGTAGCGGGCGATGTGGGGCTTCTGTGAACTTCTGCGCCTCGTTGCTGCCTCGTTGCTGCCCGATATGCGCCGTCCTCTTCCAACATCCGGATGAGCGTGCGCTGCACGTCCCGGCGCCGGATCTTGCCGGTCTGGTCTCGGTCCAACTCTTCGAAGTGGTAGAAGGTGCGCGGCACCTTGTACCGGGTGAGGCGCTCGCGCGCGAACTTTTTCAGCCCCTCCGGGTCGAGCGCCGCGCCGTCGCGAAGGGTGACGCAGGCGACGACGTCCTCGGATCCGTCCGCGCGGGGCCGGCCCACCGCGGCGATGTCGGTGACGTCCGGGTGCTGCCGGATCGCCTGTTCGACCTCGTCGGGGTAGACGTTGAAGCCGCCGGTGATAATGAGCTCCTTGATGCGCGCGACCAGCTTGATCCACCCGTCCGGCTCCATCACGGCCATGTCGCCGGTGCGGAACCAGTCCAGGTAGAAGGTCTTCTCGGTGGCCTCGGGGTTGTTGAGGTAGCCGGAGAACACCTGGGGGCCGCGCGCGAGGAGCTCGCCGGGCTCGCCGTCCGGCACGGTCTCCGCCGGGTTATCCGGGTTGGCAATGCGGATCTCCGTGTTGGGGAAGGGGAGGCCGATGTAGCCGGGGCGACGGGTGCCGTCGAGCGTGTTGCCCGCCAGGATTGGCGAGGTCTCCGTGAGTCCGTAGCCCTCGATGAGCCGGCCGCCGGTGGCCTGCTCCCACCGTTCGATGGTGTGGGCCGGGAGGGTGGACGCGCCGGAGATGGAGGTGTGGATAGAGGAGAGGTCCGCGTGGGATTCGACGGCCCAGTCAATGATCCGGTCGTACAGGGTGGGCACGCCCGGCAGGACGGTGGGCCGCGTCTTCAGGATGGCCTTCTGGTACAGCTCCGGCTTGGGCGCCGGCAGCAGCACCATCTGCGCGCCGCAGGTGAGCGGCAGCGCGTAATTCAGCGTAAGGCCGTAGACGTGGAACATGGGCAGGATGCCCAGCACTTTTTCCTCTACCGCGCCCCAGTTTTCCAGCCAGGACACGCCCGCGGTGAGCACGGAAGTGATGTTGCGGTGGGTGAGCGGCACGCCCTTCGGCGCGCCGGTCGTGCCCGAGGTGTACAGGATCACCGCCGGGTCGTCGGCGCTGATCGGCGGCTCGCCGGCCGGTACCCCGCCGCGGCTGGCAACGTGCGCGCCGCCGCGCCCCTCCAGGAGGTCCTTCATATCGATCGTGCCGGGCGCCGGGCCGGTGAGCTGCGCGCGCTTGTCTCGGATTGGGCCGACTGGCACGGAGAGCGCGGCGCGCGTGGCCCAGGGCATCTCGTCGATCATGTTCACGGAGACGACGGTCTCAAGCGGGGTGTCTTCGGTGAGTGTGGTGAAGGTGTCCGCCTGCTTGTCAAAGACGATGGCCACCTTCGCCCCGTGGTCAATGAACTGGTCGCGCAGCTCGTAGGCGGTGTAGAGCGGGTTGTGTTCCACCACGGTTGCGCCCAGCCGTAGTACGGCGGTCAGCGCCACGACGTGCTGCGGGCAGTTCGGCAGCGCGAGCGCGACGCGGTCGCCGCGGCGCACGCCGAGCCCGGCAAGCGCGTTGGCCAGCCGGGTGACCTTCTCGTTGAGCTGCGCGTACGTCAGTGCCTTGCCCATGAACCACGTGGCGTCGCGCTGCGGGGTGGCGGCCACGTTGGCATTGAACATGCTGACCAGGGTGTCGCTGCCCAGCCTAGGGTGCGGGTCCGTCCACTCCGCGTACTGCTGGATCCAGGCCTTCTCGTCGGATGCGCTCACCGTCACTCCTTAGTTATAGTGAAATAAGTAGATGTGAGTATAACCTACGCAACCGTAACTTTGGAAAGTTTTGCGCTTGGAACATCCTCCGAAACGCATTCGCGTTGCACGCTTCCCCCAGCTGCCTTAGGCTTGGTGCCCACACGTTCAGGGGGAACAATTCAAGGGGGATTTCTGTGACCACGCTCAGTGACGGCCCAATCGAGCTCGTCCCGCCACAAGCGCTCGACCACTCCAACCTGGTCGATCCCGTCAAAGCGCCGCCAAAACGCGGCTGGCGCAAACTCGTCCACACCGCCACGCGCGGCCGGATCAACCCCGGCGGCTCGCGCAAGGAGCTCGAGCACGAGCAGCTTATCGACGCCATCCGCGCACCCCTCCGCGGCGACTACCGCATCGCCGTGATGAGCCTCAAGGGCGGCGTGGGCAAGACCACGACGACCGTGGCCCTTGGCGGCATCTTCGCCGAGACCCGCGGCGACCGCGTCATTGCCATCGACGCCAACCCGGACCTGGGCACGCTCGCCCAGCGCGCCGCGGCGACTACCCCGGCGACCATCCGCGACCTGCTCGCCGCGCCGGACACCTCGCGCTACCCGCAGGTGCGCGCCTACACCAACCAGTCCAGCTCCCGGCTCGAGGTGATCGGCTCCGAGCGCGACCCCGCCGTCTCCGAGGCGTTCTCCGAGCTGGACTACCGCCGCTCCATCGACATCCTGCAGCACCACTACAACGTCATCCTCACCGACTGCGGCACCGGACTGATGCACTCCGCCATGGCGGGCGTGCTGGACCTGGCCAACTCGCTCGTGCTGGTGACCTCGCCAGCGCTCGACGGCGCCCAGTCCGCCGCCGCCACGCTCGACTGGCTCAACCTCCACGGCTACGACCAACTCGCGGCCAACTCCACCGTGGTCATCTCGGCGGCCGCGCCGGGCAAGCCCACCATTGACACGGACAAGCTCGCTGCGCACTTCGCGTCGCGCACCCGCGCCGTGCATGCAATCCCGTACGACCGACACCTCGCCGAGGGGGCAGTGGTGGACCTGGACCGCCTGGCGGCGCTCACCAAGCGCGCCTACCAGTACCTCGCGGCCGACGTGGCCAGCGACTTCAGCGCCTGGCACAAGCACGCCGCCTACTAGGTCGCGCTGCATTACCCTGGGGCGCTATGGATGCAGATGCACTGCGCGTGGGAATGATCTCCATGCACACCTCGCCCCTGGAACAGCCCGGCGTGGGCGATGCCGGCGGCATGAACGTGTACACCTTTAACGTGGCAAAGGGGCTCGCGCGCCAGAGAGTCCAGGTGGACGTGTACACCCGCGCGACCCGCCCCAGCCAGGGGGAGGTGGTGCAGGTGTGCGAGAACTTCCGGGTGATCAACATCGTCGCCGGCCCCTACGAGGGGTTGCACAAGGAGGAACTGCCCACGCAGCTCGCCGCGTTCGCGGGCGGTGTCGTCCAGTTCACGCGCGCCCACGACCTGCGCTACGACCTCATTCATTCCCATTACTGGCTCTCGGGTCAGGTTGGCTGGCTGCTCGCGGACCTGGCGGGCATCCCGCTCGTGCACACGGGGCACACGTGGGCGGCGGTGAAGAACGCGGCGTCGAGTAGCAGCTCCGAAGGCGAGGCCCGGCGCATCTGCGAGCAGCAGCTTGTGGACAACGCGGACACCCTCGTGGTGAACACCCGCGACGAAATCGACCAGCTCTCGCGTCACTACGACGTGGACCCCTGCAAGATCAGCGTGGTCACCCCGGGCGCGGACACTGAGCTGTTCACGCCGGGCACGAACCGCAACACGGAGCTGGCGCGCCGCCAGCTGGGCATTCCGCTGCACGCCAAGGTCGTCGCGTTTGTGGGGCGTCTGCAGGATTTCAAGGGGCCGCAGGTGCTCATTCGGGCGCTTGGCGAGCTGCACCGGGCGCACCCGGAGGTGCCGCTGCGGGCGATTATCTGCGGCGGGGCGTCGGGAAGCGGCACGAGCGTGGAGCGCTACCGCGAACTCGCGCGCGAGGAGGGTCTCGGCCACCTCGTACGTTTCCTCGGCCCCCGCCCGCCGGAGGAGCTGGTGTCCATCTACCAGGCGGCGGACGTCGTCGCCGTGCCCAGCTACAACGAGTCGTTCGGCCTGGTCGCGGTCGAGGCGCAGGCCACCGGCACCCCCGTCGTCGCCGCGCGCGTGGGCGGGCTGCCGCTCGCGGTGGCGGAGGGGGAGACCGGGGTGCTCGTGGATGGTCACGAGCCCGCCAGCTGGGCCGAGGCGCTCGGGGCATTGCTTGACGACGACCCCCTGCGCATCCCCATGGGCGAAGCCGCCGTCGCGCACGCCGCCACTTTTAGCTGGCAGGAGAGCGCGAAGGCGCTGGTCGGCGTCTACGAGCGGACGATCGCCGAGTTTGAGCCCGGGCTGGACGACCGCCGCGCCATCGGCGGCTAGTGCGGGCTAGTGCGGGCGGCCCTGCCCGAGGACGTCGTTGAGCAGGTAGTTCGCCCCAGTGACCGCGAGCTGCTGGGAGTGGTGGTCAGCCGCCGCGCCGGCCATGTTTGCCACTTCCTGCGCGCCCTCCACGGAGTTGACCTGGCTCGCGCGCTGCGCCAGGGTGTTGGCGTCCTGCTGCGCGACGGCGACCGACTTGTCCCAGGCCTCCTTCGGCGTGGAGATCTCCACCTCCGGGTTCTCCTCCTGGATTGTGTTCATGACCTGGTCGAACTCCTGGTTCAGCGAGGTGTACTCCGCGTGCGGGGCCGTCGACTGCTCCAGCGTGAACTCCTCGTTGACGTGTCCGTCGGGCACGCCGTAGGCGTCCTCGATGATGCGGTCCGCCGGCTGGGCCTTGCCCAGCGGGCCGATGCCCATGGAGGTGACGCCGATGACGGCGCCGTCGTTCGGGTCGTAATTGATGCCGCCGGAGTCGCCGCCCTGGTAGTTCAGGCCCCAGGAGTAGACGCCGTTGCGGCTGCGGCCGATCTGCGTTCCGCAGGAGCGGCCGGACGTCGCGCCGTCCTTACAGATGGGCTGGCCGAAGTTGTCCGTGCTGAACTGGTTCACCGGCAGGGTGGGGTAGTCGCGGATGCTGCGCAGCTGCACGGGGGCACTCACCGGGGCGCCGGCCGCGTTGCTGGACTGGGAGATGCTGGTGGCGGGCACGGAATCGTCGATAAGCACGACGCCCCAGTCGTCGGTGTTGACGGTGTCCCAGAAGAACTCGTGCGGCCAGAAGGTGTGCTCGTACTCGGTGGGCTTGTGGGCGGCTTTGCGCTCGCCGATGCGCGGGTATTTGCCGGCGACGGGGACGGTGGCCTCGGTGCTAAACGTCGGGGTTTCGTTGTCCTGGAGCACGCAGTGGCCGGCGATAAGGAGGACGCGCTCGCCGCGGATCGTGCCGCTCGGGCCCTGGGAGCAGGACGCCACGCTGGCCTCAGGTGGGATGGTGATGTGCCCGTTGGCCGCACCCTCGAGTGGCATCTCGGTCTGCGGCTCCTGCGGGAAGACGCGGAACGCGCCGCCGGGGGCTACCAGTGCGGGCTCCTGCGCCGTGGCGGGGGCGGCGAAAGTTGCGGCGAGTGCTGCGGTGGAAAGCGCTACGGCCACGACTTTACGGGTGCGGGCGAGCTTCACAAGTCCTCCTCGAATGGTGGTTTAAAAGGTCTGTCTATGAGAGTACGTGAACGCATGCTGAACGGAATCGTGGCATGCTGGGAACCATGAGCAACGGAAAGCTAATTCTTGTCCGTCACGGGCAAAGCGAGTGGAACAAGTCCAATCAATTCACCGGCTGGGTCGACGTGAACTTGACCGAGCAGGGTGAGCAGGAAGCAATCAACGCAGGCAAGCTCATGGCCGAGCAGAACGTGCTGCCCGACATGGTGTTCACCTCTCTGTTGCGCCGCGCGATCCGCACCGCAAACCTGGCGCTCAACGCGGCTGACCGTCACTGGATCCCGGTGGAGCGCAACTGGCGCCTCAACGAGCGCCACTACGGCAAGCTGCAGGGCCTGAACAAGGCTGAGATCCGCGACGAGTACGGCGAGGAGCAGTTCATGACCTGGCGCCGCTCCTACGGCACCCCGCCGCCGGAGATCGATCCGGAGAACGAGTACTCCCAGACCCACGACCCGCGCTACGCCTTCCTCCCGGAGGTGCCGCGCACCGAGTGCCTCAAGGATGTTGTCGAGCGTTTCCTGCCGTACTACGTCGACGTCATCCTGCCGCAGGTGCTCGAAGGCAAGACCGTGATGATCGCCGCGCACGGCAACTCCCTGCGCGCGCTGGTCAAGTACCTGGACAACATTTCGGACGAAGACATTGCCGGGCTGAACATCCCGACCGGCATGCCACTGGTCTACGAGATTGACGCGGACGGCAAGGTCCTCAACCCGGGCGGCACCTACCTGGACCCGGAGGCCGCCGCTGCCGGCGCCGCTGCCGTGGCAAACCAGGGGCAGAAGTAAGACCCTAAAGTTGTCTGCATGACCCCACTTATCGCCTTTTTCCTGGGCATCGCAGTCGCCGCGCTCGCCGCTCCACTCCTGCGGCGGGCGCTGCGTTGGCGCGAGCGCAACCGGGAGTACACGGCGGAGTCGGAGCCGCAGGCAAGCTCGATCAGCCAGATGTATCACCTGGCTATTCAGGGCTCCCCCACGGGTATCGCCGTCATGGAGCGCTCGGGGCGCGTCACGCTTTCCAACGCTCGCGCCCACGACATGTCCGTCGTGCACGACGGTACCGTGAACCCCGAGGTGTGGGCGGTGGCCGAGGAGGTCTTCGACGACCAAGAGGAGCACATCCTCGCCCTCGCCCTCCCGCAGCGCGCAACGGGCAGCCGGATTCGGAACGTGCGCGCCGTGATTAAGCCGCTCACGCTCACCCAGAACTCGTACGCCGTGGTCTACGTCACCGACGAATCCGAGAACGTGCGGATGGAAAACGCGCGCCGCGACTTCGTGGCCAACGTCTCCCACGAGCTGAAAACGCCGGTCGGCGGCATGGCGCTGCTTGCCGAGGCGCTCATGGAAGACCCCACGGACGCGGACATGGTCACCTACTTTGGCGCGAAGCTGCAAAAGGAAGCCCACCGGATGGGGGAGATGATCACAGACCTGATCTCCCTGTCCAAGCTGCAGGGCGCGGAGGCGCTCCCGGACATGAGCCCGGTGCGGGTGGACGAGATTATTGACGACGCAATCGAGCGCAACCACGTCGGCGCGGAAAACCGCTCGATCGAGCTCATCCGCGGGGAACGCACCGGGCTGCGCGTGATGGGGGACCGCCCCCTGCTCACCGCGGCCGTGTCCAACCTCGTTTCCAACGCGGTGAACTACTCGCCCGACGGCAAGCCGGTGAGCATCACCCAGAAGGTGGTGCGCGGCAACGTCCTGTACCTGCGCGTGACCGACCGCGGTATCGGCATCGCCCCCGAGGACCAGAAACGCGTCTTCGAGCGCTTTTACCGGGTGGACAAGGCCCGTTCGCGCTCCACGGGCGGGACCGGCCTGGGCTTGGCCATTGTGAAGCACGTGGTGGCAAACCACGGGGGTAACATCAAACTATGGTCCCGGCCCGGAACGGGGTCGACGTTCACCATTGAGCTGCCGATCTTCGACCCGGAGCAGGCCGCGGAGCGCGCGGAGCTCGAGCGCGCGGCCGCCGAATCGGAAGCGGCGGGCGAGCCAGCAGTGACGGCCAAGGGGCAGCCGAAGTCGGGCACGAACACCCCGGTGCGTAACGTCATGCGTCGAGTGAAAGCCAATAAGTAGGAAAGGGAAGACCTGTGACAACCATCCTGATCGTTGAAGACGAAGAATCTTTGGCTGATCCCCTGGCCTACCTCCTGCAAAAGGAAGGCTTTGACACGCTCGTGGCACAGGACGGGCCCAGCGCACTCGACCAGTTCGGCGACAACGACGTGGACCTGGTCCTCCTGGACCTCATGCTGCCGGGCATGTCCGGCACCGAGGTGTGCAAGTCGCTGCGCTCCGTCTCCTCGGTCCCGATCATCATGGTCACCGCCCGCGACACGGAGATTGACAAGGTCGTGGGCCTGGAGCTCGGCGCCGACGACTACGTGACCAAGCCGTACTCAACCCGCGAGCTCATCGCCCGCATCCGCGCCGTGCTGCGCCGCGGTGGCGAGACGGAGGAGGCGAAGCCGGCCGAGCAGGAGGTCCTCGTTGGCGGCCGCGTCAAGATGGACATTGAGCGGCACACAGTGCTTATCGACGGCACGCCCGTCCCCATGCCACTCAAAGAGTTCGACCTCCTGGAGTACCTGATGCGCAACGCTGGCCGCGTCCTCACCCGCGGCCAGCTCATCGACCGGATCTGGGGCGCGGACTACGTCGGCGACACGAAGACGCTCGACGTCCACGTCAAACGCCTGCGCACCAAGATCGAGGCGGAGCCGTCCAAGCCGAAGCTGCTGGTCACGGTCCGCGGCCTGGGCTACAAGTTCGAGGGCTAAGCCTGCTTCCGGGCCGCCGGGTGAACCGCTTTCGCCTCGGCGGGTAGCGCCGCGCGCGCCGCGCAGTGCGCCGCCACGATCTCGTAGGGCTTCTCGCCGATCAGCGCGGTGAGCTCGTCCTTCATGGACTGCCACACCGGCGTCGCCGAGCCGCTGCCGGTGGGGGTGTGGCAGCTGGGGGCGCTGGTGCACCACCAGTCGAAGTCCTCGCCGCCCCCGCCCCACTGGCGCCGGTCGTACTCGCCGATGGTGGTGCGCAGAATCTCCTCGCCGTCGGAGCGCTCTTCGTACTCGTCCTCGCGCGAAAACGGCACCTGCCAGCACACTTCCGGCTTGGAGCCGATGATGTTGCGGCCCTCCGCCATGGCCCACTGGTGCAGGGCGCACCCCGGCCCCGTCCCCTCCTTTGAACGGTTGGCAAAGATGCACGCGCCGTCGACCACGCGGGTCTTAATGTGCGGCCCGTCGTCCTCTTCCTCGGTGTCGTCCCACTCCAGCCACGGCTCCAGGATGGTCGGGTCGGCGTTGGCGATGTAGGAGTCGGTCTCGGCGGGCCGCAGCTGCCAGTACTTCGCCGGCATTTCCGCAACGGCGTTGTAGAGGTCGTCGCGGTCCGACTCGTCCGAGAGGTACGCGCCGTGGATGCAGCAGCCGACCACGGGGAAGCTCTCATCAATGCCCAGGCACTCGGGCGTGCCAAACCGGCACGACCAGGTGGATTCCAGCCAGGTCAGGTCGAGGCTGAAGTAGTGGGTGGGGTCATCGGGGTGGACGAACTCGAACCATTCGTGCGGGAAGTCTGGGCGGGTTTCGCGCCCGGCCAGGATGGACTTTCCGGCCGGCGAGTCTGCGGGGAAACCGAGAAAAACTTGGTTCGAAGCTGGCTGATTCACACCTCAACACGGTAGACCCATTACCCTAGTGGTGTGCGATTAGGTGTATTAGATGTTGGCAGCAATACCGTCCACCTCGTGGCGGTAGATGCCCACTCCGGCGGCCGCCCGACCCCGATGAGCGATTGGAAGCAGCCCCTGCGACTTGTGGAGCAGCTGGACGCGGACGGCAATATCGAGGACAAGGGCGTGAGCAAGCTTATCGACGCCGTGCAAGAGGCCAAGGACCTCTCCGACAAGCTCAAGTGCGATGAGTTGCTCGCGTTTGCCACCTCGGCGGTGCGTTCGGCGACAAACTCGGATGCGGTGCTGAAGAAGGTAGAGAAGAAGACCGGCGTGCAGCTGCGGGTCATCTCCGGCGAGGAAGAAGCCCGCTCCACCTTCCAAGCGGTCCGCCGCTGGTACGGCTGGTCCGCCGGTCGCATCACCAACCTGGACATCGGCGGCGGCTCCCTCGAACTGTCCACCGGCACCGAAGAGGTGCCGGACTTGGCCGTGTCGCTCAACCTGGGTGCCGGCCGCCTGACCCACGAGTGGTTCGACACCGACCCGCCGGAGCGCAAGAAGATTAATGCGCTGCGCGATTTTATCGACGCCGAGCTCGCCGGCCCGGCCGATGAGTTCCGCGCGCTTGGCGAGGCCGGCCTCGCCGTCGGCACCTCCAAGACGTTCCGCTCCCTGGCCCGCCTCACGGGCGCCGCGCCCTCCTCGGCCGGACCGTACGTGCAGCGCACACTCACCGCCCCGGGTCTGCGCCAGCTCATTGCCTTTATTTCCCGCATGACCGCGGCGGACCGCGCGGAGCTCGAGGGCATCAACTCGGACCGCTCCCACCAGATTGTCGCGGGTGCCCTGGTGGCCGAAGCCGCGATGCGTGCACTTAATCTTGATAAGTTAGAGATCTGTCCTTGGGCGTTGCGCGAAGGCGTCATTCTGAAGCGGATTGACCAGGGACTTGCCCCAGGAGATGACGAAGGAGACAACGCCTAATGTCTGAGGAACGGCAGCTGACCGTTGCGGAGCTTCTTGCCCGGGCCCAGCAGGACAACCCCGAGGCAGGCAAGCGCCGTCGGCGTCGCCGCAGCTTGGAAGACGGCGGCGTGTCTGTCGCGGAGCTCACCGGGTCCCTGAAGAAGGTCGAGGCGCGCCCGCCGGAGTCGAAGCACTCGAACGTGCCTATCGACGCACCCCCGCAGCCCCCCAAGGACGCGAAGCCAACCGGCGCTTCCGCTCCCGTCGAGGTGGTGAAAGTTTCGCCGGAGCCGGCGGAGCCGAATCAGCCTGCGCAGCCGAAGCAGCCCGCGGAGCCGAAGGCGCCGTCCGCGGGCGACACCGCCGTCCTGCGGAAGGTCCCCGACACGTCCGCCCCGAAGGCTGCGCCCAAGGCTGAGCCGAAAACTGAGTCTCAGACTGCTGGCGCGTCGCGTCCGGTGCGTACCGAAGACACGTCGCAGATCCCGGTCGTCGCGCCGGAGCCGTCGGCAACCGCGCCCGTCGAGCCGCGCGAGGAGCGCCCCGTCGAGCCGGCAGCGCCTGTCCAGTCGCCGGAAGCAGCGGAGGCAGCGGAGGTGGACGAGCCGGTTGACGAGGGCGTCAACCCCATCGTCCTGGTCCTGCTGGTGTTCGTCGGCGTCCTGCTCGGCGTGCTCGGCTTCCTCGCCTTCCAGTGGGTCTGGGCGCACATGTCCACCATCGTCGCCGCGATCCTGGGTGTGGTCGCCGTCCTCGCCGTCATCTTCGGCGTGCGCGCGATGCGCACCGGCAAGGACGCGCTGACCGTCACGATGGCGGGCATCGCCGCCGTGGTCATGGCGTTTGGCCCGGCGCTGATCTAGACGCCCCCGCAGTACAAACCCTCCACTGAGCCCTCCACTGAGCGCAATTGCCGGTGGAGGGTTTAGTCTGTCCACCATGGAATCCACGACTGCACCCACGTTCCAGGGTAAGATTGCCATCCTCGGCGCCGGCAGCATCGGCGAGGCCCTGCTGTCCGGCCTGGTGGCCAGCGGCATCGACCCCAAACAGATCACGGCCACGAACCGCACGGCGGCGCGCCGCGACGAGCTCGCCGACCGCTACGGCGTCAACGTCACCGACGACAACAACGGCGCCGTCTCCGAATCGCAGGTGGCGTTCCTGTGCGTGAAGCCGGGCCAGATCCTCGGCCTCATCGAGGACATCAGCACCGACATCGCCGATTCCGACTCCGCTACGGTGCTGGTCTCCATGGCCGCGGGCATCTCGCTGCAGGCGATGGAGGAGGCCGTCTCGGCCGCGGGCACCCCGATCGTGCGCGTGATGCCCAACACCCCGATGCTGGTGGGCAAGGGCGTGCTCGCCGCGGCGTTCGGCCGCTTTGTTGATGACGAGCAGCACGCCGCGATCAGCCAGCTGCTCTCCGCGGCCGGCAAGCTCGTCGAGGTCAAGGAGAAGCAGATGGATGCGGTCACCGCGCTCTCGGGCTCCGGCCCCGCCTATTTCTTCCTGGTCGCAGAGGCGCTTGTCGACGCCGGCGTGTCCCTCGGCCTGCCCCGCGACCTCGCCACCGAGCTCGCCTCCGCCACGGCCGCCGGCGCCGGCGCGATGCTGGAGGGGGAGCAGACGCCGACCGAGCTGCGGGCCGGGGTGTCCTCGCCGGCCG
Organism: Corynebacterium gottingense; assembly: GCF_007559235.1. Taxonomy (NCBI): domain Bacteria; kingdom Bacillati; phylum Actinomycetota; class Actinomycetes; order Mycobacteriales; family Corynebacteriaceae; genus Corynebacterium; species Corynebacterium gottingense. The sequence goes on along the minus strand of NZ_VMHH01000003.1, from coordinate 39,603 downwards.
GGACGACGGTGGCGGCCATCCGGGAGCTCGAGGAGTCCGGGCTGCGCGGCGCGTTCTACCGGGCGACGGAGGCCTGCGCGAACCGTTCCGCGGAGATCGGGTGATGGTGTGTGGGGGGGTGGGTGTGGCGTCGATAGGCACCCTGCGTCCCACTCTTCACACCAATGACGCGGCGTCTCTGGGGACTCACAGAAAAATTTTGGCACTCAGGTCGCATTCGGCCCTGGTTTCACGATAGTCTGGTTCAGGCACGTGCGTGTTCGTCCTGTGGGAGGGGAAGCCTACAGCGCGACCGTGCTGAAGGGTTAAGTATTTTATGGCAAACGAAGACAAAGGTAAGTTCCTGACAGTCGCAGAGGTCGCAGAGATCATGCGCGTCTCCAAGATGACGGTGTACCGCCTCGTGCACTCCGGCGAGCTGCCGGCCGTGCGCGTGGGCCGGTCGTTCCGTGTGAACGAGGGCGCGGTGAATGAGTACCTGGAGTCCTCCGTCTACGACGTGGGATAACGCCCTTGCGCTGCAACCGGCGCCGCTCGCTTCCAGTCAAGGCGGGCGGCGCCGGATTTTTGGTTGGACACGCGGCGGGCTGTATGCTGTCAACCATTGATGTCGGCGCACGCCCTGCGGAGTGTGCACCTCACGCCGGCCCGTTCGCCCCGCTTGGCGGGGTGGCGGTCGCGCTGACAGGCACTGTACGTACACCAAGGAAACGAGGAAGCCCCATGGGTTCTGTGATCAAGAAGCGCCGCAAGCGCATGTCCAAGAAGAAGCACCGCAAGATGCTGCGCCGCACCCGCGTTCAGCGTCGTAAGCTGGGCAAGTAGGCCCTGCCGGCCCGCACCCGTTCCCGTTGGGGCGGGTGCTTTTTCGTGCCCGCGCACCTGTGCCGGGTGGGGTGCGGCCTAACTGACGAAGACCGGATGACGAAGATGCGAGAGGTTAGTCGCATCTTCGTCATGGCCGTCTCGTCATCCTTCAGGAGCCGCGGCAGCATGGTTGGCGCCCCGCCTCGCCGCGGCCACACCCGCCACACCGGCAACCGCGACCGCACCCGCAACGCCCAGCGCCACGCGGCTGCGCGCCAGCTTGCGCAGCGGCCGGTACTCGCGCACCGCCCACCCGGCTGCGCGGGCGTGGCGGCGCAGCGCCCGGTCCGGGTTCACCGCCACCGGCACCCCGACCATGCCGAGCATGGGCAGGTCATTGATGCTGTCCGAATAGGCCGTGCATTTGTCCAGGTCAAGGCGCTGGATCGCGGCAAGCGCCGCCACTGCGTGCTTCTTGCCGGGGCCGTGCAGGATGTCGCCGACCAGCCGCCCCGTGAACACCCCGTCCTGCTCCTCCGCGACGGTGCCCAGCGCGCCGGTGAAGCCGAGCCGCTTCGCCAGCGCCTGGCCGACTTGCACGGGCGTGGCGGAGACCAGCCACACCTGCTGGCCCGCGGCGATGTGCATGCTGGCCAGCTCGATCGTGTCCTGGTACGCCTTGTCCAGCATCTGGCGCTCCACGATCTCCTGGCACAGTGCCTTGAGCTCGTCGACACGCTTGCCCTGCACAATCCCCAGCGCCTGCTCGCGCCCCGCGGCGATGTCCGAGTGACTCTCCGCACCGCGCAGCCGGTACCGGATCTGCTTGAGCAGGGCCGGGAACAGCTCGCCGGCGGTGATGAAGCGCCGTCTCGCCAGCCCCTCGGCGAGCAGGATGAGCGAAGAGCCCTGGATGAGGGTGTTGTCCACGTCAAAGAACGCGGCGGCCTCGGTGTCCTGCGGCACGTCCGGGTCCGGCGGGGTGATGGTGGGGGTGCCGGCGGTGTTGAAGGCGCCGCCGACGGAGTCGATGCCGAGCGAGAAATCGTCGATAGTCAGCCCGAACGTTTCCTCGATGGCGGCCGCCGCGGCGGCTTCGCCGGCAGTGCGTTGGGCGGAGTCATCGAGCGGGGGCAGGGCGAGTTCCTCCAGGAAGCGCCGGAAGTTTCCGTGGGAGACGGACCAGTACGCGAGCAGATCGCGGTGTTCGGTCATGTCCTGCCTTTCGCGGTCGGGGGTGCGCGTGAGATAGCTTGGAACTTTGGAATATCGTACCGCTTGGGTTTCCGTGGAGAGGGAGTGACCAAACGTGAAGAGGGTCGAGCTCATGGTGCGCGAGGGCTGCGGGTCGTGCGACCGCGTCGCCGCGCAAATCCGCCCGCTCGTGGCAGAGTGCGGCGCGGAGCTTTCGCTTATCGACGTCGACGCCAACCCCGACAACGCCGCCGAGTACGGTGACCGCGTCCCCGTCGTGGTGATCGACGGCGAGGAGTTCGCCTGCTGGGAGGTAGACTCGGACGACCTCGTCGCGGAACTCAGGTCGTAGCGGGGTATCCTTTAGTTTGATTTTTTCTGGATTTGGCTGGATTGCTGGAGTGATTGTGTGAGTGTGCTCGTCGTAGGGATGTCGCACCGTTCTGCGCCGGTGGCGCTGCTGGAGCGGCTGAGTATGGACGAGACGGTGCAGCACGACACGGCGACGGCGCTGGTGTCCCGGCCCGCGCTGACGGAAGCGATGATCATCTCCACCTGCAACCGTCTCGAGGTCTACACCGTGGCGACCGCCTTCCACGCCGGGGTCGAGGACGTGCTGCACGTGCTCGCGGACGTCTCAGGCGTGCCCGAGGCGGAGCTGCGCGGCTACCTCTATGTGCGCTACGCCGACGCCGCCGCGGAGCACATGTTTACCGTGGCTGCGGGGCTGGACTCCATGGTGGTGGGGGAGCAGCAGATCATCGGCCAGGTGCGCTCCGCCTACTCGGACGCCGCCGAGCGCGGCACCGTCGGCCCGGCCCTGCACTCGCTGGCGCAGACCGCGCTGCACACCGGCAAGCGCGTGCACAGCGAGACCGCGATTGATGATTCCGGCGCGTCCATGGTCACGCTCGGCCTGGACCAGGCCATGCGCGAGATGGAAAGAGAGGACTTCTCCGGCACCACCGCGCTGGTCCTGGGGGCGGGCGCGATGAGCTCGCTGGCCGCCACCCACCTGGGCAAGCGCGGCGTGGACAAGCTGATCATTGCGAACCGGACGCGCTCGCGCGCCGAGCGCGTGGCCGAGCACGCCCGGGAGGCGGGCGTTGCCGCGGAGGTCGTGGACTTCAACGCCCGCGCCGGCGCGATCGGCCGGGCGGACATCACCGTCTCCGCCACGGCGTCGGACGACTTCACCATCACCCCCGAGGACCTGTCCGGCCCGACCGTGCTGGTGGACCTTTCCCTGCCGCGCGACATCGATGACGCCGTCACCGAGCGCGATGGCGTGCGCCTGATCAACATCGAGTCGCTGCACGCGACGTTACGCGACAACGACAGCGAGGATTCCCGCGCGCTGCAGCAGGCGGAGGCCATCGTGCGCGAGGAGGTCGAGGAGTTCAGCTCGGAGCAGCGCGTCCGCGACGTCACGCCGGCGGTGACGCGGCTGCGCAGGACGGCCGCGGAGGTGCAGGCGCAGGAGCTCGAACGGCTGCGCACGCGCCTGCCCAACCTCTCCGAGGAGGAGTTTGACCAGGTTGGTAGGGCGGTGAAGCGTGTCGTCGATAAGCTTCTGCACACGCCGACGGTGAAGATTAAGGAGCTCGCCGCATCCTCGGAGACGGTGAGTGTGGAAATGGCGATCGAGGAGCTGTTCGGGCTCGGGCGATCCTCGGTGGCGGTGGACGCGCAGCGCCTGCCGCGGCCGGACGAACTGCAGGCGAAGGAGAACTGATGCTCAAGATTGGTACACGCGGGTCCCACCTGGCCACCACGCAGGCAGGCCACGTGCGCGACGCGCTGATCGCGGGCGGCGCTGAGGCGGAACTGCGCATCGTGACCACCGCCGGCGACCTGAATATGTCGCCCGTCGAGCGCATCGGCGTCGGCGTGTTCACCACCGCGCTTCGCGACGCCCTCGCGTCCGGCGAAGTCGACGTGGCCGTCCACTCGTTCAAGGACCTCCCCACGGCTGGCGACGCCCGCCTCCACCTCGTCACCCCGGAGCGCGAGGACAACCGCGAAGCGCTCATCGCGCGCGATGGGCTGACGCTTACGCAGCTGCCGCAGGGCGCTAAGGTGGGCACTTCGGCGCCGCGGCGCGTCTCGCAGCTGCGGGCGCTGCGCCCCGACCTGGACATTCGCCCGCTCCGCGGCAATATTGAGACCCGCATGAGCTACGTCGAGCGCGGCGAGCTGGACGCGATCATCCTCGCCTACGCGGGGCTGTGCCGCGGCGGGTACGCCGAGCGCGCCACCGAGGTGTTCGACCCGGCCACGCTCATGCCCGCCCCGGCGCAGGGCGCGCTGGCCGTGGAGTGCCGGGCGGACGACGCGGCGACGCGCGCGGCGCTCGACGCGCTTGTCAGCGCGGAGGCGACCGCGTGCGCCGCCGCCGAGCGCCAGGTGCTGGCCACGCTCGAGGCGGGCTGCACCGCCCCGGTCGCGGCGTACGCGGAACTGGGGGAGCGCGGCGCGCTGACGCTCCACGCTGGCGTCTTCGCCGTGGACGGCTCCGCGCAGCTGGTGGAGACGTTGACCGGCACCGATGCCGCGGCGCTGGGGCGCGAGGCCGCCGAGAAGCTGCTCGAGCGCGGGGCCGCGGACATCATCAAGTAAGACGCGGGTTTGGTTTTCGGGCCGCTTCCATCTTAAGGTGTAACTACCATACGTCGGATTGCCCCGGCGCAACTGGGTCCCGTGGGGAGGGCGCGCCTTGCTGCGCGCAACCCGCACTGAGCGTCCTGTTGTGCCGAGGCTACTGTTTTGCGCCTTAGAAAAGATCGTTCTATGACATTGCCCTCGCTTACGCCCCCACTGGGGAAGGTCATCTTCGTCGGTGCAGGCCCGGGCAACCCTGATCTGCTTACCGTCCGCGCACGCGAGGTGATGGAAGCTAATTCTATCGCCCTCGTTGATCCGGACGTCGCTCAGGGTGCCCGAGACGTCGTCGCCGCTAAACTGCCTGTTCCCAAGGCTAAAATGCAGGCCGCCGACGAGGCGTACGCGCGCATGGTCGCGGAAGCGAAGGAAGCGGGTGCGCGCCGAAAGCCGCCGCGCCCGGACGATCCGACCGCGGCCGAGGTAGAGGAGCTCGCGCTGTCCGCCGACACCATCGTGGAGGCCGTGCAGCGCGCCCTGGGTGAGGCCGCAGCGTCCATCGAGCGCGGCGAGGCCGGCGACGGCGACGTGGTCCGCCTGGTCCGCGGCAACCCGCTGACCCGCGACGCGGTGATGGAGGAGATCTCCGCCGTCGCCGCCGCGGGCATCGAGTTCCAGGTCGTGCCGGGCATGAGCCTGCCGTCCACGGTGCCGTCGTTTGCGGGCATCGCGCTCGGCTCCACCTACACCGAGGCGGACCTGACCTCCGGTATCGAAGGCATCGATTTTGACCAGCTGGCGTCCGCGCCGCAGCCGCTGGTGCTGCAGGCGGAGCAGGAGCAGCTGGGCGAGATCGCCGACGCGCTCATGGAACGCGGCTTCGGACCGTCCACGCCGGTCGCGGTGACGACCCACGGCACGACGCGCCTGCAGCGCACCGTCGACGCCACCCTGGAAACCCTGGGCAAGCTGGACGCCGACCTGCCGGGATCCCTCGTGGTCACGCTCGGCGCGGTGGCGGATGACCGCTCGAAGTACTCGTGGTGGGAGAACCGCCCCCTCTACGGCTGGCGCGTCCTCGTGCCGCGTGCGAAGGAGCAGGCCGGGCCGATGAACGCCCGCCTGAGCTCCTACGGCGCGATTCCGCAGTCCGTCCCCACCATTTCTATGGAGCCGCCGCGCAACCCGGCGCAGATGGACCGCGCGATCAAGGGCATCGTGGAGGGCCGCTACCAGTGGGTCCTCTTCACCTCCGTCAACGCTGTGAACGCGGTGTGGAAGAAGTTTGCGCAGCTGGGCCTGGACGCCCGCTCCTTCGCCGGCGTCCACCTGGGCGCGGTGGGGCAGAAGACGGCGGACGCGCTGCGCGCCCGCGGTATGTTCCCCGAGCTGGTGCCGCACCGCACGAAGCAGAACGCGGCCGGGATGGTGGAGATCTTCCCCGAGTACGTCGAGGACATCGACCCCGTCAGCCGCGTGCTGCTGCCGCGCGCCGACCTCGGCTCCGACCTGCTCGTCGACGGCCTGAAGGAGAAGGGCTGGGAGGTCGACGACGTGGTGGCGTACCGCACGGTGCGCGCCGCCCCGCCGGCGCCCGAGACCCGCGACATGATTAAGACGGGCGGCTTCGACGCCGTCTGCTTCACCTCCGCGTCCACGGTGAAGAACCTCGTGGGCATTGCGGGCAAGCCGCACCAGCGCACCATCATCGCCTGCATCGGCCCGAGCACCGCGGCCGAAGCGAAAGAGCAGGGGCTGCGCGTGGACGTAGTGCCCGAGGTGGCGGACGTGCCTTCGCTTATCGACGCCCTCGCGAACCACGTTGCCAACCTGCGTGCCGCCGGCCAGCTCCCGCCCCCGCGGAAGAAGCGCCGCACCCGCCGCAAGCCCGTGGCCAAAGCGTCCGGCGAGTAGGTACGCACGGCCACGGGGCCTATGATGGTGGCCATGTCTACCTACGATTTGCCCCGCCGTCCCCGCCGCCTCCGCCAAAACGCCGCGATGCGCGCGTTGACTGCGGAGACGCGCTTGCACCCAGCGGACTTCATTCTCCCGATGTTTGTGGCCGACGGCATCGAGGAAAAGCGCGAGATCACGTCCATGCCGGGCGTGTACCAGCACACCACGGACTCCCTCAAGGCACTGTGCCACGAGGCGCTCGAGGCCGGCGTGAAGTGCATCGACCTGTTCGGCGTTCCCCTGGACGAGGACAAGGACGCCACCGGCTCCGTCGCCTGGGACCCCGAGGGCGTGCTCAACCGCAACCTTCGCGCGCTGCGCGAGGAGTTTGGCAACGACCTGCTCATCATGGCGGATACCTGCCTGGACGAGTTCACCGACCACGGCCACTGCGGCGCCCTGAGCACTGACCGCTACGGCAACCAGTTCGTGGACAATGACGCCACGCTGCCGCTCTACGCCCAGATGGCTGTCTCCCAGGCGGAGGCGGGCGCGCACATCGTGAGCCCGTCCGGCATGATGGACGGCCAGATCGCCGTTATCCGCGAGGCCCTCGACCAGGCCGGCCACCAGGACGTGGCCATCATGGCGTACTCCGCCAAATACGCGTCGAAGTTCTTCGGCCCGTTCCGCGACGCCGTCGGCTCCTCCCTCCAGGGCGACCGCCGCACCTACCAGCAGGACCCGGCCAACATCCGCGAGTCGCTGCTGGAGACGGAGCTGGACCTCGACGAGGGCGCGGACTTTGTCATGGTGAAGCCGGCCCTGCCGTACCTGGACGTACTGAGCCAGGTCGCCGAGATTTCCCCGGTGCCGGTGGCCGCCTACCAGGTCTCCGGCGAGTACGCGATGATGGTCGCCGCCGGCCGCAACGGCTGGATCGACTTCGAGGAAACGATGATGGAGTCGCTAATGTCCATCAAGCGCGCCGGCGCGGACCAGATTCTGACCTACTACGCCATCGAGGCAGCAAAGGAACTGAAGTAGCGTTTATGGTTAGCCTTCCCCCGACGCCCCAGCGGGCACCGGAGCAGCGCCCGATGCCGGGCGGAGGAGCGTCGTCAAGCACTTCGATGCCCGAGGCCGTGCGCCTCATGCTCGCGTGCTGGGCGGTGATGATCGGCGGCGAGCTGATCCACCAGATCCTCACCGTCGTCATGACCGTGCTGGACCCCGCCCCGCTGCGCGAGAGCGCCAAGGAGGCGGCGAAGGGCCAGGATCTCAGCGACGCCATGCTCAACCTCGGCATCTACGGCTCGGTTGTGCTCATGGCGCTGATCCAGCTACTCATCCTGGCCGGGTTTGCCGTCGCGCTGCGCATGGTGGCCAACCGGGGGAAGCGCGCGGCGGCGGCGCGACGCCTCCTGCAGATCTTTGCCACCTTCTTCGCGCTGCGCATGGTCACGCTGTACATGATGTCGCCGGGGTCCACGGCGGTGCCGATCGCGCTGTACGGGGCGGACGGCGTCGTGCAAATCATCCTCGGCGTGGCGGGCGCGATGGGACTGTTCTACGCTTCGCAGAAGGACTCGGGGGACTGGGTAGAGCCGCCGGCGCACCAATCTCCGCAACAGCCACAGCACGACGATCCCGCGGGTAAACAGTAAAGGAGCAACCGATGGCCGGAATGTTTCCCACCTTCGTTGCAGACCCGAACGACCCCAACCGCCGCTACACCGGCAAGGTCGGCGAGGCCTGGCCCGGCCAGTTGCGCGCCGGGTACTACGCAGCGCTGGCCGGCGCCGTGCTGCTGCTGTTGTTCGGCATGCTCATGCTGGCCAGCGGCGCGCCGAAGGACGCGGACGCCGAGTTCGCGGACGCGTTTGCGCGCAACATGCGCATCGTCGCCTGGTGCAACATCGTCCTCGCCCTGGTGATCGCGGGGTGCGCCTCCTACTTTGCGCGCGGCTCCAAGACAGCGCGGCGCGTGTTTGCCATCGCCGCCGCCGTGGCGATCTTCCTCAACCTGGCCGGGTTCTTCCTCAACGTGGCGGGTTGGGGCGTGTTCGCGGTAGTGATCCTGCTGGTCGCCGCCCTATTCTTCGCGTTCCGCCCCGCCGCGAACGCGTTTGTGGACGAGCGCAGCGGCTCCCCCTGGCGGTGCGTGGACTAGCGCGAGGGATTCAGCATGTCAGAGCAGACTCAGCAACAGACGGCTGCGCTCGAGCAGACCATTGTGGCCGCCCGCGAGGCGGCGAAGGAATGCGGCGTGGACCTGGACTCGCCCCGGATCGGGGCGGACGGTAACCCGCGCTACCCGAACACCTCCTACGCCTTCGAGCTCGACGGGCTCGAGGACGGACCACAGCTCAAAGACATCGAGGCGGCGCTGGAGGAGCTGGACGGCGTCGCCGCGCGCCTGGTGTACTCCTCCAAGACGGCGTGGATCACCGCGCCGAGCACCACGCCGATCGCGGACCTCGAGGCCGTGTTCGCGCGCTTCGGTGTGAGCGCCCGGCTTACGGATTCCACGCTGCGCCGCAGGGTGCTCGGCCGGGCGGCGGCCGCGCGTCCGGTGCCGCGGCGGGGCGTGCGGGGGCTGAGCGGGAGGCGTCGAAAGTTGCGCCACGACGAGCTGGTCAGCCTGCGCCGCGCCCGCGCGCAGGGGTTCGTGGACTCGGCGTCGCGCGCCGCGCGCGCCCGGGAGAACGAGGACGTCCTGTTCACCGCCCGCGACCTAGTCACACCGGTGCGGATGTGGTTAGCAATCGTGCTGACGCTCCCGGTGCTGCTCCTCACGTACGTCTCCGACCTGCAGTTTGACGGCTGGCAGTGGGCGTGCTTCGCGCTGACCACCCCGGTCGCACTGTGGTGCGCGTTCCCCTTCCACCGCGCGATGGCGGGCGGCGTGCGCCGCGGCATCTCGGCGCTGGACGGAGCAAGTTCCATCGCCATCCTCGCCGCCTACTTCTGGTCCGCCGCCGTGCTGCTGTTCACGCCGGCGGGGGAGCTCAACTGGCGCAACTACGGCAGCTGGGTCCCGCTCACCATGGTGGAGGAGCCCGGCCTGTTTTTCGAGGTCGCCTGCACCATCACCTCGCTCCTCCTCGTCGGCCGCTTCTTCAGCATGCGCGTGCGCCCGCACCTGCAGGAGGACCTCTCCGGCCGTGTCCCCGACGCGGAGTCGACCTACATGGTCCGCCGCCGCTCGCGCACGGGCAAGGTCATCGAGGAACCGCTGCCCGCCGCCGAGATCAACCGGGGCGACGACATTGTCATCCTCCCGGGCGCGATCATCCCCGCCGACGGCGAGGTGGTCGGCGGTTGCGGCACGCTCGAGCAGGAGCTTATCGACGCCCACGAGTCCCCCACCCTCAAAGTGGGCAGCCACGTCTACGCGGGGTCGGTGCTGCGCAAGGGGAAGGTGAAGATCCGCGTCTCCCGGGTCGGCCACGCGACCCGGCTGGCCTCGGTCAACCGCTGGCTGGAGCGCGCCTCGGAGCACCAGAACGCGACGACGATGGTGTCCACCCGCGCCGCGGGCATGCTCATCCCGGTGGCGTACGTGCTGGCGGTGCTGGATTTCGGCCTGTGGCTGCTGTTCACGGGGAACCTCAACGCGGCGTTTTCCACAGCGCTGGCGATCCTGGCGGTGGTCGCACCGGTGGCGCTGGCGATCTCGACCGCGCTGGCCATCCGCCTGGGCATCGAGTCAGCAGCGCGCAACGGCATCCTGGTCCGCGACGGCTCCACCTTCCGCACCCTGGAGGCCACCGACGTGGCCGTGTTCAACCGGGTGGGCACCCTGGTGGAGCCGAAGATGAAGGTGGAGACGGTCACCGCGGAGATCGGCGAGGACCCGGCTTTGGTGCTGGGGATCGCGGGCGCGCTGTCGGTGGAGTCGGATCACCCGGCGTCGCGTGCGATTGTGAAGGCGGCGCGCGAGGCCCGCGACAAGCGCGACAAGGACGCGGGCGGGCCGACCTGGTTCGAGCTGGCCAACGAGGACACGACCCCGGACGGCTCGGTGCGCGGCCGCGTCACGCTGACCTACGAGGACCAGCGGACAGAAAACCTGGACGCCATCTTGTGGCGGCCCACGAACCTGTCGCAGCTGCAAGGCCGACTCTCCCTGGCCGCCACGGCCGGCGGCACCCCCGTCGTCGTGCGCTGGAAGGGCCGCGACCGCGGCGTCATCACCCTGTACGACCCACCGAAGGCGGACGCTACCAGCGCGATTGACCGGCTGGAATCCATCGGCGTGGAGACCATCATGCTCACGCGCGATACGTACCCGGTGGCGCGCCGCTTCGCCGACTTCCTCGGCATGTCCCGCGTGCTCGCGGGCATCACCGCCCCAGACAAGCCGCACGCGGTGCGCGCGCTGCACACCAAGGGCGCGACCGTCGCCATGGTGGGCGACCACAGTGCGGTGCGCACCCTGCGCGTCGCGGACGTGAGCATCCTGTACGCCGACGACGCCCTGCTGGGCGCGAACACGGGCAAGGTGGAGGAGAAGTGCAACGTGCTCCTCCTGCGTCGGGACGTCACGGCGGTGCCGCAGCTGGTGGAGCTTGCGCGCCGGGTGTGCCGCACCATCGACTCGAACATGGTGATCGCCTGGACCTATAACGCGGCCGCGATCCTGCTGGCCATCGCCGGTGTGCTGCCCCCGGTCGGGGCCACGCTGCTCATGCTGGGCAGCTCCCTGGTCATCGAGTTGCGCTCGGTGCGCGTGCGCCATTTCCCGGCCTGATTTCTACCGCGTAGGCTGGGAAACCATGACCAGACGCGACCTTTCCTCCGCTCCGCTCATCGAGGCCGCCAATGGCCGCACCCCGTCGCGCACCCCGGTGTGGTTTATGCGCCAGGCGGGCCGTTCACTGCCCGAGTACCGGAAGGTGCGCGAGGGTATCCCGATGCTGGACTCCTGCTTTATGCCGGAGCTGCTCGCGGAGATCACGCTCCAGCCGGTGCGCCGCCACGACGTGGACGCGGCCATCCTCTTTTCCGACATCGTTGTCCCGCTCAAGGCGGCGGGCGTGGGTGTGGAGATCGTCCCGGGCCGCGGCCCGGTGATGGACGCGCCGGTGCGCTCGCTGGCGGACGTGCAGCACCTGCCGATCCTTGACCACACGGTGGACGAGGTCGCCGAGGGCATCCGCATCATCCTGGACGAGCTCACCGATACCCAGGCGCTCATTGGCTTCGTCGGCGCACCGTTCACCCTGGCCAGCTACCTCATCGAGGGCGGACCGAGCAAGAACCACGAGACCACGAAGGCGATGATGCACGCCGAGCCGGAGACGTGGCACGCGCTCATGCGCCGCCTGGTGCCCACCATCATCACGTTCCTGCGCACCCAGGTCGAGGCGGGGATCGACGCCATGCAGCTGTTCGACTCGTGGGCCGGCTTCCTCACGGAGCGCGACTACCGCGAGTTCGTCCTGCCGTACTCCACGGAGATCCTGGAATCAGTCGCGGGGGAGATCCCGCGCATCCACTTCGGCGTCTCCACCGGCGAGCTCCTCGGCGCGATGAGCGAGGCCGGCAGCGAGGTTATGGGCGTGGATTGGCGCGTCCCCCTCGACCGCGCCGCCACGCGCTTCGCCTCCCCCCGCGTCCTGCAGGGCAATTTGGACCCGGCGATGCTCTTCGCCGGCGAGGAGGTCGTCGCCCGCGAGGTCGCCCGCATTAAGGGCGAGGCGGAGCAGGCGCTTATCGACGGCCACGCTACCGGCCACATCTTCAACCTCGGCCACGGCGTCCTGCCCACCACGGACCCGGACGCCATCACCAACGCCGTACGGCTTATTCACGACACTCACAGCACGGAGGCTTAAATGCACATCGCCATCATCGGCGCCGGACTCGCCGGCCTGACCTGCGCCTACGAACTGCGCGGCAGCGGGTACGAGGTGGACGTCTACGAGGCCACCGACCGCATCGGCGGCAAGCTCTACACCGTCGCGTTCGAGGGCGGCCCCACCGACATGGGCGCTGAGGCGTTCCTGTCGCGCCGGGTCGACGCGGTCGAGTTCTTCACCGAGCTGGGGGTGGGGGACTCACTCGTCGCGCCGTCCGGCCTCGGTTCGCTGGTGTACGTGGACGGCGAGGCGCGCCCGCTGCCGCGGGGCGGTGTGATGGGGATCCCGGCGGCGTCGGCAAGCGTTGCTCATCTTGTGAGCGAGGAGACCGCCGCGCGTATCGACGCCGAAGGCGACGCCCCCGGCTTCGACTGGGAGATCGGCGGCGACGTGAGCGTGGGCGCGCTGGTGCGCGAGCGCTACGGCGACGAGGTGGTGGACCACATCGTGACGTCGCTGCTCGGCGGGGTGTACTCGTGCAGCGCCGACGACCTGGGCGTGCGCGCGACCATCCCGCAGCTGGCCGAGGAACTGGACCGCCTGGCGGAGCGGGGGCCGGTGCACCTGTCGGAGGCCGTGCGCAACCTGGAGGAGGCGCGCAAGGAGCTGCCGACCGGCCAGGGTCCCGTCTTCAGCGCGTTCCGCGAGGGCTACCAGGAGGCGTACGAGGCGCTGGCGGAGCAGTCCGGCGCGAAGATCTACATCGACGCGTTCATCTCCGCGATCACGCGCGAGGGCGAGGGCTACCGCCTCAAGGGCGGCGAGGACGCGGTGTACGACCGCGTGGTGCTCGCCGTGCCCGCGCCGACGGCCGCGATGCTGCTGAAGCAGGTCGAGCCTGAGGTGGCGGCCACGCTCGCGCCGATCAAGCTGGCCAACTCGGCGGTGGTGGGCATGCGCTTTGCTACCGACGACGGCCTGCCCCAAAATTCGGGCGTCCTGGTTGCCGCGGGCGCGGAGGATGTGCACGCGAAGGCGTTCACGCTCTCCTCGCGCAAATGGCCGCACCTGGCCGAGCGCGGCGGGGCGCTCGTGCGTGCCAGCTTTGGCCGCTTCGGCGACGATGTGGCGATCCGGGCCTCCGAGGATGACTTGGTGGACTGGGCGCTCGATGACCTGCAGACTGTCACCGGCTTCGACGGCCGCGAGGCCGGCCTGGAGGAGATCTTTGTCCAGCGCTGGTTCGGCGGGCTGCCGCGCTTTGATGAGCACCACCTCGCCACCGTGGAGAAAGCGCTGGCGCAGCTCGACGAATCCGGCTCCGGCATTGCCGTCACCGGCGCGTGGGTCGGCGGCGTGGGCGTGCCCGCCGTGATCGCGAACGCGCGCGAAACTGCGCGAGGTCTGGGGAAAGACTGCTAACCTGCTGGGTATGCAGAAAACTCTTGGACTTGTGCTGGCCGCGAGCTGTTCGGCGGCGTTGGTTGTTGCGCCTCCGGCGCTGGCTGAGGACGCGGCGTCGGTGTCGCAGGAGCGCTGTGTCGCGCTGCGCACCGCTGTACACGACGCGACCGACGCGCTGCGCTCCGCCGAGGCGCGCGACCGCGAGGCGCAGCAGGCGCTGGACGCGGCGCAGCGCGATGTCGACGCTGCGGAGCAGGAGCGCACGGCGAGCGCGAACCTGGTCAAGGATGCGCAGCGTGCCCTCGACAGCGCGACCCAGGACCGCGACGCCGCGCAGACCGCGGTGCCGGGAGGCGTGACGGTCGACTCCGCCGAGGCGGCACTCACGCAGGCAAAGGCGCGCGCCGAGGAGGCCCGCGCTGCGCTGGAGGCGAGCAAGGCCGAGGCGCGGGCCCAGTTCGACCGGGGCTCGCTCGGATTCTTCGAAGCGATGGGGGCCGACGACGCCGTCGCGGAGCTAAACACGGACTACCGCTACGACGAGGAAGATGAGGTCACCGGGCAGACCGGGTACCGCATCGCGGACGACACGCGCATCGGCGCCAAAGGTGACGCGACGCACCTGGACAACATGAAGGCGGCAATCGAATGGTTGCCGGAGGCGAACGAGCTCCGCGAAAGCGAGGGCCGTGACGCGCTGCCCGTCACGGATGCGTTGATGGCGCAGGCGCAGGTGAACATCAACTGGTCGCAGCAGCTGCCGCGCGGGCACTCCGGCAACGGGTGGGATAACTTGTCGTGGAACGCGGAGAACCCGTTCGACGGGTGGTTCCGCGAGGAGCGCCCTAAGTACTTCGAGGCGAAGGAGCAGGGGCGCGACCCCTTCGCCGCAGGCGCCGGCCACTACATGGCCTTGGTGAACCCGCAGATGCGCGCGACCGGCTTCGCGGTGAACACGGAGGAGTTCCTCTACCACGGCTTTACGTGGCGCGTCGCGCACGCGCAGACGTTCGCTCACCTCACAGTGGAGGGGCCGACGTATTCGGTAGAGGAGTACACCGAGCGCTTCAACACCTACTACGACGAGCTCGTCCGCGCCGTGAACGAGGGCGATGCGCAGAAGCAGGAAGCACTCGAGCAGCGCGAGGCTGCCGTGGCCCAAGTGGAGGATACGCTTACGGCGGCGCGGGCGCTGCGTGCCGCCGAACAGGCCGTGGCGAAGCGCGCGCAGGAACTCGAGGCAGCGAAGCAGGAGCAGTCGGCGCGCCAGGCTGCGGCCGACGAGGCCCTGGCGGCTGCGAAGCGCTCGCTGGGCGAGGCGACACAGGCAGCCGAGGCTGCACAGGTGGCCGTGAAGGAGGCCCGGGCGAACGCCGCGGAGGCCACGGCCGAGTACGAGCCCGTGAAGGGGGAGTGCGCGCCGGTGGCCGGTGAGCCGAAGGAAGGCTCGTCGACGGGCGGCATCATCGCCGCCGTGGTGCTCGGCCTGCTGGCGGTTGTGGGAATTGCGGTGGCGTCGAACCCTGCGCTGCTGAATATGTTCTAACTCGGTAGACTTTACGTCTATGTCGAGCGAGGACGAAGGCCAGGTCCAACAGCACACCCCGGAATCGGAACCGGAGTGGTGGGATCAGCCAGGCATGCCCTGGAACGAAAAGCCCACCAAGGCGGACTACTGGTGCCTGGGCTGGTTCGGCTTCATCGGTATTTTCGGCCTCGCGCTCATTCCGTTCCGCGCCTGGCTGCTGGGCCTGGACCCGCCGATCATGCTGGCGTTGACGGGCTCGAGGATTGGCGCGGCGTCGACAGGCGCCCTGGCCTCGGTGGGCGAGGCGCAGCACTGGCTGCTGTACCTGCTCATCGGCTCGATCGTGGCGATCAAGTTCGACTGGGTGTACTGGTGGGCCGGCAAGCTGTGGGGGCGCGGCATCCTGGACGTGCAGGCGCAGAATTCCAAGCGCGCGGCGAAGAACATCGCGCGCGTGGAGCGGTGGGGGATGAAGCTGGGCTGGCTGGGCATTTTCCTGGCGTACGTGCCCATCCCGCTGCCGATCGCGTTCGTGGTCTTCGTGCTCATGGGCATGACTGAGATGCCGCTGTGGAAGTTCATGCTCCTGGACTTCGTGTCCAAGACGCTCTGGTCGCTGGGCTACGTCGCGCTCGGCTGGTGGATCGGCGAGCCCGTGGTGTACGTGCTGGAGCAGTACGCGCGCGTGGCCAACTGGATCGCGATCGGCCTGCTCGTTGTAATCTTCATCGGGGCATTTCGCAAGAAGGGGAAGCAGGAAAGCTAGGGCCGCGTTTTCTCATCACCTAGGATGGGCAACTATGACAACTTCGGCCAAGTACCCAACGTCCGCACACACGTCCCGCTCCGCCGAGCTGTGGCAGCGCGCGCAGCAGGCCACGCCCGGCGGCGTGAACTCGCCGGTGCGCGCCTTCGGCTCGGTCGGCGGCCAGACGCGCTTCATCGAGAGCGCGCACGGGAGCACGCTTATCGACGTCGACGGGAACGCCTACGTCGACCTCATCAATTCCTGGGGCCCGATGATCCACGGCAACGCACACCCGGAGATCCTCGAGGCAGTGCAGAAGGCGATGCGTGACGGCCTGAGCTTCGGCGCGCCCACCGAGGCGGAGGTGCAGATCGCGGAGATGATCGTGGGCCGTACCTCGGTGGAGGAGGTGCGCATGGTCAACTCCGGCACCGAGGCGACGATGTCCGCGGTCCGCCTGGCGCGCGGCTACACCGGCCGCCCCAAGATCATCAAGTTCGACGGCTGCTACCACGGCCACGTCGACGCGCTCCTCGCCGCAGCAGGCTCCGGGCTGGCCACGTTCTCCTTGCCGGACTCGCCGGGTGTGACGGGCGCGCAGGCGGCGGACACCATCGTGGTGCCCTATAACGACATCGAGGCCGTGAAGGCCGCGTTCGCGGAAAACGAGGGCGAGATCGCCGCCGTGATCGCCGAGGCAGCCGCCGGCAACATGGGCACGGTCGCGCCGCAGGACAACTTCAACGCCAAGCTCAAGGAGGTCGCGCACGCCAACGGCGCGCTGCTGATCCTGGACGAGGTGATGACGGGCTTCCGCACCTCGTATGCGGGCTGGTACGGCGTGGACCACGTGGCGGGAGACCTGACCACTTTTGGCAAGGTCATCTCCGGCGGCCTCCCGGCCGCGGCCTTCGGCGGACGCAAGGAGATTATGGAGCGTCTCGCGCCGACTGGGCCGGTGTACCAGGCGGGTACCCTTTCGGGCAATCCGGTCGCGATGGCGGCGGGCATGGCGTCGTTAAGCTTGGCCTCAGAGGACATCTACCCGGTGCTGGAGCGCAACGCCAGCACCCTGGCCAAACTGGTGTCCGACGCGCTGAAGCGCGAGGGCGTGGCGCACAACGTGCAGCGCGCCGCGACGATGCTGTCGTTCCGCTTCGCCGAAGGCGAGGGCCACAACTTTGCTGACATGAAGGCGGCGGACACCTTCCGCTACGCGCCGTTCTTCCACGCGCTGCTGGATAACGGCGTGTTCGCCCCGCCGAGCCCGTTCGAGACCTGGTTCGTCTCCACCGCGCTCACCGACGAGGACTTCGGCCGGATCGAGGAGGCCCTGGTGCCCGCGGCGAAGGCTGCGGCGCAGGCGGTGGCGCCCGAGTGACGCGCACGACGGTGCACCTCGTGCGGCACGGCGAGGTCTACAACCCGAAGAAGGTGCTCTACGGGCGCATGCCCGGCTACCACCTGAGCTCCCGCGGCCGGTCGATGGCGGCGGTGACCTCGCAGTTCTTCGAGGGGCGCGACGTGACGTACCTGGCGGCGAGCCCGCTCGAGCGCGCGCAGGAAACGGCGGAGCCGATCGCGGAGGTGACCGGCTGCGAGGTGCACACCCGCACCGACATCATCGAGGCCGGCAACACCTTTGAGGGGCTGCGCACCAAGGGCTGGCGCAGCCAGCTGGTCAACCCGATCCGGTGGCGGCACATGACGAACCCGCTGGAGCCGAGCTGGGGCGAGTCCTACGAGGCGATCCGCGCGCGGATGTGCGACGCCGTGGACAGCGCCCGCGCCGAGGCGGAAGGCCACGAGGCGGTGCTGGTGAGCCACCAGCTGCCCATCGTCATGGTGCAGCGCTACGTGCAGGGCAAACGCCTCGCGCACGCGAGCCGCGAGTGCGACCTGGCCAGCGTGACGTCACTTGTGTTTGACGGCGACGTTGTTGTTGACTGGTCCTACGACACTCCGGCCGAACGCATCTAGCCCGCTGTGCTGGGCCAGCGTGCCGGAGTTTTTGAACAGATGATTTGAGAGGTGCCAATGTCCCGACGGACCGCGCTGAGCGCGATTGCAGCGCCGATGGCCGCGTTGCTCCTGCTCACCGGCTGCGCCAGCTCTGGTGGGGGAGACAACTTTTCGTTCCATTCCCCGGGCGGGCAGACCGAGATCTTCTACGAGGAATCCGAGCGCAAGCCGGTGGAGCACTTCAGCGGAGAATCGCTCACCGAGCCGGGTACCACGGTGGACCTGCACGACTTTGACGGCAAGATCGTCGTCCTCAACGCCTGGGGCCAGTGGTGCGCGCCCTGCCGCGCGGAGGTGGATGACCTGCAGGAGGTGCAGGAGCACCTGGACGCGGACGGCACCGGCACGGTCCTGGGCATCAACGTGCGCGACCCGCAGCCGGAGATCGCCCGCGACTTCGTCGCCGACAACGGCGTGACCTACCCGTCGCTGTACGACCCGCCGTTCAAGACCGCTTCCTTCCTCGGCGGCGTGCCCAGCTCCGTGATCCCCACGACGATCGTGCTGGATAAGCAGCACCGCCCGGCCGCGGTGTTCCTGCGCGAGGTGACCGCCCAGGACGTGCTCGAGGTGACCGACAAGCTGGCGCAGGAGGGGCAGAGCTAGCGTGGGCGAAGCGTTCTCAGAGGTCGTGGCCACCGGGCCGCTCCTGCTCGGCATGTTGGCCGCCGCGCTGGCCGGCCTGGTGTCCTTCGCCTCCCCCTGTGTGGTCCCGCTCGTGCCCGGCTACATGTCGTACCTGACCAGCGTGGTCGGCGGCGAGATGACCGTGGACCAGGACGGCGTGCGCGTGAAGTCGCGCCGCTGGGCCGTCGCCGGTGCCGCCGGCCTGTTCGTGGCCGGCTTCACCGTGGTGTTCCTGCTGGCCACCGTCTCCGTGTTCGGCGCGATCAGCCTGATCACCCTCAACGCCGAGGTGCTCATGCGCGTCGGCGGCGTGATCACCATCGCGATGGGCGTGGTGTTCCTGGGCGCGGTGCCTGCGCTGCAGCAGGACCGGCGCTTGCAGCCGCGGCGCTGGGCCAACGTGCTCGGCGCCCCGCTGCTCGGCGGCGTGTTCGCGCTGGGGTGGACGCCCTGCCTCGGGCCGACGCTGGCGGCGATCATGTCGGTCTCCGTCGGCACCGAAGGGATGACCGCGGCGCGCGGCGTCCTGCTGGTAGTGGCGTACTGCCTGGGCCTCGGCCTGCCGTTTGTGGTGGTGGCGCTGGGGTCCGCGCAGGCGGTGCGCAGCGTCGAGTTCCTGCGCCGCCACTCCCACACCATCAAGGTGATCGGCGGCGTGCTGATGATCCTCGTCGGCGTGCTCCTTGTCACCGGCGCGTGGAACGTGTTCGTCGGCTGGATCCGACAGTGGACCTTGCAATATGGAGCGACGGTGATCTGAGATGCAACTCGTATCGGCGGCAACGACCTGGCTGCGCAAGACGTGGCACTGGCTGACCAGCATGCGCACCGCGCTCGTCCTGCTCTTCCTCCTCTCGCTCGCCTCCATCCCGGGCGCCCTGCTCCCGCAGCGCAACGTGAGCGAGTCGCTCGTGCAGGACTACCTGGACGCCAACCCGACGATGGGTCCGATTTATGACAGGTTGCAGCTTTTCGACGTCTTCAGCTCCTCCTGGTTCGTCGCCATCGTCACCCTGCTGATGATCTCCCTGGTCGGCTGCATCATCCCGCGTTCCATGGACCACTGGCGCGCCTACCGTGCCACCCCGACGCGCGCGCCGCGCTACCTCTCGCGCATGCCCATGCACGCGCAAGCCACGGTGGACACCGGTCAGGACGAGGTGGAGGCGAAGGTCCGCCGCCTGCTCAAGCGCTGGCACGTGGCCGCCTACTCGCCGGAGGAGGACCGCGCCGGGACATTCTCCCTGGCCGCCGAGCGCGGCTACACCCGCGAGCTGATGAACCTGCTCTTCCACGTGGGCATCGTCGGCATGATCGTCGCCTTCGCCGCCGGCCGCATGGTCTTCTACGAGGGCCAGGTCATCGTAGTGACCAACTCCGAGTCCCAGTACGCCGTGCCGGTGGAGCAGTCCACCGAGTTCTGCAATACGTCCCCCGCCAACTTTGACGTGTTCCGCGCGGGGCCGCTTTTCGACGGCACCGGGCTCACCCCCTTCTGCATCGATGCACACAACTTCCGCGCCGAATACTTAAACAGCGGCCAGGCGAACGGCTTCTGGTCCGACGTGTCCTACACCGACGACCTGACCGCGCCGAAGGACAGCTGGCAGGAGACCACCCTGGCGGTCAACCACCCGCTGCGCATCCACGGCGACCGCGTCTACCTGCAAGGCCACGGGTTCGCCCCGCAGGTCACGGTGACGTGGCCCAACGGCGAGACCCGCACCCAGATGATGCAGTTCCGCCCCACGGACACGCAGACGTTCCTGTCCTCGGGCGTGATGCGCTTCGACCCGCCCGCCGGCATGTTCCCGGACCTGGCGGACCGCCGCCAGAACCAGATCGCCTTGGAGGGCAACTTCGCGCCGACGGCCCAGTGGGGCGGCCAGGACGGGGAGACGCTGCAGTCGTCGTTCCCGTCGATGGATGACCCGGCGCTGTCCATGGACATCTACCGCGGCGACGCTGGATTGGACTCGGGCCGTCCGCAGAACATCTTCGTGCTGGACCAGATGCTCATCGCGGAAGGCCAGCTGCAGAAGCTGGAGCGCGTCAACCTCACCCCGGGCGAGGAGATCACCGTGGACGGCGGGATCAAGGTGCGCTTCGACGGCGCGGCCGAGTACGCCAACTACCAGATCTCCCGCGACCCGACGCAGGTGTGGGCACTGGTGACCACAGTGATCATGCTCGCCGCGCTCGCCGGCTCGCTGACCATCAAGCGCCGCCGCGTCTGGGTCCGCCTCGCCCCGGTTGTCGGCGGCGGGACCGCGGTGGAGATCGCGGGCCTGGCGCGCACGGACCGCGCCGGGTGGGGCCCGGAGTTTTCCGAGCTCGTCGAGGAGATCCTGGGGGAGCACCCGGATGATGACGGGGACGATGACGAGCTGGATGACCTTGGATAATGGCCCGCTGATGGAGTAGATTGAGCACCATGCTTGTCAACACCACCATGGCGGAGTTGTCCGATCTGACCTTCCGCACCGCGTTCATCATCTACATCGTGGCGCTGCTCATGGCGTGCGTGTACTACGGCCGCGTCCTCGCGGTCGTGGACGTGCGGCGCGAG
Source organism: Corynebacterium gottingense (assembly GCF_007559235.1). Lineage (NCBI taxonomy): Bacteria > Bacillati > Actinomycetota > Actinomycetes > Mycobacteriales > Corynebacteriaceae > Corynebacterium > Corynebacterium gottingense. The sequence goes on along the minus strand of NZ_VMHH01000003.1, from coordinate 18,397 downwards.
CGCCGCGCGGCGCAGCAAGAGCGCGCCGCGGAGAAGGTGGCGGTTGGGGCTGGGGGGCCGGTGGTCGTCGAAAAGCAACTGCCCCCGGAGCCCGAGCTTGACGGCGTCTACGAGAAGCGGGTGGCCGCCGCCCGCAAGTGGGCGGGCATGACGCAGGCCCTGGTGTGGGTCGGCGTGGCGCTGCACATCGTCGCGTTTGTCACGCGCGGCATCGCGGCGCGGCGCTTCCCGCTGGGCAACCTGTACGAGTACATCCTGTTCATGACCGCGGTGATCATGGTGGCCGCCGCGATCGTGATCGGGCGGAAGGGCTGGCACACGGTGTGGCCGTGGCTGCTGTTCCCCATGGTCATCGCGATGTTCCTCAACTCCACGGTGTTCCACATGCAAGCCGCCCCGGTGGTGCCGGCGCTGCAGTCCTACTGGATGCCGGTGCACGTTTCCACGGTGTCGATCGGTGCCTCGGTCGGTATCGTCTCCGGTGTGTTCGCGATGCTGTACCTACTGCGCATGTGGCAGCCGAAGGGTGAGGAGCACGGCTTCATTGGCAAGATTGTGCACCCGTTGCCGTCGGCAAAGACGCTGGACCAGATCACCTACAAGACGGCGATCATTACGCTGCCGCTGTTTGGTATCGGCATCGTGTTCGGCGCGATCTGGGCCGAGGTTGCGTGGGGCCGCCCGTGGAACTGGGACGCGAAGGAAACCGTGTCCATGATCACCTGGATCCTGTACGCCGCCTACCTGCACGCCCGCGCCACCGCCGGCTGGAAGAACTCCAAGGCGGCCTGGATTAACGTGTTTGCCCTGGCGATGACGATCTTCAACATGACGTACGTGAACACGGTGATTGCGGGTCTGCACTCGTACGCGGGCCTGAACTAGCTGCGTTAGACTCACAGGTTATGAAGGTTCTTATCACTGGCGGGGCCGGCTTTATCGGCTCTACGATCGCTTCCTGCTGCGCCGACAACGGAATTACCCCGGTGATTCTGGACGATTACTCTACCGGCCTGCGCGCCTTCGCCGAGCGTTTCGACCACTACGAGGGCGACATCGCCGACGTGGCGCTGCTGCACCGCATCCTGGACGAGCACCCGGACATCGAGGCGGTCGTCCACTGCGCCGCGAAGATCGTCGTGCCGGAGTCAGTCTCGCGCCCGCTGTACTACTACGAGAACAACGTGGGCAAGGCCACGACCTGCGTGCGCACCCTGTCCGAGCGTGGTGTGAAGCGCGTCCTGCTCAGCTCCACCGCCGCCATGTACGTCCCCGGTGAGGACCTGATGGTCACCGAGCAGAGCACGGCAGACCCGTCGAGCCCCTACGCCGCCTCGAAGTGGATGCTGGAGCGAGTGCTTGCCGACGCCGCCTCGGCCGGCCTCATCCGCGCCATCTCACTGCGCTACTTCAACCCCATCGGGGCGGACCCGCAGCTGCGCACCGGTCTGCAGAACCCGGCCCCGTCCCACGCGCTGGGCAAGATGATCTCCGCCTACCAGGCCGACGAGCCGTTCACCGTCACCGGCGTGGACTGGCCCACCCGCGACGGCTCGGGCCTGCGCGACTACGTCCACGTGTGGGACCTGGCCCGCGCGCACGTCGCCGCGCTGAAGGCCGAGGCGTCAGCGCTGGCGGACTACGAGGTGATCAACCTGGGCACCGGCCAGGGCACCACCGTCTTCGAGCTGGCCGACGCCGTCGGCGAGGCCACCGGCAAGCCCCTCGAGGTGCGCACCGCCCCGCCGCGCGATGGCGATGTGGTCGGCTGCGCCACCCGCACCGAGAAGGCCGAGCAGTTGCTCGGCTGGCGCGCGGAGTACACCGTGGCGGACGGCGTGCGCCACTCGCTGGCCTGGGCGGAGAAGCTGCCCGAGGTGCTGGAACAGCGCTAGTTCCGGCTAGCTGCCCTCCCCGTCGCGGCGCTTGCGGCGCTCCTCCTCTTCGCGCCGCTTTCGCTCCGCCTCCTCGCGGGCGCGCCGCTCCTTGAAGCGGTTCTTCTCAATGTTCCAGAGGAACTCCTCATCATCGTCGGGCCCCTTGATCTGCGGCCGCTCTGGCGCCTGCTCGACCTGCTTGTTCGAGCCGGGCCCGAAGGCGCGCCACATCAGGTACACGGCGAGGACGATGAGTACGAGGAGTAGTAGCCTTCCCATGACTTCCAACATACTTGGTGGCCGTCTAGGGTTAGGCATATGCAACAACAACCGCCGGAAGTTGATCCCGCCGCCCGCTCGCGCGCCAATAAGGCCGCCGCGATCTACGGGCTGTGCAGGCTCGTGCTGTTCATCGCACTCACCGTGGTGATCCAGGGCGCGGCCATGCTCATCGGCGCCCCAGTGCCGCTGATCATCTCCGCGCTCCTTGCCCTGATCGTGGCGTTCCCGCTGTCCATGCTGGTGTTCAAGCGCCAGCGGATTGAGGCCACCGAGGCCGTTGCGCACTGGCGCGAGCAGCGCAAGCTGCGCAAGGAGTGGATCTCCAGCGAGCTGAGCGAGCGCTAGCGCCTACCCGAACAGGGCGGCGATGGCGAGCATAGCGGGCAGCGAGAGGAACGTGGTGAGGAAGACGGTGTCGCGCGAGACCGTCTGGCCGACCTGGTAGGTGGCGGCGTAGTTGTACACGTTTTGCGCGGTGGGCAGCGCCGCGAGGATGAGCGCCGCGTAGAGCTCGGTGCCGTCGAGGCCCAGGGCGTACCCGACGCCGAGGGCGATGGCGGGCATGCCGACGAGCTTGAGGAGGGTGGCGGTGAGCGTCGGTAAGCGATCATGCGTGAGCACGGAATCCCCTTTCAGCGAGGCGCCGAAGCTCATAAGGATGAGCGGGATGGAAGCGCCGCCGAGGATCTCCAGCGGCGCGAGCACGGGCTCGGGGACTTCCCAGCCGGAAGCGGAGACGGCGAAACCAGCGAAGGCGGCGAGCACGACCGGCGCCGTTATGCCCGCGACGATGGAGCCGCCGATCGAGCGCAGGCTCGCCCCGCCCGCGTTGAGGCCGGCGATGATGACGGGGGAGAGCACCGCCATTTGCAGCACGAGCGCGGGCACGACGTAGGTGGCGTCGCCGATCACGTAGGTGGCGATGGGCAGCCCGATATTGACCGAGTTGTAGTAGCTTGACGCGGCCGCGCCCGCCATCGTCTCGGCGAAGCTGCGGCGGAACAGCAGGGCGCTGAGCAGCCAGTACAGGAGCATGGTGGCTACCGACGCCGCTGCGATCACCCCCACCACCGGCGACAGGAACGCGGACGTGTCCGAGGTGGACACGCTGGAGAAGATGAGCGCCGGGGTGCACGCCCAGAACGCGATGCGGTTGAGCTGCAGGCGCGCCTCGCCCTGCCCGATCACGCCTCTGTGCGCCAGCAGGAACCCCACCGCGATGACGGTGAAGATGATGGCGAAACCAGTCAGGACGTCGAGCATCAGCGGTTCCCTCCTTCTGTAATCTTGATCCAGGTAGTGGCACCAAGTATGACACCTGGGAGGAATCGTGATGGGACTGCGGTGGCGGATGTTGGTTGGCTACGTGGTGGCGTCGACAGGCTTGCTCCTCGTCTCGTCGATCTTCGGGCCGATGGGCTGGGCTGTTCCGCTCGTGGTGCTCAACCCGCTGCTCGTCGCGGTGCTGGCGTGGCGCGACACCGCCCGCCGCGGCGCGACCTGGTGGTGGTTCGCCGTCCCCGCTCTGGCGGGAGCCCTGCAGGCGCTCGTCCTCATGAACGCATCCGCGCTCCCGTTCGTCGCGCTCCTGCTGGTTGGCGCGGGCATCGGCACCCTGGGTGGCCGCGCGCGGAATTGACGGACTTTCCCAGGCGGGCGGCCAGCGCTACGTAATAGTTGCCGCCTACGTTGGTTCGGGCAATTGCAGCCTATCGACGAAAGGCCCAACGTGAGCAGGACCGCATCCGTCATCGCAATGGTGTGCGCTTCCGCAGCGGCGCTGACTGCCTGCGGCAACTACGTCAACGTGGACGTCATCGGCGCCGCCGGGTTTTCCCACGACGAGGAGGGCCACATCATCGCGCACGTGAACACCTGCGGCGAGGAGATGAGCGAGCTCGAGGTCGCCTCCGACCGCATCGGTCTCGCCGAAGACGAGGAAAACCGGGTGCTGGCCAAGTTCACCGCCGCCGAACCACAGACCGGCCACGTGCAGGTGCCGCTTGATGGACCGAGCTCTGGCACGTGGGCCGCGGAAGCACCGCTCGACGCCTCCTATCCCGAGGATCGCACCCTCTTGCTTAACCCGGCGCCGGACGACAGGGGCGGGCAGGGGCCCTTCAGCAAGGAGAGGTCCTTCACTCCCGCCAGCGCCGCCAAGCAGCAGATCCTGGAACAGCCCGCCGGCACGATTGTGTCCGTGAACCCCTACGACGGCTCGACAGACACGTGGAGCCCCGCGGATTTCGACGCCGCGTGCGGGGAGTAGCTGCCGTCTACTCTGCGGCCGCAAAGTAGAAATCGCTTCGCTCGCTGTCACAGGAGTACTGTTTTGCCTCAGTGCAAACAAAATAGACACATTCCTTACGGTCGAACAATAGTGTGGGTATAGCTGATGGCAATGAACTACTTTACTGCTCACTAGCTCCGCCCCGGCTTCGTCTGGGGTGGGATGAACCCGAACTTGAGCCAGGGCAAGCGCGCGACGGACCTCGCCGGAAATATCCGCGACCACCATAGGCAGTCCACGAGGATTCGGGCGCGCATACTCGACGCGGTCGGCGAGTTTGATGAGGGGGGGCTGCGCCGAGTGGCTTGGCGCGAAGCATACGGCGAGCTGGTTGGCACGGGAGTTGCGGGTGAGCGAGGCGACCGCATTCGAGTATGTATTTGTTTCCAAGGTAATTCGTAAGTATCGGTCCCTCTACGGTGCATTCGAGTGCGGGGCGGTGAGCTATACGACGGTTCGCTTTCTCCTCCGCTACATCACCGAGGACAACGAGCCGTACGTGAAGATCACCACCAGGGACGGCGGGATGATGTGCTTCGAGGCGCTGCTCCCCGCGGTGACGGGCCAGGAGCTGATGGCGGCCCTGAAGCTCGCGCAGTTGTCGCAGTACGGCTTCGACGGCGTGGACGAGGAGGAGTTGCGCGACCCCGACAAGGTCGATGCGCTGCTCGAGGAGGCCGCAGGCGTCGACGAGGCATGCCCCGCCACCCAGACCGCGGAGCCGAAGCCGAGACGCGCCTCGATGCGGGACGCGATCAAGGACACGGCTGAGGCGATGGAGGGCGGTAGCACGGTCTTCGGGTGCGCAGGTGAGCATCATGGTTACCGACGACGGTCGCGCCTGGATGTCGAACAACTTGCAGGCGAAGTCGGAGGAAGTGGAGCAGTGCGTGGCAAACGCGATGATGCGCCTGCACGAGACGGACGCCAAGGGGCTGATGTTGAATGTGGGCCGGCAGCAGCGGCTTGCCACGGACGGGCAGGTTGCTGCACTGCTCCCCGCCTGGGGCCACCAATGTGCGATGCCTGGCCGTACGCATTCACGTTTTCTGTAGATGCACCATCTCAGAGACTGGGCTCGAGGAGGGGAAACGAACGTGGATAACCTTTTGCCACTGTGCTCGTCCTGCCACTCCCTTGTCAGCCATGGCTCTGCGAAGATCTGGGAACGCAACGGGCATATCCACTACCGTTTTGCCGACGGTTCCCACTATACCGCCTACAATCGCGCTCACTCCGTGCGCGAGCCGGACCCACTCACTTATCACACCGACAGCGCTGATTCGTGCGCATGCGAATGCTCGGAGCGCTGCACAGACTGCGCTTCCCGCGTTGATGATGACCCGTGTACTGAGTGCCCCATTTACAACTATCTGTGGGCGAACCGTTCGTTCGTGAACGCCGGATCCGCACCCGATTCAGCACCACCAGGGCGCGGCACGCAATAGCGCAGACACGAAAAACCGCCCCGGCGTCCCTGTGCAGCAAGGAGTTTCGGGGCAGGTCGAGACAAGGAACTGGCAAACACTGTGCAGCTCACTCAGCACGCGACTACCGCACTGCCGTGTACGGTACCGCCTCACCTCCACCCCAAATTGGGAACCCGAGGGCGGTAAACGCAACGGCGGTGAGCACGGACCAGATCAGCATGGCGCGACCATTGATAGCCAGCACGGGGATAAGGTCTTTGCCCTTTGCCTGGTCGCGCTGCACTTTCAGAATGGAGGAAACGGCAAACGGCAAAGCAGCGAAACCGACGAGCGTGAGCGAGTTTCCAAGCAGCAGGGAGACGACAAATGGCGTCAACGTCAGCACAGTAAACAGGCGACGGGCCCTCACCTCGCCGATGCGCACAGCAAGGGTGTGTTTGCCGGCCGCGGCGTCGGTGTCAATATCGCGGATGTTGTTTGCCAGGTTCACGGACGCGGAAATCGCGCCCACACCGATGGCCACCAACCACCCCTCGGCAGTCAGCCATCCTGACTGTGTGAACTGCGTACCTAGCACAGCGACCAGCCCGAAGAAGATGAACACGGCCAGCTCGCCGAATCCGTAGTAGCCGTACGGCTTCGTCCCGCCGGTGTAAAACCACGCTGCCGCGATGCAAGCCGCACCGACCAGGATGAGCCACCACGCACTCGTGACCGCCAGGATCACGCCAAGAACGGCAGCGACGAAGAAGGACGCGAATGCTGCGAGCTTTACATCCTGCGGCCGCGCCAGCCCGGACGCGGTGATGCGGCTAGGGCCTGTCCGTTCGTCGTCAGTGCCGCGCACACCGTCGGAGTAGTCGTTGGCGAAATTCACGCCGATAATCAGTGCCCACGCAACGCCGAGTGCGAGCAGCGCCTTGCCGAGGTGCATGCCACCAATGTGTGCAGCCAGGCCGGTGCCGGCGATCACTGGGGCGAACGCGTTCGGCCACGTGTGCGGTCGCGCCGCCTGCCACCAGTCGTGGAACGTTGCCGAACTGCCAGTGTCGGCCCGTTCTGTAGTGTTCGCTGTCTGCTGGTTGTCAGTTCCATTACCGCTCGTGTCAGTCATGTCTCCCATCATGCCCCGATTTGGTCAAGTCGGCTAAAGTTTTGGCTCATGTGGATTGACTACGCGCTTCGGCAAGCACTCGGTGGGGCTGGTGCACTTTTGCGCGCGCCTCAGCTGCGGGTGGTGGCGCGGAAATCTCCGGCTAGGTTCCCACAGGAGGGCGACACCGTTATTTCGCTGACCTCCCATGGGCCCCGGCTAAAGTCGGCGGTGGTGGCGATTTCCTCGCTGCTCGTCGGCACGACACGCCTGCCGGTGTATCTGTGGCTGGATAAGGAGGACTACGAGGGTGAGTGGCCGAAAGGTCTGCACACCCTTGTGGAGCGCGGCCTGCAGGTGTGCTGTTCGGACGGCCACTATGGTCCGCACACCAAGTATTACGGCACGTTTCAACGGTTTGCCGGTACTGGCACCCGCGTCATCACCGTTGATGACGACATGATGTACCCCAAGTGGTTCGCCAAAAAGCTCCTCAACGCCTCGGACGCCGATCCGAACAACGTGGTGGCGTACCGCGCTCACGAGATCGTGCTCCAGGACGGCAAGTTGGCGCCGTACAAGCAGTGGAAGTCTGTGCAGGATACGGATCCGGACCCGCGCCACTTCGCCACCGGCGTCTCCGGTGTTGCGTACCCGCCGGCGATGGTCGATGCAGTTGCCGCGCAGGGCAAGGCGTTCCAGGACTGCGCCCCACACGCCGACGACATCTGGCTGAACCGTTGCGCACTTCGCACGGGCCACTTCGTGCGCCAGGTCTTCCCGCACCCGCGCGAGTTCTCGATGGTGCCGGCGTCGCAAAGCGTGGCGCTCGTGCGCGGCAATCTCCGCGGGGGCAATGATGCCCAGCTGCGCGCCACCTATGCGCAAGAAGAGCTGGGCATGCTTATCGACGCCGCGCTGTCCCTCAACGAACCAGCACGGTAATCCCCGGCGTATCGGAAGCGGTGCGCAACCGTAACTACCTGCAGATCTGGTTGAAGCTGAAACCCGGGTGTGAGCAGGGGTGTTTGACATGCGCCGCAGGAAGCATCAATCTAAACGTGTGTTTTAAGCTTCCTTAAAGTGCTCGGGCAGCGCCCTTAACTGCATTTTTGTAGTCACCTAAAGTTCATTTGGGTTTTCCGAATTGGAAATTTGCTGGATTTATGATGTGTGGCGGTTGAACAACCATCCACTTTTTTTGGCTTTTCATGTGAAGGAACCCCACATGCGTATTCCGTTTAGAACACTGACCGCCGTGGTCAGCGCTTCCGCGCTGGCCCTGGCGAGTCTCCCCACAGCCTCTGCCGCACCGGCGGAGCAGAACTTTAACGGCAAAGAGTCCTGTGTGACCCTTGACGCCGAAGGCAACTTGGTGAACGTCCCACAGCCGGGGGATTGCACCCAGTTTGGCAAGGGCGGGCAGGGCAACACCGACGCCCAGGCCCGCAACGTGATCTTCATCCTGGGCGATGGAATGGGCCACCAGGAGATCACCGCAGCGCGTAACTACCTCAAGGGCGCGAACGGTCGCTTCGAGGGCCTGGACGAGCTGACGGCCTCAGGTGCTTACACCACCTTCGCCGTCTCCCAGGAGGGCAAGCGCCAGTACGTGACCGACTCGGCGGCTTCTGCCACCGGCTGGTCCACCGGCACGAAGACCTACAACGGTGCGCTCTCTGTCGACGTGGCGGGCACACCGCACGAGAACCTGATCGAGATGGCGAAGAACGCCGGCATGCGCACCGGCAACGTCTCCACCGCCGAGATCCAGGACGCCACCCCGGGCGCGCTGCACTCGCACATTTCTCAGCGCGGCTACTACGCGCCGTCGGGCGACAAGAAGGTCGTGCAGGGCAAGGAGGCGCGTGAGAACGGCGGCCTGGGCTCGATCTCCGAGCAGATCATCGACACCCGCGCGGACCTCACCCTTGGTGGCGGCCGCAAGTACTTCGACACCGAGGTGCAGGCGGGCGGCGAGAACCGTAACCCATTCCTCACCGAGAAGCACGACGGCGGCGCGGAGTGGGAAGCCGGCAAGACTGTGCGCGAGAACGCAGAGGCTAAGGGCTACACCATCGTCGATGACGAGGCTGGCCTCGACGCGGTCACCGTGGCTAACCAGGACGCGCCGGTCCTCGGCCTGTTCAACGACGGCAACATGACCCGCCGCTACGAGCAGACCGTCCCGGGCAACGCCACCGACAAGGAGCCGGAGACCTGCACCCCGCAGGACACCGGCAACGAGCCGACCGCGGCGGAGATGACGAAGAAGGCAATCGAGCTTCTCGACGACCCCTCGTCCGACAAGGGCTTCTTCCTCCAGGTGGAGTCCGCCTCTATCGACAAGGCGGACCACGCCGCTGACGCCTGCGGCATGATCGGTGAGACCGAGCAGATCGACGAGGTCATCAAGGAAGCCCTCGACTTTGCTAAGAAGGACAAGGACACCCTCATCGTGGTCACGGCTGACCACGCACACACCGCAGAGATCGTGCCGGACGGCCGTCCGTCGGTATCCGCAGTGACCCGTCTGAAGTCGCAGAAGGACGGCGGCGCGGTGATGTCCGTCGGCTTCGGCACCCAGCCGTGGTCCATCAATGAAAGTGGCGAGCTGGAAACCAAGTCGATGATGCACACCGGCACCCAGGTGCGCATCGCTGGCTTCGGCCCGGGCTCCGAGAACGTCAACGGTCAGCTCGACCAGACTGACGCTTTCTACGTCATGGCGAACGCGCTCGGCCTCAACGGCGGCACCGAGGGCGGTCAGGATCCGTGGGAGATCAACAAGGGCAACAAGGTCATGTCGCTGGCTACCCGCTCCAAGGCGAAGCCGGGCGACCAACTGTGCTACCTCGTCTCTGAAGGTGCCGCTCCGAAGGTCGGCGACTGCGCCCAGTTCGGCACCGCCGGCCAGGGCATTGATAACGCGAAGGCGAAGAACGTCGTGCTGCTGATTGGCGACGGCACGGGCGACTCCGAAATCACCGCTGCCCGCAACTACCTGAAGGGCTCCGCGGGCCGCTTCGACGGCCTGGACAACCTGGACTACACCGGCTACCTGACCACCTTCTCCCTGGACAAGGAGACCGGCCTGCCGAACTACGTCCCGGATTCCGCCGCGACCGGCACCGCCTGGAACTCTGGCGTGAAGGCCTACAACGGCGCGATTGGCGTCGATAGCAAGGGCAAGCCGGTTGCCACCCTCGGCGAGCTGGCCAAGGCGAAGGGCATGAAGATCGGTAACGTCTCCACTGCGGAGATCCAGGACGCCACCCCGGCGGCCTTTGCCGCACACGCGCTTGACCGCTCCTACTACGCGCCTTCCGGCGATAAGAAGGCGGCGCAGGGCGAGCAGCTACGCGAGAACGGCGGCCTCGGCTCCATCTCGGAGCAGATCGTCGACCTGCGCGCCGACGTCACCCTCGGCGGCGGCATGAAGTACTTCAACACCGAGGTCGTTCAGGGCGGTCAGTGGGGCGAGAACGGCAATACCTGGACCGCAGGCAAGACGGTGCTGGAGAACGCGAAGGACAACGGCTACCAGGTCGCGACCAATCTTTCCGAGCTCAACGCCGTTGACAAGGCGGACGCAGAAAAGCCGGTGCTGGGCCTGTTCTCCGAGGGCAACATGCCGCGTACGCTGAACCAGTCCATCCCCACCATCGACGGCGGCGACATGGATCCGGCGACGTGTGTAGCTAACCCGGAGTTCACCGCGGAGACCCCGCGTCTGGCGGACATGACCACCAAGGCGCTTGAGCTGCTGCAAAACGACAAGGGCTTCCTTCTCCAGGTGGAGTCCGCCTCCCCGGATAAGGCCGACCACGACGCAGACGCCTGCGGCCTGATCGGCGAGGTCGGCCAGCTCGACGAGGCCGTCCAGGCCGTGCAGCAGTGGGCGGACAAGACCGGTGAGGAAACCCTCATCGTCGCTACTGCGGACCACGCGCACACCGCGCAGATCACCTACGAGGACAGCAACACCGCTGGCCGCGTGACCCAGCTGACCACGGTCGAAGGCTCCACCATGGCGGTCAACTTCGCCACCTCTAAGACCAACGAGGACGAGGACGCCCTCGGCGGCCAGCAGCACACCGGTGCCCAGCTGCGCGTCGCAGCTTCCGGCCCGGGTGCGGCCAACCTGACCGGCCAGATCGACCAGACTGACCTCTTCTTCGCCAGCCTTAACGCGCTCGGCATCGACCCGATCAACCACGACCTCACCTTCGAGAACAAGATGAAGCAGGTCGACGAGCAGCCGGGTACCACCACTGGCTCCTCTGCAGAGTCTCCGTGGCTGATCGCCGTGCTGACCATCGCGGGCCTGGCGGGCCTGCTGTCCCTGATCGCCCTGCTGCTGCCGCAGCAGGTAGATAAGGCGCTCGGCCCGATCGCCAAGCTCTAAGCGCTACTTACTTGCCCACCATCGGCAGCTTCGGCAGCTTCAGTCCGAGCTGTGGCAGGGCAAGCAGCCCGAGCAGCGCCAACAGCGCTGCGACGACCCCACCGATGATGGCTGGAACGTTCAGATCTGGCTTCGCGGTGGGGTAATCCACATTCGCCTGGGGGCCCTTGGCGCAGGCTGCGGCAGCGGCCACGTCGGCGTCGCTAAGCTGCACCTGCTTCACAGCGACCTTCCCGGCAGGCGTGGTGGACCAGGCGTCGTACAGTGCGGCGTCGCTCTTTGCGACTGCGAATGGCAGCTCGACGGGCTTCGTGTCGGAGCCGACGTGCCAGGAGTCCGTGTTGATGTCCTCGAGCGTGCGCTCTGTCGTCGGGTGGGTCTCCTTCAGCGTCTTCTGCGCGCTCGCGTACTGCCCGGCGAGCTGGGCGGGCAGCACCTTGGTCAGGTCTGCCTCCTCGCCCTTGAGCGTCTTCTCGTTTTCCGCGATGACGCCGGGGTAGACCGACTCAACTGCGGCGATGAAATCGCGGGCTTGCTCGTGCTCACCGATGGCCTTGGACTCGTCGAAAAGCGTGGAGATGAACTGCTTCTCGCCGGCAGTGAGGCTGACCGCACAGGTGCCTTCCTTGTCCTTCTGGGCGACGGTTGCGGCGTGGGCGGGTGCGGCGAGTGCGGAAAGCGCGATCGCGGTTGCGGCGACGCAAGCGGTGAGACGATGCATGGTGTCCTCCTTGTTTGAGGGATGGGTATGTACAACCCAAAGTGTGAAGGACACCGTGTTGCGAGAGCGTAAACGTTGAAGGCTAGTTCCCGCCAAACATTTCCGCCACCGCAGCCCGGTCGACTTTGCCGGGGCCGAGCTGCGGGAGGGCGGGCACGGGGCGCAACTCCTTCGGGATCTGCCAGCGGGGCAGGTCTTGGAGCGCGTCCATCAGCTCGGCGACCTCGGCGGAGCCGGTGTAGGCGGCGCAGATGCGCTGGCCGAAGCGCTCGTCGGCAACGCCGACAACGCAGGCGGCGGTTACGCCCGGTTGGGTGAGTAGGAAGCGCTCGAGCACTTCCGGCTGCAGCTTGAAGCCGCCGGTGGAGATCACGTTGTCCAGGCGGCCCTCGACGGTGAGTACGCCGTCGGTGATGTGGCCGGCATCGGAGGTGGTGAACCAGCGCTGGCCGTCGGCGTCGGTGGTGAACGGGTCGGGCTGCACGTCACCGCGGTAGCCTTCGGCCACCATGGGGCCGCCGAGGACGATGCGGCCGCCGTCGAGGCGCACGCGCGCGCCGGCGATGGGTACGCCGTCGTAGACGCAGCCGCCGGAGGTTTCGGAGGAACCGTAGGTGGTTACGACGTTGATGCGCAGCTTCTTCGCTGAGTCGAGGAGGCGGGGGTTGGTGGCGGCGCCGCCGACGAGGACGGCGGTGAAGCGTCGTAAAGCATCGATGCCCTGCATCGTGGAGGTGGCCTTGGCCAGCTGGTGGGGCGAGAGCGCGGTGTAGCAGCGCTCGCCGGTGGCCGCGAGTTCCTCGGTGCGCTCGGCGAACTCGTTGATACTGAAGCCGTGGGAGAGGTCCAGGGCGGCGGGCTCGACGCCGGCGACCATGCTGCGCACCAGCACCTGGATGCCCGCGATGTAGGCGGCCGGCATGGCGAGCAGCCACTGGCCCTGGCCGCCGAGCGCCTGGTGGGTCGCGTCCGCGCTGGAGATGAGGTTGGCGGCGGTGAGCATCGCACCCTTGGGGCGGCCCGTGGAGCCGGAGGTGGCGACGACGAGGGCGACGTTGGTGTCGATAAGCTGCCCGACGCCCTGCGTATTGCGGAGCAGGTTGGCGCGGGTCGGGTCGTTGGTGGGCACCGGCAGGAGGGCGCGTTGGCCGGTGAGCGCCTCCTCGAGCGCGGGCATGATGGCTAGCGGGTTCGCGGGGTCGACGGGGAGGATCTCAAGGCGGTTGTTCACGGAGCTAGCCTAGCAAGCCGTATGAGTCTTTATGATTCGGCGATTCATAAACAGGTATAAAGGGGGCATGCAGCCAAGCCCGTACACCCCAGGCGAAATTGCGCCGGAAGTCTTCGGCCGCGAGCAGATCCTCGAGGACATCCGCCGCGACCTCGCCTTCATCATCGTCGAGCCGCGCTTTGTCGGCCGCATCCAGGTCTTCGCCGGCCCGCGCGGCGTGGGCAAAACGAGCCTGCTGCGCGCCGCGCAAACCGACGCCGCGGCCAAGGGATTCGACACCCTCTGGGTCACTGCGGGCGACGGTCCGCTGCTCGCCTCGCTCGTCGAAGCGCTCGAGGAGGTCTCCAGCACCTGGCAGGGCTCGCTTGTCGACGCCCTCCGCTCCCTCATCTCCACCGCAAAAGTTGAGGTCGCGGGCATCTCGGTCAGCGGGGCGGCACCACGCAAGGGGACAGAAGCGGGCAGTCAGGGCCGCCGGCTCCAACGGCTGCTCGCCGCAGCGGGGCGCGCGGCGCGGGAGCGCTCGCGAGGGCTCGTCCTGTTCATCGATGAGATCCAGAGCGCCGACGCCGACGGCATCAAGGCGCTCGCCTACGCCTGGCAGCACATGCAATCCGAGCAGCGCGACCTGCCCATGGCCGCCTACACCGCAGGACTCAGCCACACTCAGGACGTGGTCACGGACGCGGTGAGCTTCGCCGAGCGCTTCGCCTACCAGCACCTGCACAACCTCACCCGCCCGCAGGCCGCGGACGCGCTGCGCAGCCTCGCCGCCGCCAAGGGGGTGCGCTGGTCCGACGACGCGCTCGAGGCCGCGCTCGGGTTCGCGGGCGGCTACCCCTACTTCATGCAGGTGATCGGCGACGAGACGTGGCGTGCCGCTGGCTTCCCGGGACCGGGCACGGTGCTGGAGGTGCCGCAGGTTGAGGCCGCCGGGGAGGGCTTCAACCAGATGCGCCAGACCTTCTTCCGCGCCCGGTGGAAGAAAGCCACGCCCGCGGAGGCACGGATGCTGCGCGCGATGGCGGCAGCGGGCGAGCCCGAGGGCGACGCCCCGGTGAAGCGCAGCGCCATCGCCGAGGCCATGGGACGCGACTCCAACGACTTGAGCATGGCGCGGCGATCCCTGCTGGACAAGGGGCTCATCGACACCTCCAGCCACGGCTACCTGGAGTTCACCGCGCCGGGCTTCGCCGAGTTCGTCCGGGGGCTGTAGGCGGTGAGGATGCGTACGGTCGACCTAGTCCTCGCCGGCCTTGCTGCGGTGCTGGCGCTGGTGTACACCGCCGGCGCGTGCGCGGACCCGAGTGACGCGTTCGGGTGGGTGCAGGCCCTGTTGTCCTGGGGGTTCGTGGCGGCGTTCGGGGTGGTGACTTTGCGGGCGAAGTGGGCGTCGATAAGCATGATTGCCCTGAATGTGGCCTGGTCTGCGGTGTGGATCCTTGCGCCGATCAACCTGGGCTACACCCTCTGGGTGCTGGCGGTGCCCGTGGCGGTGTTCGTGGCGCGCAGGTTCGTGGGCGGGCGCTTCGGCGCGGGCGTGCTTGCCGCGGCGATGGTGTGGGCGCTGGCCTCGCCGTTTATGTGGGCGTGGGACGAGCGCTTCGTTCTGTTCTACCGCTCAGGGGTGGACGCGGTACTCGCGCTCGCTGCGCACTGGGCGGTGCTCGCCGTGGCGTACCTGCTGGGCGCGAACCTGGCGCGGGAGGAAGCGGGGCGGCGCGAGCGGCTGCGCGTGGCGCGCGAGCAGGAGCGGCTGGCCATCGCCGGCGACATCCACGACCTCCTCGGGCACACGCTCACGCTGATCCGGGTGCAGGCGAACGCGGGGCTCGCGGCCGGCGACGAGCGCGCAGCGCTGAAACAGATCAGCGCGGAGGCGGGCGAGGCGCTCACGGACATCCGCCGGCTTGTGCGCGGCCTGCGCGACGGTGGCAGCGGGGTGGAGCCAACCGCCGGTGTGGAGGAGCTGCCTGAGCTGGTGCAACGCTTCCGGGACGCGGGGGTGCGCGTCAGCTACGAGGGCGGCGCGCTGCCGCAGGTGCCCGCCGTGAGCAGCCTGGCCGCCCACCGCATCGTCGCCGAGGCCGTGGCCAACGCCGCGCGCCACCAGGAGGACCCGGACGTGCGCGTGCGGGTGGAGGCGGCAGACCGGCTCGCCGTGACCGTCGCGTCGACCGGGCCGATCCGCCCCCGCCCCGGCGCGGGCACCGGACTGGAGGGCTGTCGCGAGCGCGCCGCCAGCGCGGGCGGCACGCTGTCGACCGAGCAGCGCGGGGACACCTTTATCGTGCGCGCGGAGCTGGGCCGATGATTCGCATTTTGCTTGCCGACGACCAACCGCTCCTCCTTTCCGCCCTGTCCACCATCCTCGCGGCGCAGCCGGACTTGGAGGTCGTGGCCACCGCGAAGGACGGGGCGCAGGCGGTGGAGCGGGCGCGGGCGCACCGCATCGACGTGGCGGTGCTGGACATCCGCATGCCGGTGCTCGACGGCATCGCCGCCGCCGCGCAGATCCTCCCGCTCGGCGCGCGGGTGATCATGCTCACCACGTTTGACGACGACGCCTTAATCCAGTCCGCCATCGACGCCGGCGTCCACGGCTTCCTGCTCAAAGACGCGGACCCGGACGTGCTCGCGGACGCGGTGCGCACCGTCGCGCGCGGCGAGTCCGTCCTGGCCAGCGGGGTGACGGGGCGCGTCATGGAGTGGGTGCGTGGCGGCACCCCGCAGGACCGGTCGGTGCTCGAGGGGCTCACGGCGCGCGAGCTGGACGTGCTCGCCGAGGTCGGCCGCGGGGCCACCAACGCCGAGATCGCGCAGCGGCTCTTCATCGCCGAAACCACCGTGAAAACGCACGTGTCCAGCCTGCTGTCCAAGCTGGGCGCGCGCGACCGGATCGCGCTCGTGCTCATCGCGCAGCGCGCCGGGATCTCCTGATCTCCTCCCACGGGAGGAGTGAAGTTCCGCCCGCGGGGCGATGTGGTGCGCTAGGCAGATGGCGAGGATTGGGGTATGACTTCACCACAGCTAGCGTGCGAGGGCGTGACCGTGTCCTACGGCGCCCACCGCGTGCTTACCGACGTCTCCCTGCACACCACTCCCGGCCGCGTCCACGCGCTGCTCGGACCCAACGGGGCTGGCAAGTCCACACTCATGAAGGTCCTGCTCGGGCTCCTTGTTCCAGAGGCCGGCGAGGTCACGCTCATGGGTCAGCCCTTTGCGCGGGCGAATCTGCGCCACGTAGGCGCCTCTATCAACGACCCCGCCTTCTATAGCCACCTAAGCGCCCGCAACAACCTGCGCGTGCACACCACGCTGCTCGGCCTGCCAGATTCGGAGGCGGATCGTGTCCTCCAACTCGTGGGGCTCCAGGACGCGGGCAAGAAGAAAGCGGGCGCGTTTTCCACCGGCATGAAGGGCCGGTTGGCGCTCGCGCAGGCCCTGCTCGGCGAGCCAGAGGTGCTCATTCTCGACGAACCCCAGAACGGACTTGACCCCGAGGGCATCGCCCACCTGCGCGCCTACCTGCGCGAATACGCCGCCGCGGGGCGCACCGTGCTGGTCAGCTCCCACCAACTCGGCGAGGTCGTGCACATAGCTGACGACGCCACCGTCATCGCCGGCGGTAGCGTGCGCTTTGCCGGCCAGCTCGCGCAGCTGGGGCCGAACCTGGAGGAGTCCTTCTTCCGGCTCACCACCGGCGGGAACGGGGGAGCGCAGTGAATTACCTGCACGCTGAATGGATCCGCTCGCGCGGCTCGACCCTGTGGTGGCTCGCCGGGGCGGGCCTGCTGTTCGGCTGCGTGTTCGCGGCGTTCTCGCTCGTCGGCCGGGTAGAGACGGCACGCGACCTGATGAACTGGCAAGGCCTCCTGGTCACCGCACTCGCCGCGCCGGTCGCGACCCTGTTCGCCGGCGTGGCGGAGACCCGCGAGCGTTCGTCACGTTCGGGCGGGACCGACTGGCGGCCGGTGGACCCCCGCCGCGTGCGCGCTGCCCGCCTCGCCGTGGTGTGGGCCGCACTCGGTGTGTTCTGCCTCGCGGACTTCGGGGTGAACTGGCTGGTGGCCTCCGCCGTCGGGCTTTCCGGCGCGGGGGCGGTGCTCGCTGCCGGCGCTGCCGTCTGGGTCGGCATGTGCGGCGTGGCGGGCGTGGCCGCCGCGTTGGTGCGCCGGGGCGGGATGCTACCCACATTGGTGGCGGCGATGGCGTACCAGGTCGAGCTCGGCTACTTCTGCGACCGCGTCTGGTGGTGGGCCAACCCCGCCGCCTGGCCGCTGCGTCTCGAGCTTCCGCTCATGGGGCTGCAATTCAACCTGCTGCCGTTGGAACCCGGATCGGCCCTGGACCGGCAGTCGCCCTGGGCGCCACTCGCGCTGTGCCTCCTGCTTGCCGCCTTCGGTGCGGCGTGCGCGGTGTGGACGGAGCCGCGCCGGGAGCGCCGGCGTCGCACGACCGCACACGTCGTGGCCGCTCCGCGGGCGGCGGGGGCTGCGGTGCCGCCCCCGGCGCGGGTGGGATTCGTTGCGGCGCTGCGGGGTGTGTACGGGGCGGGGCGGGTGGCGTCGCTAAGCGTGCTGCTCCTGCTCACCGCGCTGGTGATGCTGGTGGCGATGCGCTACCCCGTCGATGTGCGACGCGCGCTCGAGACTTACCTCATCCTGCCGGTCGGCGCGGGGGTGCTGCCTGCCCTGGTGTGGCCGAGGCTGCGGCCCGCGTGGCAGCTCATGCGCGTCGAGCACCCGGACGTGGGCGCCGCGCTGCGGGTGTGGACGTGCGGAGTGGTCGCGCTCGTGGTGGTGTTCGGGGAACTGACCAGCGGTTTTGGTGTGGTTGGAAGCGCTATCGCACTGCTCACGACGAGTACGCTCGCGCTGACCGCGCTGTATATTACTGTGCGGTTCGGCGTCGCGTGGACGCTCGCGGCGACGCTGGTGTGGACCGTGTTGTCCGTGACCATTGGCGGCGACGTGCTGGCGGGCAGCTGGCTGTGGGTGCTCGCCGTGCCGGCCTGGGCGGAGACCGCGACGACCCCGCTGCGCGCCGCGGTGGCGCTGGGCGG
>NZ_VMHH01000023.1:0-4185 GCF_007559235.1 Corynebacterium gottingense | reverse complement strand
CTGTCAGTGTGAAGATCCGTGTTCAGGAGATCTCCAGGCTGCTTCGAATATCTCCGTCAAGTTTTTAAGGATTGAGCCGTTGCAAAACGCACATCTTAAGAAGCGCGTCATGGCCGCGCTTATCTCCACCGCCGTCGTCGCTGGTGGAACTGTCGTTGCTACCCCGTCCGCGCACGCAGACATTGCTGTTACGAGCAAGTATTCCCAGCTTCCTGCAGATGAGCAGCAGGCAGCTGTGCAGTTCAACTCCAACATCCGCTACCAGCAGGGTGCGTTTAATCAGGCGCACCTGATGTACGCCAACAACTTCGGCCCCGGCTGGTGCATCGACTTTGCGCAGCCCGCTCCGCAGCAGGATTCGCCCTACGTGGTGCGCAAGCTCGACGGCGTTTCCGGCCTGTACGGCTACAACGGTGAGCAGGGCGGCAACCTGGAGATCAACCCGGATATTGAGCGCGCCGCCATCGCCGGCACCAAGCGCATGCTTGACGCGTTTAACAAGGGCGACATGGAGCAGGCTGCGAAGCTGAACTTCGCTCTGCAGGCGCTCCTGTCCAACCACAAGGAGACGCTGAACGATCAGCGCGGCTACATCTACGGTGACATCAAGGAGACCACCGGCGGCTTCCCCAAGATCACCAAGGAGGAGTTCGCACAGTGGACCGGCTTTGAGGTGCTCAAGCAGAGCGGCTCTGTTTCCGGCCAGGCCCAGTACGTCCTGCGCAAGAGCGCCTCCTTCCAGGAAGCGACCAGCAATGTCCAGGACGGCGAGTACGTCACCGTTCTGGTCCCGCGCGACTACAACATCAGCGACGAGCTTGGTAAGGAAGGCACGACTCAGCGCCTCATCACCATCGGTCAGCCGGGCCTGGTTGGCTACGACCCGAACCCGAAGGGCCCGAACGTGACGGTGAAGACCACCACCGTTACCGAGACGCCTGAGGTTGTGACCAAGACCGAGACCGTCCCGGGCAACACCTACACCAAGACGGTTACTGAGCAGCCGGTCACCGAGACCGCACGCAAGACCGTCACCCCGACCTCCACCGTCACCGAGTGGGAGCAGCCGCAGGCTGAGGTGACCAAGACGGTCGAGCCGACCCGCACCGAGACCGAAAACGTCACCCCGCGGACCACGGTGACCGAGGTTGAGCGCGAGGACACCGAGACCGTCACCGAGACCACCACGCTGCCGCAGCGCACCGTCACCGTGCGCAAAGGCACCCCGGTGGTGAAGACCGTGACCGAGAAGGCCACCGCCACCGCAACGGCAACCGGCGACGCGAAGACCGAGGTTGCAACCGTCACGGCTGAGCCGAAGTACGTCACCGAGACGCAGACCCGCCCGGCGACGACCTCCACCAAGACCGTCACCGCCGAGCCGTCCACCGTTACCGCAACCACGACGGTGAAGAACGAGACGCACCAGACGAGCGAGAAGACCATCGAGGTCGAGCGCTTCTTCCGCTCCTACAAGTACGCCTTCAACTTCTCCCAGAAGAAGGACACCCGCGTCATCCCGGTGGAGAAGCTGACCAACTGGAAGATCGACTTTGTCGACGACTCCAACGGCCTGGTCAAGGTGACCAAGTCCAAGGACGGCAAGAGCCTGGACATCACCCCGGTCAAGGAGGGCGAGGGCGATGTGCGCATCGTCGTCGTCGATGGTGAGGGCAACCGCCACGAGTACACCATCCATGTGATCAACAAGGCCGAGAAGAAGATCGAGACCACCGACGTTGTGGTGAACAATCACTACTTCAACGTCTCCATCGCCGGCCACACCCAGACCATCCCGGTCCCGCAGGGCTGGGAGTGGGAGATCACTGAGGGTGGTAACTACATCACCACCAGCGAGAAGGACGGCAAGATCACCGTCAAGCCCAACGATGGTGTCCTCAGCGCTACCGCCAAGATCTCGGTTCACGAGCCGGGCGAGGCTCCGCGCAACGAGAACAACTACATCATCAACATCGCTGCGGACAGCAAGTACGACCAGCACCGCGTGATTGGTAACTCCAACAACTACGTCCTCGAGCTGGACAACATTGCCGGCGAGCCGAAGGTTGTCGAGGGCGAAGACATCGTCGACTCCCTGGAGAAGGACAAGGACGGCAACTGGGTCCTGACCCCGAAGGCCGACAAGACCGGCAAGGTGGTCATCACCGCCAAGGACGAGAAGGGCGACGACTACCAGTTCACCCTGGACGTCCGCCAGGGCACCAACGTGCTCGTCGACGTCGAGACCGCAAACATTAAGCCGAACACCGACGAGGCTGCTGAGCTCAACACCGCCGACGGCGAGTACGAGCTGGAGTTCAAGCAGGGCCAGGACATCGCCACCGTCAACGGCAAGGCCGTCGAGGGCGACACCGTCAAGCTGACCGGCGACACCAACAAGATCCAGGCCTCCGGCGAGGGCGTCATCGTTGCCAACCTCTACGAGATTGTCGACGGCCAGCGCATCCTGGTTGGCGTCTACACCATCATCGCGGGCGACCGCACCAAGGTGGAGACCCAGGAGGTCGAGCGTGAGATCAAGGACCGCCAGACCGTAGAGATCACCAAGGGTGCCGAGGACCACGAGATTGTGGTCGCGGAGGGTGCTGACAACGTCACCACCGCGGTGGTGGAGAAGGACGGCAAGGAGATCACCCGTGTCATGCCGAAGCCGGGCTTCGAGGGCACCGTCGTGGTTGAGGAGCGCCTCGGCGACGAGGTCGTGGTCCGCTACACCATCACGGTGACGCCGAGCGAGGTCAAGGAGCGTAAGCAGGACGTCAAGGCGACTTCCCAGATCAACATCACCCGTGATTCCGACCTGCAGCGCCTGGTCGTGGTCTCCGGCGAGAACCTGCTCAACACCCTGCCCAACGACAAGGACGGCCAGTACACGACCGACTTCAAGCCGGACGCTGAGGGCCAGGTTGTCATCGAGCTGCGCAACTCCCGCGACCTGCCGATCCAGCGCTGGATTCTCAACGTCTCCCCGGTTGCTCCGCGCGAGTACAACTACGAGATCACCGACCGCTCCGAGCTGAAGCTCACCGCGCCGGAGGGCTCCACCTACGAGGTTGTTGAAGGCAAGGACCTGATCAAGGTCACCGAGAACGGCGACCAGATCACCGTCAACCCGGTCGAGGGCGCCGAGGGCAAGGCCGTCGTCGAGTTCACCAAGCCGAACGGCGCCAAGGAACGCTACGTCCTGGACATCACCCCGGTCTCCGGTAATGGTGCCGGCAACGGCTCTAACGGCGAGAGCTCCTTCAAGGTCTCCGAGCTGGGTCACTTCACCGTGACCATTCGCAACGAGAACACCTACAAGGTGATCAAGGGCGAAGAGTTCGTTGACATCACCGAGAAGGACGGCCAGTGGGTCCTCACCCCGAAGGAAGGCACCTCCGGCAACCACGTGGTTGTCGTAGAGACCAACAAGAAGGGTGAGATTGTCAACCGCCACAACATCGAGATCACCGGCCAGGGCAGCGAGCTCTCCTTCCGCGAGGAGCGCCGTGTCCTGGACCGTGACATTGAGACCAAGGTGAACCCGGGCAAGGGCAACACCTTCACTGTGGTTCGCGGCTACGACCTGATTGAGAACCCGGAGCCGGACAAGGCGGGCAACATCAACATCAAGGCCCTGCCGAACAAGTCGGGCACCGTGCTCATTGAGGAGCGCGACAGCAACGGCAACCCGGTCCGCATCATCGAGGCCGAGATCCCGGAGACCTCCGGCGGTTCCTCCATCCCGGCTCCGGAGATCACCTGGAACGAGAAGACCGGCCGCGGCTCCGATGGTTCCATCACCATCGTTGTCGAGGGCAAAGGCGACTTCATCGTTGAGGGCTGCGACAAGGGTGGCAAGTGCACCCAGATCGACCCGGGCAAGATCAAGGACAACGGCGATGGCACCCACACCATCGAGCAGGGCGCTATCCCGGGCGGCACCACTGAGATCCACGTGACCCCGGTGGGCAACGGCGTTGTAGATGAGGGCGGCACCATCAAGATCAACGTCAACGTCGATGCCCAGGGCAACGCCAATGCTGGCGCTGGTCAGGGTGATGTGAATGTTGGGTCGTCTGATCCGAAGTGTATTGCTTCGTTGGTTGGTTTGGCTTCGCCGTTGTTGCTGCTGATCCCGTTGGGTGTGCTGTCTCAGGTGAACATTCCGGGTCTTGAGGG
>NZ_VMHH01000022.1:0-4236 GCF_007559235.1 Corynebacterium gottingense | reverse complement strand
CTGTCAGTGTGAAGATCCGTGTTCAGGAGATCTCCAGGCTGCTTCGAATATCTCCGTCAAGTTTTTAAGGATTGAGCCGTTGCAAAACGCACATCTTAAGAAGCGCGTCATGGCCGCGCTTATCTCCGGTGTCCTCGCCACCGGTACCACTGCCGTCATTGCTACCAACGCGTCTGCAGACCAGCTGGTCGTTGACGCATACCAGAAGATGGACGAGGCGCAGCTGCAGGAGCTGATCGCCGAGCAGAAGAAGCTCGCCCAGATCCACACTGGGTACGACAACAGCACCCAGACCCTGCCTACTGAGTATGGTCCGGGCTGGTGCATCGACTGGGGTATTAACAACCCGTGGAACAACGAGGTCGGCGGCTACGACGTACGTAAGCTCACCGGTACCTCCGGCCGCGTCGGAGATGGCATGGCCATCGACGAGAACGTCCGTATCGCCGCGATTAACCTGACCAAGTCCATGCTCGCGGACTACGACAAGTACATGAACGGCGATACCTCGGTGCTGCCCATGCTGGAGAAGAAGAACACCTTCCTGCAGGCACTCCTGGCCAACAACCTCGGCGTGCTCAACAACGTTCGCGGCAACATCCAGCAGCAGGATTCCACGCTGTTCTACAGCCTTACCGGTTTCAGCATCGTGCACCAGAACCTTCCGGCTGGAAACCCCAACCACGAGGCCAACTACGTCCTCAACCCGGACGAGAAAAAGCTGGCGCAGATCAAGCAGACTGTCAAGCCGGGCGAGTTCGTCACGGTGCTGGTTCCCAAGAACTACAACCTGAACCTGGACCCGAAGGCGTCCAAGACCTTCCAGCGAATCATCACGATTCACCAGCCGGGTCTTGACATCTACCCGGACAAGCCGGACTACAACTTCGAGACCGAGGTCGAGGAAACCACGACCCCGCGCTCGACCGTCACCACCACGGTGAACGAGCCGGATCACGAGGCCACCACGACCGTCCCGGGCGGCAACCCGTACACCACCACGGTGACCGAGACCGCTCCGGCAACCGTGACCACCGAGCGCCGCAGCCGCGAGCCGATCACCTCCACGGTGACCACCACTCGCCCGGAGCGCGTCACCACCGTGACCAACACCAAGCCGGTCGAGACCGAGGTTGTCAAGACCACCGAGAACGGCACCCCGGTCACCAAGACCGTGAAAAAGACGCCGGAGCCGGAGATCGTCACCGAGACGATCCCGTCCACGGTCGCCACCGAGACCCAGACCATCACCGAGGAGACCGTCACCAAGACGGTCCCGGCACAGCCGGTCACCAAGACCTCCGTGGTCACCCCGGTCTCCACCGTGAAGACCACGGTTCCGGGCCGTACCGGCGAGGTCGTCACCACCGTCACCGGCAAGCCGACCACCGTTACCAAGACCATCAGCCAGAACGACCACTACTACACCGAGAAGGTGTACGAGAAGGTCCGCGAGGTCTACGAGTACTACCAGTTCGCTGGCTTCACCAAGGAAGAGCAGTCCAAGGTCATCGACCTGGACAAGCGCATCAAGGATTCCTGGACCTTCGAGGTCACCGAGGGCTCCGAGTACGTCATCGTCGAGCGGAACGAGGACGGCAAGCTCGTTGTCACCCCGCGCCCGGGCTTCAAGGGCGAGGGCAAGGTCACCATCGTCGTGACCGACTCCGACGGCAACGAGCACGTCTACCGCCTGACCATCAACAACACCGTCAACGTAGATGAGTCCACCCACGTCAAGGTGAACAACTTCTTCTACAACATCAACACCGGTGGCAACGGCGATCGCTTCAAGCTCATCAACATCGACGAGGGCGAGACGCACAAGACCGTCAAGGGCGGCGACATCGCCGTCGTGAAGGACGACGGTCAGGGCCACCTCAAGGTCACCCCGAAGGACGGTGTGACCAAGGGCGAGGTCATCGTCGAGATCACCGACAAGCAGGGCAATACCCGCGAGAACGTGATCACGATCGAGAACAAGGAGTCGCAGTACAACGTCTCCCGCGAGATCCTGAACACCTCCGTGGGCTTCGTTGAGCACCGCGGCGGCAAGGCAGAGATCACCGAGGGCAAGGACGTCATCACCGTCGAAGAGGCCGAGGTCAACGGCGACAAGGTCTGGAAGATTGTCCCGAAGGACGGCGTCACCGAGGGCGAGGCGCACGTTGTCTTCACCGACGAAGAGGGCATTGAGTACAACTTCGACTTCAAGGTTGTCCCGGATCCGAACGGTGGCCCGAAGGTCATCGAGCACGACATCAACTTCGACGGCAACGTCGACGTTCAGCGCAAGGACGGTTACGAGGCCAAGGTCGTTGAAGGCGAGGATCTCGTCGATCTCACCGAGACCGACAAGACCTGGACCGTCACCCCGAAGCAGGACAACGATGATCTGCGTACCAAGGGTGGCAAGGCTGTTGTGCACGTCAAGGACGCGAACGGCCAGCTCGTGGGCGTTGTCACGATTAACATCAAGCCGCAGTCGTTCGAGGTTCCGACGGAGCCCGCAACTCGCGAGCGAGAGATCGTTGACCGCGCAACTGCGAACTTCCACCTTGGTGCGCAGGATAGCGGCCACTGGTTCAAGGTCGAAGCGCTTGACGGCAGCTCGCTGAGCGACCTCCTTCAGAACCCGGAGGACTACGACGGCAAGAAGCTGGAAGAGGATCTGGAGCTCCACTTCAAGCCGGGCGCAGACGGCAAGTTTAAAGTCACCGAGTTCCTCGATTACGGCGAGGACCAGGTCGATGAAAACGCTATCCCGCTCGTTGAGTACACCTACACCGTGAAGCCGTACCAGCCGCGTGAGGCTGAGTACACCATCACCTCTGAGAACGAAATCGACCTGCAGGGCACCAAGCTCAGCGTCGTCGAGGGTGAGGACCTGCTCGAGTCCGTTCCGACTGACGGCGAGTCCAAGATCAAGATCACCCCGAAGGGTGACGCTGATGGCGACGTCGTTATCGAGAACAAGACCGAAGACGGCTACGTCTTCGAGCGCTATACGCTGCACATCACTCCGGGCCGCGGCGCCAACAAGGGCGAGGTCACCGAGAAGAACATGACCTGGACCGGTACGGCGCGTATCAGCAAGGACGAGGGCGACACCTACAAGATCGTCTCCGCCAAGGACGCTGAGGGCAACGATGTCGACGGCAACGACCTCGTCCGCGTGAAGGAAGAGAACGGCCAGTTCGTTGTCTCCGGCCGCGCTGGTAAGACCGGTGTCGTCACCATCACCGTGAGCGACAAGCGTGGCGTTTACGCCACCTACAAGCTCAACATCGGTGAGGCTGAGGGCGCGCGCGTCTACAACTACCAGATCTCCACCAACTCGGAGTTCCGCGCAACCCTGGTTGAGAAGTCCAACAAGTTCGTCGTCATCGACGGCGAGGACTACTTCGAGAACCCGACCAACGACGGCAACCAGTGGATCGCCAAGCCGAAGGCAAGCGCTGCGGGCAAGACTGCCACGATCGAGGAGTGGGACGCTGACGGCAACGTCATCAACACCTACAACCTCAAGATCGTCGAGGGTAAGTCCACCGGCAGCCGCGAGGTCCGCGACTACATCGTCATGGGCTCCACCAAGACCGACAAGCCGATGGCCAAGGGCAACACCTTCAAGGTCGTCTCGGGCACCGAGTTCGTGGATGCGAAGTCGAACAACGACGGCACCTTCTCCGTGACCCCGAAGTCCGGCACCGAGGGCAAGACCGTCGTCACCGAGGAGTACGACAAGGACGGCAACGTCGTCCGCAAGATCACCTCCCTGATCGTCCCGTCCGGCTCCAAGGTTGAAAACGGCGCCATCCTGGGCGAGAACAAGGACCTCGGCGTCAAGATCGATCGCGATGAGAAGACCGGCAAGGTCACCATCAAGTTCGAGAAGGAGGACGGCTCCATCGCTGTCCTCGAGGGTGCCGAGCTGGTCGATCAGGAGACGGATAAGGACGGCAACGTCGTCCTGACCCCGAAGAACCCGAACGGCAACAACAAGGTCATCTTCATTCCGCTGGCTGGCGGCGTCCAGGGCAAGAAGCCCATGGAGGTCGACGTCCAGGTCAACGTTGACGCCGACGCAGGTGCCAACGGTGGCAACGGCAAGGGTGATGTGAATGTTGGGTCGTCTGATCCGAAGTGTATTGCTTCGTTGGTTGGTTTGGCTTCGCCGTTGTTGCTGCTGATCCCGTTGGGTGTGCTGTCTCAGGTGAACATTCCGGGTCTTGAGGG
>NZ_VMHH01000021.1:0-8330 GCF_007559235.1 Corynebacterium gottingense | reverse complement strand
TTGCAGCTGACTGCACTACGGGAAGTAAATATAGCATGCCTTTTATTAATGGAAGAGCAACGCGACCCGATAGCGTAACCATATCATAGTCGCCGGAAAAGTCAGATGTGTATAAACACCCACCCCTTCATCCCCCAAATCCGCACCGAACTCGCCCAGGCCAAGGAGCAGATCCCCAATCTACCGGCCCGGGTCCGCCCGGCGGTGAAGGTCGCCACCGCCCTCTTCGAGGACCTGACCGACCGCATCGAGGCGACCTCTCCGGCCCAGCTGCGCACCACCCGCGTGCGCGTGCCCAATCACCGCAAGCTCGCGATCGCGGCCCGGGCGCTGCGCCAGTAGCAGCTACGCCGCGCAGGTGAGCAGCTTGTCGGTGAACTCCTGGGGCGCGCCCTGCTCGCGCAGGCGGCCGGTGTTGTAGCACTTGAAGCCGGTTTCCGTCTTGCCGTCGGGCTCGACCACGTGCCATTGCTCGCCGTCAGCGCGGAAGGCGACGATCCAGTCCGTCTGGTTCGCGCCCGCGACCGCCCACTTGCCGTCGCAGTAGTCCACGCTCGTACCGGTGTGGTTGGGCCACCCAGGGACAAGCTGGTCAAACGCGCCCGGCTGGCAGGAGGCGGCCTTCGCGTCGCCGCCCTTAGCCGCGCCGGCACCGAGCGCCGGGATGGCGATGCCGGCAGCGCCCGCCAGCGCGGCGAGCTCGCCAAGCCCCGGAACCTCCGGGATTTCCAAACCGGGGACGTCGATAAGCCCCTGCGAGACGGCGAAGTAGCTGCCGGCACCGACGAGCGCCAGCACGCCCAGGCTGATGCCGGCGATGGCGCCGGGGCTCAGCGACGAAGACTCCTGGGCCGGTTCGGCGGCGTAGGCGGGGCAAACGGCGGTGACGGCGACGGCGGAGGCGACGCCGAGGGAAAGCAGCGTGTTCTTCATGCCCACTACTCTAACGGGTTTTCGGCCGCCTGCGCGACGGCCTGGGCGGTGGCGAGGTCCTGCCACGGCATGCCCACCGTCTTGAACACCACGCGGCGGTTCGGGTCGAGTGCGACCTCGCCGCGCACCACCTGAGCCATCGTGATGAGGTCCTCGCGGCGCACGATGCCTTCCTCGGTGGCGAGCACCACGTCGCCGCCCTCGCGGTAGGCCACGGTTGGGTCCTCCACGATCACCTGCGCGCCGGTGAAGACGTCCGCGGCCAGCTCGCGGGCGTCCGCGGTGTGGGCGCCGACGGCGAGGACGGTGGCGTCCTTGCGAAGTTCCGCGCCCGTGACGATGGGTGCAGGCGACGTGGTCGCCGTGATGACCAGGTCGGCGCGAGCAAGTGCGTCCTGCGCCGCCGCGGAGCCGGAAGCGGCCCAGGGGTAGACCAAGTCCGCGGGCTCCGTGCGAGAGATGAAGGTGATGCGCAGCTCACGCACCCCTTCCAGGACGCTTTCCAGGGTGGCGGCGTGACCGAGACCCTGCGCCCCCGTGCCGAAGATGGCCACGTCCAACGGTTCGTTCGAGGCCGTGAGCCGGTCCAGCACCCCAGCGATTGAGGCTGCGGGGGTGCGCAGGGTGGTGAGCGCGGTGGCGTCGATAAGCGTGTGCGGCGTGAGCGTCTCGGAGTCCATGAGCAGGTAGGACCCCTGCACGAGCGGAACGTCCACTGTGGAGCCCGCGGGCTGGATGCCCAGGATCTTCACGCCCACCGCGGTGCCGGCCGCCGACGGCATGAGGTGCATCTCCCCATGCGGGAGCGGCACCTTGGTGCGGAGCGGGTCCGTGGCGGGGTCGAAACCCGCGGCGAGGGTCTGGCGCAGCTTCTCGACGGCCTCCGCCGGCGACACCGTGCTGAAGACGTCATCGTGATCAATAAAACGCATGGGCCCACCCTACGTGGGGAGACTAGACGCGGCCCTGGAGCGAGGCTGCGCCGTCGTCGAGGTGGCGCGAGTCGCGCTTGTCCTTGCCCTTGTCATTGTCCTGCTTCGGCTGCGGCGAGGGCAGCACGCCCGGCAGCGGGTTGGGGATCATGCCCTCCTGCACCATGTAGTAGCCGGTCGCCGCGACCGCGCCCAGTCCGAACAGCACGGAGATGACCACCTGCGTGGTGGTGGACTTGCCCTCCTCGGAGGAGCCGCCCTTGCCCGCGATCAGGTCGTCCAGGCTGGAGCCCGCGGCCTTTTCGTAGTTGCTCTTCACCGAGCTCATGCTGTCCACGATCTCGGACGCGTCCTGGCGGACCACGGGCCTGCCGCCCAGATTGACGGTGTCCCCATTCGCGGCGTGGGCGGGTGCGGCGGTGAGCGAAGCGGTGGCCACCGTGAGCGCGGTAGCGGCGGCGATGATGCGTGAATTCATGAATCAAACACTAACACTTACACGTGCCTTATGCGCGATTTACCCCCTCTGAACTGGCGATTTTGTTTTTCGCCGGATATGCGCCAAAATGATTAACCGTTGCACAGAGCAACAAAGAAAATATTCCTCCATAGCTCAGTTGGCAGAGCATTCGACTGTTAATCGAAGGGTCACTGGTTCGAGCCCAGTTGGAGGAGCAGTACTTGCAAGGCCCCGCACTCCCCACGGAGTGCGGGGTTTCGCGTTTGGTCTGTGTGGGCCGCGGGCATGGAATAGCGAAGCCCCGCACTGCGTTCCTACGAATACTCAAGTGCCATAACCATGAAGGAGGAATGCGTTGAGTACAGCCAAGCAGTGGGTTCTCGCCTCTCGCCCCGAGGGCGCGCCGGCTAGCGAGAACTTCCGGTTCGAAGAAGTAGAGCTGCCAGAGCTGGCCGATGGCCAGATCCTTGTGGAGAACACCTTCGCCAGTGTCGACCCGTACATGCGCGGCCGGATGAACGACGCGAAGTCTTACATCGAGCCGTTTCAGATCGACCAGCCGCTGACCGGCACTGCGGTCGGCACAGTCGCAGAGTCCCGCTCGGACAAGTTCAAAGTGGGCGACACTGTCCGGCACTTTGCCGGCTGGCGCACCCACGCTGTATTGCACGAGGACCAGGCGGAACGCATTGACACCAGCATTGCTCCGGCCGAGGCGTACCTGGGCATTCTGGGCCTGACAGGTTTGACCGCGTACGTCGGGCTGACCGCCGTCGGCGAGATGAAGCAGGGCGATGTCGTGTTCATCTCGGGCGCGGCAGGCGCTGTAGGCTCGGCAGCGGGGCAAATTGCGAAGCACCTGGGCGCAGCGAAGGTGATCGGGTCTGCGGGTTCCGCGGAAAAGATCGACTACATCACCGGGATCGGCTTCGATGCAGCGTTCAACTACAAGGACGGCGACGTCAAAGGCCAGCTCGCCAAGGCGGCGCCCGAGGGTGTTGACGTCTACTTCGACAACGTCGGCGGTGACCACCTTGAGGCTGCGATCGCGAACGCGAATACGTTTGGCCGCATCGCGATGTGCGGGGCGATCGCCCAATACAACGACACAGAGCCGACGCCGGGCCCGCGCAACCTGGGACTGGCCATCGGTAAGTGCCTGACGCTGCGCGGATTCGTGGTTGGCCAATACTCCCACCTTGCCGAGGAGTTTCAGGAGAAGATCGCACCACTCGTGGTCGATGGATCAATTGGCTACGAGACCACGGTGCGCGAAGGCATCGACAGCATGCCGAAGGCGTTCCTCGAGCTGTTCGAGGGCGGCAACACCGGCAAAATGATCGTTAAATTTTAGGAGGACACCATGACCAAGGTACTTATGATCGTTTCAGCAGCAGAGCATTGGACGCTTAACGACGGCACGCTTCACCCCACCGGCTTCTGGGCCGAAGAACTGGTGACCCCGTACTCGGTCTTCGCCGAAGCAGGCTGGGACGTGGACGTGGCAACGCCGGGCGGGGTCGCTCCGACCGTTGACAAGGTAAGCCTGGATGACAGCGCGGGCGACGCAGACACCCTGGCGGCGGTGAAGGCGAAGCTTGGGGCGCTGGAACCGGTGTTGGCGAAGCCGCTTAACCTGGACAACGTCGAGTCCGCAGACTACGACCTCGTCTTCTACCCCGGCGGGCATGGACCGATGGAAGACCTCGCGGTCAACGAGACGTCCGCCCGCATCCTCACCGAGCGCATGGCAAACAACGCGCCAGTGGCCCTTCTTTGCCACGCTCCGGCCGCTGTCCTCGCAACCGAGAATGCGCAGGGTGGCTCCCCGTTCTCCGGGCGGACGATGACGGGTTTCTCCAATGATGAAGAACGCGCCGCTGGGCTCGCCGACAAGGCGCCGTGGCTGCTCGAGGACCGCCTTGTAGCCCTGGGAGCGGAGTACACCAAGGCACCCGAGGCGGGCGCGCCCTACGTCGCCGTTGACGGCAACCTCTACACCGGGCAGAACCCGGCTTCGTCGCAGAAGCTCGCAGAGCGCCTCGTGAACGACCTTGCCTAATCGGAGGCAAGACAAGGTTTGCAGCCCCGCCGGCATTGGGGAGCTCCAGAGCATGAAATTCTACTTCTGGCTCTTCGCCCCAACGGGCTGTCGGGGCTGTG
Organism: Corynebacterium gottingense; assembly: GCF_007559235.1. Lineage (NCBI taxonomy): Bacteria > Bacillati > Actinomycetota > Actinomycetes > Mycobacteriales > Corynebacteriaceae > Corynebacterium > Corynebacterium gottingense. The sequence continues at coordinate 3,842 of NZ_VMHH01000021.1, read as the reverse complement.
GCGCTTTCGCAACTGTGCAAGGGTTTCTCTCCAGATGAGGGAGAGGGCGGCAGAATTCCTTGATCTAACCCTTCTACGCCGTGGAGTTATCGGCAAAGGGCGCTGGAGCCCACCCTTTCAAGTAACCTCATCGAAGCTCATACCCAGCAGAAGTGCTCTGTGAGGTCGCCGCCAGTAGTCTCCATCCCCGCGATTCTTCCGCAACAGGGACTCAGCGTGCGTCTTAGGTAGCAACCCAAGGGTCACTGCTTCGAGCCCAGCTGGAAAAGCAGTTCAGACGGAGTGCGGGGATTTCACGTTGCCCGGGTCGTCTCGCTTATCGACGCTTGCCAGCTCCCTCACTCACCACTACCCTCAGTGACACGTGCCATACATCCGCACGACCTGCCGACGCACTAGGAGCAAGCCATGAAAACCCGTACACACGCGGCCCTCGCCATCAGCGCCGCCACCCTCGCCGCCGCGGTCTTCGCCGCACCCGCCGCCCAAGCCTCCACGCACACCTACTCCAACCAAGGCGGCGATGTCCGCTGCGAGATCTACGACTACCCCACCTCCCACACCACCCTGTGTGTTTCCGACGCCGCTCGCCCCGCCCACCCGGAATGCAATCCGCCGCAGCAGCTCATTCCAGCCATCAAGGTGGAAAAGGGCTGGGTCGGCGAGCTTTGTTGGAACCAGGGCTTCACCCAGCCTCCGGAGAAGCTCAGCCCGATGTCTGTCCGTAACGGCGGCGGCGCCACCGTCTTCGCGGCACCGGGTGGAGACCTCTTCGTCTTTGACACCATTAAGATGGCCCTGATCCAAGTGGGCAAGACGAACCGGGTCCTCTTCCCCGGGTTCTAAACCGGGGCTGACGCCAAAACGCCGGTGGCCGGACCAATCATGGTTCCGGCCACCGGCTATGTGTGGGGCCAGCGGGGCTCGAACCCGCGACCAGCGGATTATGAGTCCGCGGCTCTAACCGACTGAGCTATAGCCCCTCCAGCGTGTTACCCGCTCAGGAAACTATACCTTGGCGGCTGCGGCGCTCGTCTGTCGGCCTGCTCGTTTTTTGGCGCCGCCAATTTTTTGATCTCAGGACCCGCCACGTAAGCTAAGGCGCACGCATTCCTCCATAGCTCAGTTGGCAGAGCATTCGACTGTTAATCGAAGGGTCACTGGTTCGAGCCCAGTTGGAGGAGCCATTCGCTTCAGTATCTATTGAAGAATACATCTCTACTCCACCGGCAACGAGGACCTACTTAGGCAGATCGTGTCGAATCGACCGCTCCCCCGTCGGCTTTTGCCGGTAAAACTTGATCGCCGACACTCCCATCCGTGTAGCCCTTGCCCACGAGTCCGACCCGGGCAGGTCCTTTAAGAAAGTTTCCTCCAGATCGACCCGGTCACCTGGGACAAGGTTGTCGATAGAAAAGTTTATCGGCCCGCTGTATTCGGCTCCATCGATGCTAAACATCCGTTCCCCATTGACTAACACAGCAAGGTCCATGTACTGCTTTGCGGACGGGTTCGCATAAGGCTGGTGCACCCTGAAACAGAGAGTTCCGCCCACTTTTACCGAGCGCAGGTGCACAAGCATTCGGTTGCCCCGGCGCAACTCCGCTGCCGGCATTCGGAATGACTTCCGGATTTCAACATCGCAGACCTCTTTTCCTGCAGAGTTGACAACCTTCGCAGAAAGCGGCGAACGCCCAGAGTCATTGGTCAGCTGCTCTTGTTTGAGATCGCGCCATTCCTGGTAAAGCGTCTTCTGGGAGTTCACCGGATATCGGTTCAGTTCGGGCGCGTTCCTCTCGATCAAGTCCCGAACGACAAGGCCGTTTCTCACTTCCCTTTCATCGAACGCAGACATGAGATCAACCAATCGGCGGATGCCACCAGGAACCCAGGTATCAAATGCAGCATCGAGCTCATTGTGGATCTCCCCCAACCACTTTCCGTGGCGGAATTCCCAGTATGCCAACTTGTATCGGCCATATCCGTGAAGCTGAGAGTCGAATCCAAGTGCCTTCAATCGCGTTGTCACATCCACCGGGAAATCTGCTTGGCATTTTGAGGCCAACGCGCCGAATGCCATATCTGCATTTCCGTTCCGAGAAAGCTCGATGGCGTTTCCTCGCGCGTTAAGCCAATCTCCTTCAAAAAGCTTCCGGTAGCTGGCAACTAAACGGTTTCCGTGAAACCCAACCGTGTTCTGACGTAAAAGCTCGCTTAACTTAAAATCAACACTTTCAAGCGCCTCAAGGTCTATGAACACATGGTTTTTCAGTTCGCAAGCGGCATGGATCTGATGAGCAATCGAATCATCGTTTTCCATCACGCGCCCATAAAACGATGTCCTCTGAGCTTTGCTACCTTCCCGTCTCTCTAACCCGTAGGTATACCCAACTATTTGGCTCCAATACGGTTTAGCCATTGCGAGAGCAAGTCGACTATCCAATCCACCGCTAATGGAAAACGCGACGTTTGAATACCGCTCAAAATACTGGCGCTGAGCTGCACGCCAAACACGTTCTATTTCAACGTATTTAGCTTCAGCGCTCCAGTTGAGGAATGGATTAGGTCGACGAGGATAAAAGCGACTACTGCTACCGGCTTCCCATTCCAATTTATGATTCGGCAGCAAATGTTTGAGCGACTTGTACGGAGTAAGGTCAGCTGCCCACTGGTAATCGGCCACCACCGCATCCGACAGCGATTCGGAGATCAATTCATGCGGCGCAATCGAATTCAAGAGGTGCAAGTGGGAAGCCGCTACTGCCGACTCTGAGGAATAGTAGACAGTCCTGTTGCCAATCGCATCGTTATAAAGCCAGGTAGTACCGCCAACGTGGAGAACTATGACATATCTGCCACAGATGAAGTCGAGCTCATCTTCAAAAGCATCGATAGATTGCTGAGCCAGGTGGAGAAGTCGCTCGGCGGAATGATCACTGGCACATTCGGTCGACGCCACAGCCCAGTGCCCCCGGATAACCAGGTAGTCTCCGCTATCCAAAGTGGCTTGTTCCTCGGGAACAAAATGATCACTCCACCACCAGAGGCCGTTAGGCAACTGTGCTTTATCGAAGTGACCTATTGTTCCAAAATCTTGTTCAGCTAAGACGAAACCACCGCTGAACGGTGTATCCTTCGATTCCATGCTCATAGTCTAACCTCGGGGATCTACGCACCGCATGCGCCCATTCCCTACAGCTTCCGATGCCGCTGAGACGTAGCTTTTGTACACTCTTCGTCGCGAGTCTATTGCTCTGTGGCAACGTAACTCCACCAGATTTGGACAAATTTACAAAGGAAGTAGACGCCTGGGCCCTGAATAGCTCACGCAGCTCTTAACTCCACCAATTTCCCTCACGGCACTACAGCGCATCAAGCACTCGATCACGAATTAGTTGGGACCAGAATCTTGAAGTCGCGGTTACGCAGATTCGCGCCGTCTCGAGGCCCTTCAGGTGAGGTTATCTTCAAAAATTTTTCAGTTGTGGGCCAAAAGGTATTTTGATGTCTGCCGCGTGAGTTCACGCGATTATGCCCCCGCCGATCAGAGCGCTCCGGCTTTGTAGTACTATCTCTCGGATCATCTCCATGAGTGCGCTATTTCCTCGCAATCTCGGCTTCGAAGTCGCTGATAATCTGCTTCAGCGCAGTGTAGAGCGCCGGACCGTACTTCTCGTTGCGCAGGCCAAAGTCCACATTCGCCGGGATGTAACCACCCGGATTGCCCAAATCGTGGCGCTTCCCGTCATGCACCACCACGTGCACCGGGTGGCCCTCCGTGATCATCAGCTCGATCGCATCAGTCAGCTGCAACTCACCACCCTTGCCGGGCTCAATCCGGC
>NZ_VMHH01000020.1:0-13361 GCF_007559235.1 Corynebacterium gottingense | reverse complement strand
TCTGTGTATTGTGACGGCCCGGCGGCGACCAAGAGATAACTTATCCGCTTCGTCGGCAGCGTCAGATGTGTATAAGGGACGGCTGTTTGACGAGATCAGGATGACGAGGGTGCGGGGATTTTGTCGCATCCTCGTCACGGGGTTCTCGTCTAGTAGGCGGCAGCCTGAACTATCCCTCGCCACAGCGACCCGCGGCAGCGACATTGGCGCCTGCAGCGCCGGAGGCACGGTACCGCCGCCGCGTGGAGGGGCGCACGGTCGCGCCTCCAATGCGCAGGGCCCAGATAGCGTTCATAAGTGCGTGAAAAACGGCCTAAAAACCCGCCCTGTAGTGGCGATTTGTGTTCTTTAATGCTATCGGGTTAATCTTCTTAAGGCTTCAACGGAGCGGGTCACACCGAAAGGTGAGACTCACAACAAAGAGGCTGTGCCCCCTTAGCTCAGTCGGCAGAGCGTTTCCATGGTAAGGAAAAGGTCGACAGTTCGATTCTGTCAGGGGGCTCTGTTGTTTGCGTAAGGCAAACACATGGCGGTGTAGCTCAGTGGTAGAGCAAACGACTCATAATCGTTGTGTCGAGAGTTCAATTCTCTCCATCGCTACTCACCTCAAGCGGATGCTCCGGCGTTCGTGGTAGGGTTAGGCCCCTGTAATTGTTTACAACGCAGGGACCTAGGGGCGTGGCGCAATTGGTAGCGCAACGGTCTCCAAAACCGTAGGTTGCAGGTTCGAGTCCTGTCGCCCCTGCCAAAGCATGAATGTGGAGGAGTTTTCTTGACTAACCCCAACGGTCAGAACCCGGCACGGCCAACCGGTAAGCGTCAGCTGGGCGGGGCGTCTCCGATCTCCACCGACTCCTACGAAGAGAAGCGCACCCCCGCGAAGCGCGATGGCGATGACGCCGAGAAGAAGAACGGCGCCGCAGCATTCCCGGGCGAGGTTGTCTCCGAAATGCGCAAGGTTATCTGGCCGACCGGCAAGGAGATGCTCAACTACACACTCATTGTGTTTGCCTTCCTGATCGTGTTGACCGTCATGGTGTGGGGCACCGACAGCCTGGCTAGCCTGCTGGTTGAATGGATCTTCATTCGTTAGCTATAATGCGAACGGTTACTTAATATCCCGCTTCCTCGGACTCCGAGGGGCGGGATAAGTTTTTGTCCCACCGCGCGCGAACCACCAACGTGAGTACGCTAGGGCGGGGAATTTACGAACTAAAGGAGACGGACCATGGCAGTGGAAAACAACGACGCCCTGAACACGGTCGAGGAAAACGAGCTGGAAATGATCGACGAGGGCGCGCCCGTCACCGATCAGACCGACCCCGAGGAGGAACTGGCTGAGCAGCAGGCCGACTCTGCCGAGCCGGAGGCCCCCTCCGAGCAGGAGGAAGAGCTCGAGATGGTCGACGAGGGTGCCCCGGTCACCGAGGAAACTGACCCGGAGACGGAAGGCATCGAGGGCGAGGAGAGCGCCGAGGGAGATGCCGAGGCAGCTGCCGCCGCGGCGCTTGGCGACGATTCTGCGGCCGAAGCCGACAGCGAGTACCGCGCCCGCCTGCGCGCTTACGTCCGCGAGCTGAAGAAGCTGCCGGGCGAGTGGTACATCATCCAGTCCTACTCGGGCTACGAGAACAAGGTGAAGACCAACCTGGAGATGCGTATCCAGACGCTCGAGGTGGAGGACTCCATCTACGACGTGGTCGTGCCGATCGAGCAGGTGCTGGAGAAGAAGGACGATAAGCGCAAGCTGGTGAAGCGGAAGCTGCTGCCGGGCTACGTCTTGGTGCGCATGGAGATGAACGACGCTGCCTGGTCCGTGGTTCGCGAGACCCCGGGCGTGACCAGCTTCGTGGGCAACGAGGGCAACGCGACGCCGGTGAAGCACCGCGATGTGGCGAAGTTCCTCATGCCGAAGGCGGAGCCGGTCGAAGGCAAGAGCGTCGCGAATGCAGAGGGCGAGACCGTCATCGCGATGCCGGAGGAGGAAGAGAAGCCGAAGGTCACCCACGACTACAAGGTGGGCGAGGCCGTCACCATCCTGTCGGGCGCGTTCGCGTCCGTTGCGGGTACGATCTCCGAGATCGACGAGGAGACCGGCAAGATCCAGGCGCTGGTGTCCATCTTCGGCCGCGAAACTCCGGTCGAGCTCACGGCTGACCAGATCGAGCGGATTATGTAGGCGTGGCGTCGAGAAGCGTTTTGCTTCTTGCGCCCCACCTGCCGTAAGGTAAAACGTCGCGCGTGCCCGCACAAGGGCTGCGCGACGTTTTCTATTCGTCTCCCCGGTGGCTCCGGGAAAGCGGGGCATCCGGAAGCGTGCCGCCAAACATCGTGGGCGGGGCGCTGTACCAAGGAATTGAGGTTTAACGATGGCTAAGAAGAAGGTCACTGGCCTGATCAAGCTGCACATCGAGGCAGGCATGGCGAACCCGGCACCGCCGGTTGGCCCGGCGCTCGGTGCGCACGGCGTGAACATCGTCGAGTTCACCAAGGCCTACAACGCCGCCACCGAGTCCATGCGCGGCAACATCATCCCGGTGGAAATCACCGTCTACGAGGACCGCTCCTTCGACTTCATCCTGAAGTCCCCGCCGGCAGCTTCCTTGCTGCTCAAGGCTGCGGGCATCAAGAAGGGCTCCGGCGTCCCGCACACCCAGAAGGTCGGTTCCGTGACCTGGGATCAGTGCAAGGAGATCGCTGAGACCAAGAAGAAGGACCTCAACGCCCGCGACATCGAGGCTGGCGCCGCGATCATCGCTGGTACCGCCCGCTCCATGGGCATCACCGTCGAGAAGTAAACCCGCTCGACGCAGGTGGGAGGGCCGGCCAGGCCCGTACCACCACTCCTGACATCACATACGAAGAAAGGAACGCAACATGGCTAAGAAGTCCAAGCGTTACAACGAGACCCTCGCACAGGTCGACCGCGACGCCCTGTACCACCCGCTCGACGCGGTGAAGCTGGCGCAGGAGACCTCCTCCAAGAACTACGACGCCACCATCGACGTCGCCATGCGCCTGTCCGTCGACCCGCGCAAGGCTGACCAGCTGGTCCGCGGCACCGTCAACCTGCCGCACGGCACCGGTAAGACCGTCCGCGTCGCAGTCTTCGCTGAGGGCGAGAACGCCACCAAGGCACAGGAGGCTGGCGCCGACATCGTTGGCACCGACGAGCTCATCGAGCAGATCAACAACGGCCAGCTCGACTTCGACGTTGCCATTGCAACGCCGGACCAGATGGCCAAGGTCGGCCGCGTCGCTCGTGTCCTCGGCCCGCGTGGTCTCATGCCGAACCCGAAGACCGGCACGGTTACCCCGGACGTCGCAAAGGCTGTCCAGGAGTCCAAGGGCGGCAAGATTGCCTTCCGCGTGGACAAGGCCGCCAACCTGCACGCGCTGATTGGTAAGGCATCCTTCACCGCCGAGCAGCTCGCCGAGAACTACGGCGCGCTCCTCGACGAGGTGCTGCGCCTGAAGCCGGCATCCGCCAAGGGCATCTACCTGAAGAAGATCGTGGTTTCCGCGACCCAGGGCCCGGGCGTCCCGGTTGACGCCTCCGTGCAGAAGGATTACGCCACCAAGGCTTAAGCCTCGCGCACACTGAGCGCCCCGGCGCCGGACTTTTTCAAGTCTGGCCCGGGGCGTTTTTTGTTTGCTCACCTGGGTGACTTGCCATGCGCGATTAATGAAAATAATGTTCATTAAGTGAAAATCTTCGGAGTGACTTGTGGGCGGCGCAAGGTGGCGTCGATAATCTCTGCGCTGTTGCTGGTGCTCCTCGCGCCGATCGCGCACGCGGCGGAGCTCAGCCTGGATACCGGGCACATCGACGCGTTTGCGGTGCGCCCCGACGGCGACGGGATCGCGCTGAGCCTGCAGGAGGACGTGACGGGGTCGCATGTGCAGCACGCCCCCGAGGACGTCACCCTTGTTGTCGGCGAGCAGGCATATACCGAGGACACCGAGAGTGTCGAAGGGATTGGCGCGCCAGGCTACCTGCTCCCGCAGACGCAGCAGTCGGACCTCATCTGGCCGGGCTGGGACACGCAGGCGCTCGCCGGCGCGGGGATCAGCGACATTGACATCGAATTCCTCGAGATCTCCGGCCCAGGCGAGGTGTACCTTTTCCAGGCGCAGGGGCTCGGCGGCGTTGGGCCAGTGCTTGACGACGCCACCCTCGCCCTCAACGCAGGCGCGACCATCCACCAGGACACGCCTGCGCACGCGCACGCAAACTGGTTGTTCACCGAGCCCGGCACTTACACGATGCGGGTCGTGGCGCACGCGGGCGGCGCGACGTCGAACGAGGCGACCTACACCTGGATGGTGGGGGAGGCTGACTCGGCCGAAACAACACCGACCCCGGCGGACTCTGCGACGCAGAGTGATGACGCTTCGGTGCTCGGCGGCTTGGCTGGCACGGACGAGCCGGAGGCGTCGCACCGGGTGGAGACCTACGCCGGCGAGCCTGCCGAGCCCGCCGAGGGCACTGAGGCCGCAACCGCCGCGTCCAGCGAGTCCTGCAAGCCGGCCCTGAGCCCGCAGGTGAAGGACGACCGGCAGGTGCCCGCGACGTGGAACGACCCCGCCACGATGGTCTTCGGGCTGGGCGACGCCGCAGCGACCACCCTGCCCGAGGATGTCGGACCGATCCGGGCCGGAGAGGCCTGGATGATCGGCGCGACCCAGCAGGCCGGGGTGCCGTGGCTGGGTGCGAACACCCAGCACGAGTCCCTGCTGGAGCACACCACCGGCGAGGTGACGTGGGAGGTCACCGACTTCGACGGGCCCGGCAACATGTTCGTGTTCACCCAAGGCGGCTTGGGCAAGATTGTGGGCGAGGAGTGGTTCCGCGCCGAGCACGGCACCGCGCAGGGCGCCCACACCATTCCGGCGAACTCGCACGTGCACCCCAACTGGGTCTTTAGCGCCCCAGGCACCTACCACGTGACCGTGCGCCACACCGCCACAGCGAAGGACGGCACTGAACTCAGCGGTACCGCGACGCTCACCTTCGAGGTGGGCGGTTCCGGTAACGCCGACGACGGCCATTTCGACTTCGGCTCCGTCTACGACGCGGAGGGGGACTGCGGTGGCGCGGGCGCAGCCGGCACCGGCTCCGCAGGCCCCGCAGGCTCCGCAGGCCCCGCAGACTCCGTAGATTCCGGCAGCGAAAGCGCGGCCGCCGGGGTGACGGGGAGTTCGGCGTCCGGGTCCCGCAGCGGCGGGCTCGCCGAGACCGGCCCAACCGTGATGACGCTGCCCATCGCCGTGCTGGGGATTGGCGTGCTCGTCTTCGGCGGCGGCATGCTCTGCCTGGACACGGCGCTGCGGCGCCGCCTGCTCGCCGCGCTTGGGGCCACCAAGTGAGGCGCGCGACCACCCGTGCTGCCGGCGCGTGCGTCGCCGTCGCGTTGGCCGCATCGCTGGGCGGCTGCGGCAGCGCGAGCGGTACCCAGGGCGATGACGGCACCCTCAACGTCGTCGCGTCCACCTCGATCCTCGCGGACGTGGTGAGCAACGTCGCGGGCGACGATGCGACCGTGACTTCGCTGATGGGACGCGGGGTCGACCCGCACACCTACGAACCGAGCCTGCACGCCACCCGCGACATCGCCTACGCCGACGCCGTATTCACCAACGGTCTGCTACTCGAGCCGCAATCGCTGTCCCACACCATCGACTCCACCGTCCGCGAGACGGTGCCCGTCGTGCCGGTCGCGGAGCAGGCGCAGCGCTACGGGTTCTCGCCAATCCCGCTCGTCGAGGATGCCAGCCTGGACACCGTGTGGCTCGGTCTCCGTGTGGACACCGGCAAATCCCTGCCACCAACCGGGGTGACGGAGCTTTCGCTTATCGACGCCCACGGCCCCGGCAATGCCTACGCCTTCATCCTCGGCACCTTTGGCACCCCCGAGGTGGTGTTCGATTCACACGACGGCATTGACACCAACGACTCGACGGTGCTGCCTGTCGACGCGCACACCCACGTCAGCTGGGCGTTCTCCGAGCCCGGAGTGTACGAGCTGACCATGCGCGGTGAGGTCCGTGACTCCGTGGAAGATGCGGCAACCCGCGGCGAGGCCGAGGACACGTTCACGGTGGTCGTCGGCCAGGACCCGGCCCAAGTGACGCCCGGAAAAACGGTGCTGGACCAGGGGCACGTGGACATCACCACCACGCTCCGCGACGGCGAGACCCGCCTCACCCTGCGTGATGACGACCTGGGCGACCTCGACCCGGCCGACGCCGTGATCGCGGTGCCGACGACCACGCTGCAGCCCGTCCCGCCGGAGCGTGCCTTCCGTTTCCTGGGCAACCCCGGGGAGGAGACCTACCTGCTGCCGCAGGCGGTGCTGGGCAACCACGTCCACGGCGAGCTGGACCCGCACTTCTGGCACGACGTTGCCGCGGTGAAAGCCGTGGTCAAGGTGGTGCGCGACGAGCTCAGCACCGCCGACCCCGCCAACGCGGAGGACTACGCCCGCAATGCCACCGCGTACCTCGCGCAGCTGGACGCTGCGGACCAGACGATGCGGCAGGCGGTGGAGCGCATCCCGGAGGCGAACCGCAACCTGGTGACCACCCACCACGGCTACTCCTACCTGGGCGCGGCCTACGGGCTGCGCATCGCCGGGTTTGTCACGCCGAACCCCAGTATCGAGCCGAGCCCCCGCGACGTCATCGCCTTTACCCGCACGCTGGAAAACCTGCACGTCCCCGCGGTCTTTCTGGAACCACAGCTGGAAGGCAGCAGCAGCGTGCTCACGGAGACGGCGGCGCACCTGGGAATCCAGGTCTGCCCGATCTGGGGCGACACCCTCGACCCGCCGGGGGAGGGGCCCGCGGATACGTATGTGCACTTTGTAGAAGAAAACGCGGCGTCGATAAGCACTTGCCTTGCGCCATAAGAAAGGAACCCTGACATGAAACTTCAACTTGCAGCCCTCACCCTCGCCGCGGCGACCGCGCTCGCGCCCGTTGCTGGCGCACAGGGGATGGACAATGACCCCGCGCTGCAGCAGACGGTGCGCAGCGACGAGGCGATCGCGCCCGCCGGCGAGCAGGCCGTGATCTCCGCGGGCCACGTCGACCTCGGCGCGACCTTCGACGGCGACGAGCTCATCTTCCTCGCGCGCGACGATTCGCAGGACCCGCCCGTGTGGCGCAGGCTTAACGACGTCGTCTTTCAGGTCTCCGACGACGCCAAGCAGACCCTGCCCGACACCGGGGCCTTCGACTTCACCGGCGCGGGCGCGGGCGATGACGTGTGGGTGATCCCGCAGACCGAGGTGCAGGGTGTGCCCTGGCTGGGGTGGAATACGCAGTCGCCGTCGCTGCTGGAGCGCTCCTCAAACGGCGTGAGCCTGGAGTTCGGCGGGCACGAGGGTGACGGCGACTTCTCGCTCTTCCTGCAGCCGGGCGGGTTCCACGAGCCGCAGCTGCTGTGGTCTTCGCGCGAGGACGGCACGCAGCCGATGTGGGTGGAGCCGAACACGCACACCCACGCCAACTGGGTGTTTACCCAGCCGGGCGTGCAGCTGGTGGGCGTTCGCGCCGTGGTGAAGGACAACGAGGGTAACACCCACACCGACGAGGAAGTCGTGCGCATCGCGGTGGGCAGCGATACCGACCCCGCCGAGGCGCAGACGGCCGAGTTCTCCGGCCCGTGGCGCGGTGCCGAAAATGGCGCCGAGAACGAGGCCACGGACGGCGCCGCGGATGCTGCCGCGGGCTCATCTGCTGGCAGCAACGCCGGGCTCCTCGTCGCTCTGGGGATTGGCGTGCTCGTCGTCGCGCTGGTGGCCCTGTTGGTCGTGCGTTCGCGGAAGGGGCGCGCGTAATGGCCGCGAGCAGTCAAGATGCGCTGATTCGGGTCTCGGGACTTAGCGCGGGGTACCCGGGGCGCGCAGTATTCGACGGCGTTGACCTGGACATTCTGGGCGGACAGTTTGTCGGACTGCTCGGGCCGAACGGGGCGGGCAAAACGACGCTGCTGCGCGCCATGCTCGGCCTGATCCCTGGCGCGCGCGGCACGGTGCGCGTCGCCGGGCGTACCGGCGCGCAGGTGCGCAAGGCGGTGGGGTATGTCCCGCAGCGTCACGACGTGGCCTGGGACTTTCCCATCGACGTCGCGTCCGCGGTGCTCAACGCCACGCTGGACCTGCGGCCCTGGTACACACGCGCGGGTGCCGCGGAGCGCGACGCCGTCGCGGACGCCCTGGACAGCGTCAACCTCACCGAGCTGTCCGCGCGCCCCATCGCGGATCTCTCGGGCGGGCAGCGCCAGCGCGTTCTGGTCGCCCGTGCGCTCGTGCGCAAACCCCGGGCCCTCTTCCTCGACGAGCCGTTCACCGGCCTGGACATCCCGTCCACCGAGCAGCTGCTCGCCCTGTTCCGCGAGTTGGCGGGCCACGGCATCTCCATCGTCATGTCCACGCACAACATCGTCGAGGCCGTCGATTCCTGCGACCGCCTCATCCTCTTCCGCGGCGGGGTCGTGGCCGACTCGGCCCCCGGACAGCTGTGCGACACCCGACCGTGGATGGACACGTTTGGGGTTGGGCCGGAATCGCCCTGGCTGGCCGCCTTGCAGACGCACGTACGGAACCAGCCACACCAACCACACCGTGCCAAGGAGGCCACGCATGCTTGAGATTGGCTTCCTGCAGTTCCTCGCTGACGTGGCCAACCCGCAGCTCGCGTTCCTGCCCCGCGCGCTCGTGGCGGCGGTGCTGGCCTCGGTGCTGTGCGCCGTGGTGGGCTGCTTCGTGGTACTGCGCGGGATGGCGTTCATCGGCGACGCCGTCGCCCACGCGGTCTTTCCGGGGGTGGCCATCGCGTTCGCGCTCCACGCCTCGGTGCTGCTCGGCGGGGCTGTGGCCGGGGCGGTCGTCGCCGTCGTGATCGCCGTGCTGTCGCAGCGCAGGACGATCAAGGAGGACGCGATCATCGGCATCGTGTTCGCCGCGGCGTTCGCGTTTGGGTTAGTGATTATTTCGCGGGTCGAGGGCTACACGGCGTCGTTAAGCGCATTTCTTTTTGGCTCCCTGACTGGCGTAAGCGTGCGCGACCTGTGGGTGAGCGGCGTGACCGGCGCGGTGATCATTGCGCTGGTTGCGGCGCTGCGGCCGTGGCTCACCGCGGTGGCGCTGGATCGCGAGACCGCGCGTGCGATGAATCTGCCCGTGGCCGCGCTCGACCTGGTGCTCTACCTGTGCGTGACCGCTGCCGTGGTGATTTCGGTGCAGACCATTGGCAACATTCTGGTCATTGCGCTGCTGGTCACGCCCGCGTCCGCCGCGCGCCTGTTCACGGACAACCTGGAGACGATGATGGTGCTCGCCGCGCTGATCGGCATCGTCGGCAGCGTCCTCGGCGTGTGGCTGGCCTGGTCCTTCGACTCGCCCACGGGCGCCACGATCGTTCTGTGTGTGACCGCGATCTTCGGGTTGAGCTGGCTGTTCGCGCCGCGCCGCGGGGTGCTGCGCGCGCCGGGCCGGACGCCGCGGAAGGAGATCGTCTAGATGCGACTGCTCAGACTCGTCGCCGCGGCGGCGCTCGTTGTTGCCAGCTTTCCGGTGGCTGCCGCCGCCGAGCTGACTGACACCGGGCACGTGCCCGGCGATGCCGGCTTTGGCGTCGACCTGCCGGCCGATACCCCGTGGGCAGGCCGCGACGGCACGACGCACCCCTGCGCAGGCCGCAAGCTGCTCTATCACTCCCACAACGACGCGCTCTACGGCACCCGCGTCGGCGGGGACCTCACCGTCATGGCAGTGGACGGGCAGCAGGTCGTAAACCAGGACGATGTCTGCTTCCGCCTGCCGCGCGACGCCGATCCGGACGGCAACGAGGTCTCCCGCATCCAGATCCCGGACGACGGCTCGCTCGACTTCCTTGGTCAGCCCGGCGATACCGTGTGGCTCGCACCGCAGTCCGTGGACTGGGCCGACAACTGGCGCCCCATCTGGTCGGGTCTCGGCGCCTTCGATCCCGCCCACGAGGGCGACCCGTCCGCCATCCCCAGCAACTTCGAGGACGACCTCATGCACTTCGACCTCACAGACATCGAGGGGCCCGGCGACGTGCACATCTTCTTCAAAAATGCCATCTCGCCCGCGGAAATCGTCTTCAATAGTGCCGACCCGCAGGCCCGCACGGTCGACTACGAAGTCGGCGCGCACGGCCACTTCAACTGGGCTTTTTCCAAGCCCGGCATCTACGCCTTGACGTGGCAGGGCAGGGCCTCGCTTATCGACGGCACGCCGCAGCACACCAAGCCCATCACCCAATACTGGCTCGTCGGCGATGACGGCGATGTGGGCCTGGCCGACGGCACCACCACCGAACTGCGCAAAGTGACCAACTATGTTGGCGGCGACCCGGGGCAGGGCGTTGAGGACGGCGGTGCTGGCGCGGAAGCTGGCACCGGTGGCACCGACGAGAGCGCGCCGCTGACCACGGGGCAGCTGCTTCCGCAGGAAGGCGAACCCAGCAGGGAACCCAGCGGCGAACCCGGTCAAAAACCCGATGACGGCTCGGCGCCGGGCGGGGGCGCGGTGGCGTCGACAAGCGAGCAGCCCAGCGCGACGCGACCGGACGAGGGGCGCTGCGAGGCGGCGCGCGCACTGCGCACCAAGCCGGAGGCGTTGATCAGTGCTGGTCACATGGATATGGGGCTGGTGGATGACGGCGGCATTGGGGCGAAGCTCATCGATGACAGTGATCCGCGCTCGCCGACCCCGCGTGACTCCGGCACGTTCCTGTTCGAGGTGCCCGACGCGGCGAGAACTCAGATCCCGGCGAACTTCCGCGCAAGCTTCCCCGGCGAACCCGAATCAATGTGGGTGCTGCCACAGGCGCAGGTGAAGGGCCTGCCGTGGCTCGGGTTTTCCACGACGCGGCTGACGCAGGACAGCTTGGCACCAGGCAGCAACGTGAAGGTGACCATGAAGGATGTGGAAGGCCCCGGGCGGATCTTCTCCTGGCACGAGTCGCTCGGTGGCACGACACTGGAGCTCGATTCCGGTGACGCTGCGACCGCGCTGGAGTACGGGGTCAACGACCACGACCACCAGGCGTTCGGCTTTACCAAGGACGGCCTCTACTCTGCGACGTTCCGCTTCGAAGGCACCGCCAGCTCGGGCGAGGCGTTCTCGAAGGAGCTGACGGCGGCGTTTGCCGTGGGTGACTCCGCAGTGGCGCAGGCGAAGGAGTACTCGTCGAGCGGGTACGCATCGCTTGACGGCACCGACTGTGCCGATTCCAGTGACGAGCCCGGCGCCGATTCTGGTGCCGACGGCTCCGACACGTGGGTGGGGGCTCTGGCCAAGGGGATCCGCTCCGTGGACAAGGAATTTGGCGCCTTCGGGGAGAAGGCGGGGCCGTTCTTCGCGCACCTGCGCGGCGGGGGCAAGGATGCCGTGACGGCAACGTCGCCGAAGCCATCGGCGCCACAGCTGACGTCGCCGAAGCCGCCGGCACCAGCTCAGAGCGCTCCCAGTAGGCGGGGAAGTGGTGCGGCCGCCCCGACACGCGAGCAGCGGGTGAGCGCCTCCGCCGGCGGCAGCGGCTCGGAGAGACCGGGCAGTGCCCCGGGTAGCCGGGGAGGTGCCCGGACGCACACGCCGGCGAAGACGAGCAGTGCCCAGGGTAAGTCTGTGCCGAAGAAGCAGGCAACGAGGAAGCAGACAACGAAGAAGCAGACAACGACGACCGCGAAGCCGGACCACGGCTCCGGCGAAAAGGCCGGCAGCGGTACCGGTGGGATCGTGTCCTCCTTCGATGGCACGAAACCGAAGCGCGGAAGCGACAGCGGTGGTGACAACGGTGAGGATGCAGCGCAGGCGCAGGTCGCGACCTCGCAGGGCATGACCGCCAGCGGCTTCTGGGGAGGACTCATTCTCGGCGTGGGCCTGATGGCGCTGCTCGGCGGCATCGTGCTCTTCACGGCGGCGGCGAAGATGCTGCGGCACGCCCCGAAACCGGGGAGCTCCAGCGCGGACGCGGCGGAATCGTCGGGAGTGTAGGCGCGATTTGGTGTTTTGGCAGGGGACCGACTAAGGTACGACGCGAAGTTTGAACGGGTGAAAACCCGTGCTCAAGTTTCACCGAAGACCGTCGGTCACTCTGCCACCGCAGAGTCGAAGGAATCCCACTCCAGGGATCGGCCCACGCAGGAGAAACGTGGCTTGCCTTTCAGGGTGCCTCGTGCTTCTGCACGGGGCATTTTTCTTTGGGGCGCGTGAGCGTCGAGAAGCGAAATGCTCCGGGCGGATTGAAGGACATGAAGAATTGGAAGGAGGCGTGTGTACATGGCTAACCCGAAGAACGAGCAGGAGCTTAAGGTTCTGAAGGAAAAGTTCGAGGCAGCTAGCTCGATCGTGCTGACTGAGTACCGTGGCCTGACCGTTGGTCAGCTGCAGGAACTGCGCGGTGAGCTCGGCTTCGACGTCGAATACCACGTCGCCAAGAACACCCTCGTCAAGATCGCTGCTAACGAGCAGGGCATTGAGGGTCTCGACGATCTTCTTGTCGGCCCGACCGCTATCGCCTTTATCAAGGGCGAGGCTGTCGACGCTGCGAAGGTCATGAAGAAGTTCAACAAGGATCACGACGCATTCGTGATCAAGGGCGGCTACATGGATGGCAATGCCATCGATGCTGCTCAGGTTGATGCCATCGCCGAGATGGACAACCGCGAGACCACTCTTGCAAAGCTCGCTGGTGCCTTCGAGGGCTCCTTGGCAAAGGCCGCCGGCCTGTTCCAGGCTCCGGCGTCCAAGACGGCCCGCCTTGTCGCTGCACTGCAGGACAAGCAGGACGACGCTGCGTAACGCGAACTAACTACACACACCAAACATTCGGGCCAAAGCGCCCACAAACAGAAAGGATGCCATTATGGCTAAGCTGTCCAAGGACGAGCTCATTGAGCAGTTCAAGGAAATGACCCTCATCGAGCTTTCCGAGTTCCTGAAGGAATTCGAGGAGGTCTTCGACGTCACCGCTGCTGCACCGGTTGCTGCTGTTGCTGCCGCTCCGGGCGCTGCTGGCGACGCTGCCGCTGAGGAAGAGAAGGACGAGTTCGACGTCGTTCTCGAGGACGCAGGCGCCAAGAAGATCGGCGTCATCAAGGCTGTCCGCGAGATCGTCTCCGGCCTGGGCCTGAAGGACGCTAAGGAAATGGTCGAGGGTGCTCCGAAGGCCATCCTCGAGGGCGCAAACAAGGACGACGCTGAGGCTGCAAAGGCCAAGCTCGAGGAGGCTGGCGCAAAGGTCACCCTCAAGTAAGAGCCTTTCGCTTCTCGACGACACCCCCGCCACCGGTATTTTGAACACCGGAGGGCGGGGGTTTCGCG